>CABUXL010000014.1 GCA_902495525.1 uncultured Collinsella sp.
AACGGCGACGGCGATGCCAGCTGCACCTCCGCGACGTACGTCTGGGTTCGCCCCCGCCCCGGCTTCCTCGTCGGCTAGCCAGCCGAGTGCTCTATACTCTGCTTCTAGGCGACCGCCTTGCGCGGTCGCCTCCTGCCCGCGAAGCGGGCCGGGTTTTTCGCCAGTTTCCCCAGGAGGTGCACGTGAGCGGCGTCTACCAGCGCAACCGCGAGGTGTCCGAATACAAGTTCTTCACGCAGGCCATCGCCATCCGCGTGGAGGTCAACAAGCTGATGGCGTCCTCCTCGGTAGTGCCCAAGGCCTACAGGCTGCTGAACGCGGTGCCGACCGTGGAGACGGCGCGCGGCATCGTGTACAACGTCAACCGCGCCGACTGCTTCTACCCCAACACCTCGTTCAACGCGCTGGAGAGGAAACGCTACCTGACGCTGGCCATAGCGGACTGCGAGCAGCTTATGCTGGACATGCAGTGCCTCATGGATATCGGCCTGCCCGTGAACGCCAACCGCTTCGAGGAGCTGGCGGCCATGGTCGAGGAGGAGATCAAGCTGCTGAAGGGCGCGCGCAAGAACGTGCGCGTCACCGGCAAGAAGTCCACCGAGGAGCGCATAGCCGAGGCCGAGGCCGAGCTAGAGCGCCTGCGTTCGCTATAATGGACGGCGGTCCCGCCTTGTATATCGGTACAACTGGTGGCTGCGTTCCGTCATGGGTGGCTCGTCGTCCAACGTGTGCTACGTCAACAACAACGGCAATGCCAACTACAACTCCGCGACGAACGTCTGGGTTCGCCCCCGCCCCGGATTCCCTTATTGCCAGACCGAGTAGGCCCCAGAGCCGAAAGCAGAGCGCGAAGAGGAAGGAAGGCGCGACCGTCGGGCATGCGCCCGTAAATACGCACCCCGCGAGGGTGGCCGGACGCTGCTTGCATGGCGCGGCGCTCCGTGGCTTCGCCGCGTTTCATGGCCATACCTCAAGCGGCTGCCAGAGCCACACTGAGAGCCGTGCGGGGTGCCTTCGATGAACTCCGAGGAAAGAAGGGCCGCGCGCCGCAAGCGCCGCGAGGAGAGGCGCGCCAAGGCCAAGGCCGAGCGCGTGAAGCCGTGCACCCTTGAGGCCGTGGCCGACCTCAACAGCCTTTGCAAGGCCTCCAAGCAGGCGGCGGGCGGCGTGATGTGGAAGTCCTCCACGCAGCGTTATATGAAGGACTATCTGCGAAACGCGGTCAAATCGAGGAACGACCTTCTGGAGGGCCGCGACATATGCCGGGGCTTCATCCGCTTCGACCTGTGGGAGCGCGGCAAGCTGCGCCACATCAGCGCCGTGCACTTCCCAGAGCGAGTGATTCAGAAGTCGCTTTCTCAGAACGCCCTCGTACCCGCGATAGTCCCGACACTCATAACGGCCAACTCCGCCAACATCAAGGGGCGCGGCACCGATTACGCCCTGAAGCTGCTCAAGCGCCACCTGGCCGACCACTGGCGGCGGCACAGGCGCGAGGGATACATCCTTTTGGGCGACTTCTCAGATTACTTCGCCCGCATAGCCCACGAACCCGTCAAGCGGCAGGTGGCCGACGCGCTGCTCGATCCGCGCGTGGTCGCCCTCGAGCACCGCCTGATAGACGCACAGGGCGAGGTGGGCCTGGGTCTGGGCAGCGAGCCGAACCAGATATGCGCGGTGGCTCACCCCAACCGCATCGACCACTACGTGACCGAGATGCTGCGCCCTGAGGCCTACGGGCGCTATATGGACGACTTCTACCTGATCCACGAGAGCAAGGAGTACCTGCAGGTGTGCCTGCTGCTGATAGGGCGCAAGTGCGCCGAGCTGGGCATAGAGCTGAACCCGCGCAAGACCCGCGTGGTGAAGCTGTCGCGCGGCTTCACGTGGCTGAAGAAGCGCATCTTCTACACGGAGACGGGCCGCATAGTCGTGAAGCCGTGCCGCGACTCCATCACGCGCGAGCGCCGCAAGCTGAAGAAGATGGCCCGCATGGTCGCCGATGGCGTCATGACCCCCGAGCAGGTTGAGCGGAGCTACCAGAGCTGGCGCGGCGGCATGAAGCGGCTGGACGCGCACCGCAGCGTTTTGGCCATGGACGCGCTGTACCGCAGCCTGTTCGAAAATCTCGCGCGGGAGGGGGGGGGGTGCTCAATGCAGGCCAACCCGAGGGACGATTCAAGCGGAGGCAAGCCCTCACAATAGCGGAGAACCGGCAACTCAAAGCAGCGGCCTAAGCGAAGCGGCCGCGAAATAACAGAAGAATCGAAGGCGTGCCGCGGCGCGCCTTCTTTCTTTGCGCCCATCGAAGCGGCCCGGCAATCTCACGGCGCCAATACGATGGCGACACATTCCCCGACAAGAGAGGAGTCCGCATGGACACTGAGGAAGACATGCCGCGCCCCAACGAGCTTCAAGACGGCACCATGGCCGAGGTCAACGCCCTGCGCGATCTGCTGTCGCAGATCGGCGACCCCGACGCGGCGCACGACGCGGGCGTTATCGACGATGACGAGTACATTGAGCGGAAGGCGCGAAAGCTCGCCTACACCGCGGCCGTCGCCGCCTACGGAAAGGGTGAGGCCCCGGACGTGGACAAGCTGCTTGAGCAGATGCGCGAGAAGGTCGCCGAGCCCAGCCAAACCGAGACCAACACGGCAAACATCGACTACCTGATGATGACGGTCGGGGGTGAACAGTAATGGCGGGACGCGTCAAGGCTGCAACCACGGCGGCGCACTCGAAGAACTATGACAAGGTGAGGCGCTACTACGAGCGCGGCCTCTGGACCAAGGCCATGGTGCATCGAGCCGTGGCCTGCAAGTGGATCACATGCGACGAATATGAGGAGATCGTCGGAGAAGAGTACGCGGAGGAGGTTTAGGGTGCCGGCGCTGAGCATCGGGGAGGCAACGTCGGTCCTCTCGGCCGCCGTTGTGATTGTCACGTTCTTCATCGGGCGCGTCTCCGTATCCAAAACATCGTCTGCCAAGGAGCAGCGGACCGAAGACAAGCTCGACAGCCTTTGCGGCGACACGAGCGAGATCAAGGATGGCGTCAAGGAGATCAACCGCAAGCTCGACGACCACGGCGAGCGCCTCACGAAGGTCGAGCAACAGGTCATCACCTTGTTCAACCGGCTCGACCGCGTCGAGAAGAATTACGACCTGCATCACGGTATCGGCGGGTCAGATTAGGAGCTGAAAAATGAAAATCAACTGGGCCCTTCGCTTCAAGAATAAGCAGACGCTCGCGGCATTGGCCGCCGCCGTAATCAGCGCAGCCTATCAGGTGCTCGGAATCCTCGGAGTCGTGGCGCCTATCTCCCAGGGGTCGCTCATCCAGCTCGTCGGAATCATCCTGACCGTTCTCGCCGGCTTCGGCGTGATCGTCGATCCGACCACCAAGGGCGCGTCGGACTCGAAGCGTGCCATGTCGTACAGCGAGCCCCATGCCGCATATGACGCCAAGGCGGTTGAGTAGGCCATGGCCATCACACAGCGCGAGGCCTTCGCGCAGGTCATGGAACACCTCGTCTCCCATGATGGGGGCGGCGGTCACGGATACTCGCAGGCCAACCGCATGGGGGACGGAACGACCGAGACGATTTGTCTGTCCGACGGCACCACCGTCACTATTGCCGGTGGCGATCGCGACTGTTCCTCGGCCGTAGTGACCGCCCTCCGCGCGGTCGGCGTCAATACCTTCGGAGCCTCGTATACCGGAAACATGCGGGAGCAGCTGCTCAAGACGGGCCTTTTCTGCTGGCGTAAGATGGGCGTCAAGTCCGCCCAGCGTGGAGACATCTACCTCAACGAGAAGTGCCACACCGCCGTGTGCGTCTCTCCCTATGGATCCGCTCGCGGCGACCTCTTGGCCCAATTCTCCATTTCTGAAAAGGGGACCGTCACCGGCACCAAGGGCGACCAGACCGGGCGCGAGTCCAACATCAAGGCGTACTACAGCTACCCATGGGACGGCACGCTCTACTGGCTTGGCGACGGCAAGACACTGAATGGGTCAAATACGGAAGTCGCGGACAATACGGTCCCGAGCCTCGGAGACACGCGATATTTCGGCCCGAAGATGGCCAAGGAGCTGCAATGCCAGCTCGGCACGACTGCCGATGGCGTGATCTCCGGTCAATGGCCGGCGAATGAGCGATACCTTTGGGCATGCGACCGCGGCGTAATCGAGTACGTCAAGGGCGGGGTTGGCTCGAATGCCGTCCGCGCCCTGCAGGACAAGGTCGGATGCAAAGTCTATCCCGTGGTCGGCGGTGTTCAGGCGCGACAGATGGGTTCGGGAACGGTCTTCAAACACCAGCAGTGGCTCATCGCTCAAGGTATCTCGTGCGGATCATCGGGTGCGGACGGATACCAGGGCCGCGACACCAACGTTGCCATCGGCCAAGCGCTCGTCAAGCAACTCTATCGATAGGTGTGCATATGAATCCATTTGATATCTGTTTTATTGTCGGCGCTGCTGCAGGACTGCTGACCGGTCTTCTCGGATGGGCAATCGTGCGCGTCGGCAGCCAAAAAGACTTTAGAAATTGATAGATGCAGCCCCTCCCCGGCATGAACTGCCGGGGAGGGGCTTTATGCATTGCCAGATATCCGTCAATATCCGTTCTGCAATGCAGTTTCAGTGCGGTGAGAGCGTGTGGAAACATAACTACCTGCGATTTTGCTGCTACAAGGCACTCCATAACATCACGTTCAAGACTCTTAATCCCAAGGTCCAGGGTTCGACCCCCTGACGGCCCACCCAAAGATCGTTAAAGCGACTGGCTTAGGCTGGTCGCTTTTTTATTGACCTCGCACGGGGTCGAACCCGAAAGGGCGCGGCCGCTTTCACAGATTGAGTCTACCCTGGGGATCGGTGAAACCGTCAGTACCCTCCTTGAGTTTCTTCTCGTCTGCCTTCACGCGACGCTCGAGCTTTTTTGTATCCTCGGCAGGCGGTAGGTTCTCGGGAACAATTCCGCGGTCGATGAGGCTGCCACGCACGCTCGTGTTGTTCTCGACGTGTTCTTGTTTGATCTGGTCCAGACCGTACAAGTCGTGTTCCTCGGCGTTGAAGGCCGTCATCGAGTTCGTGAGGTCCTTTGCTTTGATGAGGACATCGGCTAACCTGTCCGCCAATGCCGCGCTCTTGGGTACGCCGAGCTGCTGCTTCATTTCCGCCGTGCTTCTGCCGCCGAATAACGCCTCATCGCCCTTCGACTTGATGATCGCGAATCCTTTGGAGTCCACGCCGCGTTTGAACGCAATACCCGAGAGCTGTTTCTCTGAATCGGATAGCGAGTGGCGCGCCTGCAAGCGCTGAATCTCTGCGAAGCGCTGCTCTATGAGCTCTTGGCGGCGCGTCTGCACGGCAAAGTATGCCTGGGCGAGCGCGATCTCTGGCTTGTTTGAATCTCCGTTCTGTGCGATTAAATAGCATGCATAGCGCGTAAGTTTGTAGTCTTTAACCGCGCGAGCGGCGACACCGGCAGTTACCATTTTCGTGGTGTCACGAAAATGGGAATCAACTGGAGTTTTGTTTGTTTCGCACGAGACTTTTGCCCTCTTAACAACTTCGGCGAAGTTCTCCCATCGAGTGTACCCCATGGGTTCCATTAAATCGCGTGCGAGCCAATACTCAACGCCGTCTTCCACATGGGCGTAGCTGTCAAGTTCGACACGCCATTTCTCGATATCCCTGCTGTCCATATCTCCTCCTCGCTGGTCTATTTTCTATGCGGGCTTTGCCCGCTCTATATTCAGAATAAGGATACGCTGTCGTGCGGACACGAATGGGCCCCGTGCTGCTTCAAGCTCACGGGGCCCATGGATATCGATTGATTGTGTTCTGCTTTAGATAGGTGTCCGGTTTAATCCGCTCGATAGTGCGATCCGAGACTTTCGGTCCGCTTACGCATGGCTTTGACCATCTCCGTCGACAGCTGAATCTGCGACTGTAGGCGGGCGAGGGCTGCGATCTCGCTGTCATCGGCATGCGGCTTGCTCAGCGCCATGGCCTTGTCTTGCAGGCTTTCAAGCTGTTGCAGGGCCTCGGATAGGCCTGTTTCGGTCCTGTTGATCATGCAATAGGTGCTCATCGTGTGCCTAAGGCTGTGTGTCAGGCGATCGGCATCTGTTGTGGCAATGCCGTACTGGGGGAGGGTGATATCCGTCTTCAGGGCCGCTTCAGGCTCTTTCTGCGCTGTGAGGGCTGCCGATGCGCCCGCGATACGTCCGAATACGATGCCGTTGGCGCTTGACAAGCCACCAATGCGGTCGGCGCCGTGCATGCCGCCTGTCGCCTCGCCGCAAGCGTAGAGGCCCTCAACGCCCGTGTGCGCGGTCTTATCGATCTTGATGCCGCCGTTAGCAGCGTGGGCATACATCGCAACGCGCATCTCGTCGGTCGGCGCGATGCCGTGCTCGTCTTGCAGCCAGGTGGCAAAGGTCTGCACAAACTCTGGGACATCCTCGCGGGGGAAGTCGTAGTGGAGTGCCAGGCCTTCGACACCTGCCTGATCGATGACGAGATCGATAGCGCGGGAGGCCAAGCGTGACGTGAAGGGACCATATCCAGAGCGCTGCTCGAGCAGGTCGTTCAGCTTGTCGTCGGCAATATCTACCGGCTGGTCTACATGCACGTAGCGCCAGGTTTTCTCGTTGAAGACCAAGTTACGCCTGGGCTCGATGAAGCCGGGCATCATCTGCATGAACTCTATATTAGTAAGTGTTGCGCCGTGCGCCAGTGCGATGGCCTGCGAGGAGCTGAGCACATCAGCCGACGTAAGGCTGCGCTCGAACAGGCCGCCTGTGCCACCGGCTGCGATGATCGTGGCCTTGGCAGCAAAGGGCACGATTCGATTTTCGGTAAGGTCGTAGAGTACGGTTCCGGTTATTCTGCCGTTCGTGTCCTCAACAAGGTCGATAAGCTCATGGCGGGGGAGCAGGCGAATGCCGAGCGACTCGATCCAGGTCGTCAGAGCGTCCTCAAGGGGCTTGCGGGTGAGGCCGCGCCACATGCGCGTCTTGTGGTCAAAGCAGGGGATGAATTGCTTTTGCTGAGCACTCTCGGCGCTTTGCGGACGCTGGAGCTCAACGCCCAGGTCTTGCTCGAGCCAGTCAATCGCTTGGGGAATGCCGTGGACAAACGTCTGGACAAGCTCGGGGTCGGCGACGCCGCCACCAACGGTCTGAATGGTGTCGATGAGGTCCTGTTCATCGTCTTCGTTAACGGGTCCGATAAGCCCCAGGCCCCAGGTTCCGGGGAAGAAGCTCGATCCACTCATAGTCTTGCCGGCGCTTGCCACAGCGACGGTTGCACCCGTGCGTGCCGCTTCGATGGCGGCGCAAAGGCCCGCAATGCCAGATCCAATTACCAGTACATCAGTCGATTCCATCGGATTCCTTTCTCGTCCGGCGCATTGTCGCACGGGTGATCGGCAATGGGGCCGCAAAGACTCGGCAAATCGGTAAAGGGCAAATATGGCAGGTGGGCGTCATGGACGCTCTGACGCTCCATCTCATCACATCTTGTATTTCGCCCCAACTGATATATCGGCATTAGCTACCCTGCGACAGCGCAAACAAAAAGAGCCGCTACCCGGGTGGGTAGCGGCTCCAAAGCTCAGCTATATGAGCATCGCGCGGGCGCGATTAGGCCTTGAGGGCCTCCTCGACGGCGACAGCGCAGGCGACGGTGGCACCGACCATGGGGTTGTTACCCATGCCGATGAGACCCATCATGTCGACGTGCGCAGGCACGGAGGAAGAACCGGCGAACTGGGCGTCGGAGTGCATACGGCCCATGGTGTCGGTCATGCCGTAAGAGGCAGGGCCGGCGCCCATGTTGTCCGGGTGCAGGGTACGGCCAGTGCCGCCACCAGAAGCGACGGAGAAGTACTTCTTGCCAGCCTCGAGGCGCTCCTTCTTGTAGGTGCCAGCGACGGGGTGCTGGAAGCGCGTGGGGTTGGTGGAGTTACCGGTGATCGAGATGTCGACGTTCTCGTGCCACATGATGGCAACGCCCTCGCGGACGTCGTCGGCGCCGTAGCAGTTGACGGCGGCGCGGGGACCATCGGAGTAGGGGATGGTCTCGACGACCTTGAGCTCGCCCGTGAAGTAGTCGAACTGGGTCTTCACGTAGGTGAAGCCGTTGATGCGGGCGATGATCTGAGCAGCGTCCTTGCCCAGACCGTTGAGGATGACGCGCAGCGGCTTCTTGCGAGCCTTGTTGGCGTTCAGAGCCAGGCCGATAGCACCCTCAGCGGCAGCGAAGGACTCGTGACCTGCCAGGAAGGCGAAGCACTCGGTGTCGTCGGAGAGCAGCATAGCGCCCAGGTTGCCGTGGCCCAGACCGACCTTGCGGTCCTCGGCGACGGAGCCGGGGACGGTGAAGGCCTGGATGCCCTCGCCGATGATGGCGGCAGCCTCAGAAGCGGTCTTGGCGCCACGCTTGACAGCGAGAGCGCAGCCGAGGGTGTAGGCCCACTCGGCGTTCTGGAAGGCAATGGACTGGGTGTTGTTGACGATCTCACGCGGGTTGAAGCCCTTGTCGGTGCAGATCTGCAGAGCTTCCTCGAGGGAGGCGATGCCGTTGTCGGCGAGGCACTTGTTGATCTTGTCAGCGCGGCGCTCGTAACCTTCGAACGTAACAGTCATAGTTATTTCCCTCCCTTTCTACTCGTGAACCGGGAACACGCTGGCGACGGAGTGAGTCTCCTCGTCGGTGCGCGGGTCGATGTACTTGGCAGCGTTCTCCCACTGACCATAGTGGCCCATAGCGCCAGCGATGGCCTCCTCGGGGGTCTTGCCGGCCTTGACGGCGTCGGTGAACTTGCCGAGGTTCAGGAACTCGAATGCGATGATCTCGTTCTTGTCGTTGAGGGCCATGCGGGTGACGTAGCCCTGGGCGAGCTCGAGGTAACGAGCACCCTTGGCCTTGGTGCCGAACATGGTGCCGACCTGAGAGCGAAGGCCCTTGCCGAGGTCGTCGAGGGAGGCGCCCACGGGCAGGCCGCCCTCGGAGAACGCGGTCTGGCTGCGGCCGTAAACGATCTGCAGGAAGATCTCGCGCATAGCAACGTTGATAGCGTCGCAGACGAGGTCGGTGTTGAGGGCCTCGAGGATGGTCTTACCGGGAAGGATCTCGGAAGCCATGGCGGCAGAGTGGGTCATGCCCGAGCAGCCGATGGTCTCAACGAGGGCCTCCTCGATGATGCCGTTCTTGACGTTCAGCGTGAGCTTGCAGGCGCCCTGCTGAGGTGCGCACCAACCCACACCGTGCGTAAGACCGGAGATGTCGGAAATCTCCTTAGCCTGGACCCACTTGCCCTCCTCGGGGATGGGTGCGGGGCCGTGGTATGCACCCTTGGCAACGGGGCACATGTTCTCCACTTCCTGTGAGTACTGCATGCCTCTCCTCTCTATCGTGTTGGCGTCCCGTCTGGGGGTCGTGGCTGGCGATTGCCGGGCGACCCTTCGAAAGGGACATGACATGCAGCCCCTATAATACCGCGAAATGCACGGAATATTCGGCGAACGGCTCAGTTTTCGTAGCGAGAAGTCCTGAAGTTTTAATTGAAACGGTTTAACTCTATGTTCTGTGGTCGTGAGCTTCCGTAGAGGGGGTCCGTCTTTGGCAAGCTTTTGGTCCGCTCTTGCAAGCGTTGCAGTGGTTGACCTGTTGCAACGGTGCCGTTCGCCGCCTGTTTGCTGCCTTTGGCCGCGCGAGTGTATTGTTTTGCGTGAATGTTTTGATGGCACGCTTCAATCGTGCTGTATTGGATGGTAAGCAGATCCCGGCGAAGGGAGCGCCATGCAGCGCGTTTGGAGAACGGTTACCGGCTTTTACCATGTCTGTGCTCGCGGTGTGGGCAAACAGCTCATCTTTGAGGGCGATGAAGACCGGTGGGAGTTTTTGGAGCTGATGCGCGAGTGCTGCCGCGAGGAGGGCGTGACGGTTATCGCCTGGTGCCTTATGGGCAATCACGTGCATTTGGTGCTTGCAGATTACGAGGACAGGATGAGCGCGGCGATGCACCGGCTGCTTTTGACGTACGCGCGGCGGTTCAATAAACGCACGGGGCGCACAGGCCATCTGTTCCAGAACCGTTTTGACCGGCGTTCGCTCGATACCGATTGGCAGGTGATGGAGGCTATTCGCTCCGTACACGCCGATCCGCAGGAGGTGGGCATCAGTCTCATTGAGCGTTATCCCTGGAACAGCTTTCCGGAGCATTTGTGCGCTTACGACGGTGACGCGGCCGATGTCGCGAGGGGATTTTCTGATCCTTCTTGCGTGCTTGAGCTTTTTGGTTCTGCCGAGGGCTTTATTGCCTATTCGCTTTCGGCGCCCGACGGCAGTGAGCCAGCGCTGTGCGATATGAAAGAGACGGAGTGGGAACGCCACGCCTTTGCCGACAAGATGGCGAAGGAACTCGGGGTTCCGCTTCGCGGGGTTAAAGCCGCACCGCCGGCGCAGCGCGATACCGTTATTTTTGGATTGCACGATGCCGGTTTTACGGTGCGCCAGATTGAGCGGCATACCGGGATTGGCAAAAGTACCGTCTCTCGTATCGTGCGCGCTTATGCGCGGGTGAAGGCACAGGCTGAGCTCTCGGAATAGAAAATGGCCGAACCACTCTTAGTCAAGCGATTCGGCCAACAAATTTCTTAAGATTTGGGACAAATACTACTGATTATTTTGTCCCGTGAGCATGCCGTCGAGGGTGCGCCAGGCGAGCTCGGCGCATTTGACGCGGGCGGGCATGTGCGAGATGTCCTGGAGCTGGGCGGCTTCGTCCAAGTCTTCCAGGTCCTCCTCGGAGAGCTGCTCGCCGCGGATCATGGCGAGGAAGAGCTCTGCCAGGCGGTGAGCTTCCTCGACGGTCTCGCCGGTGATGAGGTCGGCCATGATGTCGGCACTGGCCTGACTGATGGCGCAGCCGTGGCCGGTAAAGGAGGCCTCCTCGATCACGCCGTTCTCGACGCGCAGCTGCAAGGTGAGCTCGTCGCCGCAGCTGGGGTTGATGCCGTCGTGCTCGTGCGTGGGAGCATCCATCTCGTACTTATAGTCGGGGTGCGAGTTGTGCTCCATAAATGTGGTGGAGGTGTACAGATTACCCATTGAACGTGCTCCAAACGTGATGCAGGCCGGCGATGAACTTGTCGATGTCGGCCTTGTCGTTGTAGAAGGCCACGCTGGCGCGGCAGCAGGCGAGGTTCTCGACGCCCAGCCAGGTGAGCAGCGGCTGTGCACAGTGGTGACCGGCGCGAATGCAGACGCCGTCCATGTCCATGATGCTCGCGACGTCGTGCGGGTGGATGCCCTTGACGTTAAAACTCACGACGCCGTGGTGGTTGTCCCAATAGATGGAGCCGATGATCTGGACAAAGTCGAGCTGCATGAGCTCGCCCATCAGGTAGTGGACGAGTGCCTGCTCGCGTGCCTGGATGTTCTCGTAACCCACCGTGTTGACCAGGTAATCAAGGGCGGCACCCGTGGCGAAGATGCCGGCGGCGTCCTGCGTGCCGGCCTCGAATTTCTCGGGAACGGGCGCCCAGACGGCGTCCTGCTCGGTAACAGAGTCGATCATTTCGCCGCCGGTGAGCATGGGCGGCATGGCGTTGAGCAGGCCCATCTTGCCCCACAGCACGCCGATGCCCATGGGGCCCATGGCCTTGTGCGCGCTAAAGGCAAAGAAGTCGGCGCCCAGGTCGGCCACATCGACCGGCATGTGCGGCAGCGACTGCGCGCCGTCGACGACCAGGTAGCCGCCGTACTTGTGCACGAGCTTGCCGAGGTTCTTGACCGGGTTCTCGACGCCCAGCACGTTAGACACCTGACCCACGGCCAAGATTTTGGTCTTGGGGCCCACCTTGGACAGAACCTCCTCGGTGGTGAGTTGACCGGTCTTGGTGGGGTAGAGGTAGACGAGCTTGGCGCCGGTCTCGCGGCAGACCTGCTGCCACGGAATCAGGTTGGAGTGGTGCTCCATGATGGTGATGACGACCTCGTCGCCCGGTTTGAGCACTGTGGGCGCAAAGCTCTTGGCGACCAGGTTGAGCGACTCGCTCGTGTTGCGGGTGAAGACGACCTCGTTGGCCTGTGATGCGCCGATGAGGTCGGCGATCTGCTGGCGGACCTTCGCGATGGCGTCGGTTGCCTCGACGGACAGCGAGTACAGGCCGCGCAGGGGGTTGGCGTTCATGCGCTGATAGAAGTCGCGCTCGGCGTCGAGCACACAGGCAGGGCGCTGCGCGGTGGCGGCGCTATCGAGGAAGGCGATCTCGGGGTGCTGCTGGAAGAGCGGGAACTGCGCCTTGTAGGGGTTGGTCTCGATGTCTACGGTGGGCCAGCCGCGCGAAGCCTCGTCGCTGGCGTCGAGCTCCATAGGCTCCGGTGCGGTACAGGTGTCGCATTTAACGTGCTCGGTGTCGATCATGCGAGCTCCTCTTCAAAGTTGTCGATCAGGTTGTTGCCCAGGCGGACGACGGCGGCGCGGGTGCGCTCGTCGGTGGCGGAAAGTGTGGCGTCCTCCAGCTTGGCGCGGACGAACAGGTCCTCGGCGGCGTTTTGGTCAAGGCCGCGGCAGGCGAGGTAGAACAGCTGCTCGTCGCGGACGTGGCCGATGGTGGCTCCGTGGTTGCCGGCGACGTCGTCCTCGTCGCAGAGAATGACGGGAACGGTCTTGTTGTCGACGCCCTTGTTGGCCAAAAGCACCGTCTCGCGCTCGGTGCCGGTTGCACCCTTGCAACCGTGCACGAGGTCGATGGTGCCGCGGTAGACCTTCTTGGACGTGCCGGTCAGCACGCCGTTGGCGTCGATCTCGCACTCGGTCTTGCGACCGCGGTGGCGCAGCTCGTAGTTAAAGTCGCGCACCTGCTCTCGGGCGCCCAGGTAGTCAGTATCGATGGTGACCTTGGCGGTATCGCCCAGCAGGTCGCCGGCAAGGCCGGTGGCGCTGGCGCCGGCACCCAGGACGGTGTGCTGCACGTTGACGCGCGCGCCCTCGTCCAGGAACAGGCCGGTGTCGTCGAGCGCGATCCAGCTATCGTCGAGCGTCTGCGTGCAGGTCACGTTGACGGTGGCGTACTCGTGGGCGCACACGCGTAGCACGGATCCCACGACGCCTTGGCCGGCAACGGGAGAGTCCAGGGCAATAAGCAGATCGAGCGTCGACTGGGGACGGGCGACGACGTCGATGGCGGCGATGGCCGCGGCTGCATCGACACCGCTCACGCGCACGGTAACCGTGGCGTGCTTGTATGCGGGCACATCGATGACGATGCGCTTGGTGGCGTGGTCGGCCAAGTAGGTGTAGGCAGCCTCGCCCATGCCGGTCTCGAAGGCTTCAGCAGGGGAGAGCTCCTCCTCGAGCTTGATGGCGCCGGCCTGGTAGACGGAGGTTGCGGGCACGTCGAGCTCGGTCTCGGGCGTGATGCGGGCGCGGTCGGCGGCATCGCCGGGCGCGGAGGCGCGGCGCTCGGGGAAGCGCTCGGCCATGGCGTCCATGGCGGTGTCGAAGGCGTCTGCCACGCCAGTAAACTGCTCTTCCAAGCCCTCGACCTCAACGGTCTCGGTGGGAGCGGCGGCAAGCTCGTCAGAGAGCTCGAGCTTGGTCTGATTCATCTTCAGCCAGCCCCATGTGGCAGCCGGCATCGCATTGACCTGCTCAAGGGTGGTAGCAGCGGTGTTGGTGGTCTGATTCATTATCCGATCGCTCCTTCCATCTCGAGCTTGATCAGGTTGTTCATCTCGACGGCGTACTCAAGCGGTAGCTCCTTGGAGACCGGGTTGGCAAAGCCGTTGACGATCATGGTGCGAGCCTCTTCCTCCGGGATACCGCGGCTCATCAGGTAGAACACCTTGTCGTCGCCGATACGTCCGATGGTGGCCTCGTGGCCGATGTCGACGTTCTTGGCGCGGATGTCCATGGCCGGGATGGTGTCGGAGCGGCTCTGGTCGTCGAGCATCAGTGACTGGCAGCTCACGGTTGCCTTGGAGCCCTCGGCCTTGGGCGTGGCAACGATAGAGCTGCGGAACGTCTGGATGCCGCCGCTCTTGGAGATGCCCTTGGTCTCGACGGTTGCCGAGGTCTCGGGCGCGTTGAGCACGACCTTGCAGCCGGTGTCGAGGTTCTGCCCGGCGCCGGCGAAGGTGATGCCGGTAAAGCTCGAGCGGGCGCGACGGCCGTTGAGCACGCTCATGGGGTAGAGGTAGCCCACGTGGCTACCGAAGGAGCCGCTGATCCACTCGATGTCGCCGTCCTCGTCCACGCGCGCACGCTTGGTGTTGAGGTTGTACATGTTCTTGGACCAGTTCTCGATGGTCGAGTAGCGCAGGTGCGCACGCTTGCCCACAAAGAGCTCGACGGCGCCGGCGTGGAGGTTGGCTACGTTGTACTTGGGCGCGGAGCAACCCTCGATAAAGTGCAGGTCGGCGTCGTCCTCGACGATGATGAGCGTGTGCTCAAACTGGCCGGCGCCCTTGGCGTTAAGACGGAAGTAGCTCTGCAGCGGGAAGTCGAGCTTGGTGCCCTTGGGCACGTAGACAAACGAGCCGCCCGACCATACGGCGCCGTGCAGGGCCGCAAACTTGTGGTCGGTGGGCGGGATGAGCGTCATAAACTTCTCGTGGATGAGCGGTTCCCACTGCGGGTCGTGCAGGGCCTCCTCGATGCCGGAGTAGACGATGCCCATCTTAGACGCTGTGTCCTGCATGTTGTGGTAGACGAGCTCGGAGTCGTACTGCGCGCCGACGCCCGCCAGGTAGCTGCGCTCGGCCTCGGGGATGCCCAGGCGCTCAAAGGTGTTCTTGATGTCGTCGGGCACCGATTCCCAGTCGTGTTTTTGGTCGGTGTTGGGCTTGACGTAGGTGACGATGTTGTCCATGTCCAAGCCCTCGATGGAGGGGCCCCACGTCGGGTCGGGGAAGCGATTGAAGATCTCGAGGGACTTGAGGCGCAGGTCGAGCATCCACTGCGGCTCGTCCTTTTTGGCGCTGATCTCGCGCACGATGTCGGGCGTGATGCCGGCGTCGAGGCGCTCGAATCCCTCCTCGCCATAGGTGAAGTCGTAGAGGCTGCGGTCGATGTCCGCGACCTCGGTGCGGTTCTTGGTCATTGCGTCGCCCCTTTACGCCTGCTGCTCGGCAGCGGCGGCCTCGGCCTGGGCGCGCTGCTCGGCGGCCTCGCGCTCGAAGGTCTCAAAACCGTTCTTGTCGATCCAGGGGATGAGCGAGGCGTCGTCCTCGCGTACGATGTGGCCCTTGACCATAACGTGGACGCGGTCGACATCCAGGTGCTCCAGGATGCGCGTGTTGTGCGTGATGATGAGCATGGAGCCGTCGCAGCTCTTGCGGTAGGCGTCCATGCCGTGGCTGACGGTGGAAAGCGCGTCGACGTCCAGACCAGAGTCGGTCTCGTCCAGGATGGCGAGCTTGGGCTGCAGCAGCAGAAGCTGGAGCATTTCGACCTTCTTCTTCTCGCCGCCCGAGAAGCCCACGCCCAGCTCGCGGTTGAGATAGGCGGTATCCATGTTGAGCTCGGCCGCGAGCTCCTTGACGCGACGGCGGAACTCCTTGCCCTTCATCTCCAGGCCGGGGCGGCCGGCGATGCTGGCGCGCAAAAAGCTCGACAGCGGCACGCCCGGAATCTCGACCGGGGCCTGGAAGCTCAGGAACAGGCCGGCGCGCGAACGCTTGTCGGTGGTGAGCTCGGTGATGTCCTGGCCGTCAAAGACGATGCGGCCGTCGTTGACGGTATAGACGGGGTCGCCCATGACCAGGTGGCCGAGGGTGGACTTGCCGGCGCCGTTGGGTCCCATCAGAACGTGGGTCTCGCCGGCGGCGACGTTGAGGTTGACGTTGTGGAGGATGGTCTTCTCGTCCACGGAGGCGGTCAGACCTTCGATGGAAAGCAGCGGATTTGCGCTCATGCTGTCCCTCTCTGTATATGGTGTACTCATAGGTGTACTAAACCCTAGGAATCTTCTCGGAATAAAGTTACTATGGGTTCGGCGTTAGTCAAGGGAAAACCCGACTAATCCACTCGACTTTTCAAATTCTGGGACAAAATAACCTGTTGTGTTTGTCCCATTTACTTAAGATTTGGGACAAACAAAGCTGGTTATGTTGTCCCAGATGCGATGGGAGGGTAGGTATGCTCATTTCTTCTAAGGGCCGCTATGCCCTCCGGCTGATGATCTATATCGCAGCGCTTGGTGACGCCGAGGGCAAGATCGCCCTGCGCGAGGTCGCCGACCGCGAGCATATCTCGCAAAAGTATCTGGAGCAGCTGGTCCGTCCGCTCATGAAGGCGGGCCTGCTTAAGAGCGTGCGCGGCAAGGGCGGCGGCTACATGATGGCCAAGGATCCCTCCGAGGTACGTGCGGGTGACATCCTGCGCGCCGTCGAGGGCAGCACGGCGCCCGTGGCGTGCGACGGCATCGACAACAGCTGCGCCCGCAGTGACCTGTGCTCAACGGTCAAGTTCTGGCGAGGGCTGGACGACGTGATCGAAAAGTACGTCGACGGCGTGACGTTGGCCGACTTGGCCGCCGTCCCCGAGATCAACTTTGACATTAAGCTGTAGGTTGAGCGCAATTCCTTAAGATTTCGCGGAGGGTTGTTGCCGTTTACCGAGGGGTTGTTGTGCAACAACGGGCGAGCTGCAATACTTATTTCTATCTTTGCAAACTGCACTTTAACTACACCAATGCAGGGAGGATCTTATGCAGCCCAAGCATTCTGCGATTGTCGCGGGCCTGACGCTGGCGCTTTCGTTTGGTGCCGTTTCCGCGCCGGCACCCGCCGCCGCCGAGGAGCCCACGCCGGGCGTTGCCTCGGATGCCACCGATATCGATAAGGGCCTTTACACCCAACAGTCCTTCTCGGGCGTGCTGAGGTCGGTCCAGGGCGTTTCGTTTGTCAACGTGACTCCCGAGATGAAGTACTTCACCAAATATGAGAGCCATGGCAACTATAACCAGGGCTTTTCGTATGGCGACGGTTATAACGCGCTGGGCTATTACCAGTTCGACCGCCGTTGGTCGCTCATCCCGTTTATGAAGCAGGCCTACAACTACAACCCTGAAAAATACTGCATGCTTAAGGATGCGATTGATCGCGGCAGCGAGATTTCCAACACGAGCAATGCCATGTACGAGAACGGCCAGCTCACCGAGTTGGGCCGTATCGCTCAGGATGCCTTCCAAGGTGCGTACAACACCGATCCTGTTGAGTTCTCAGCACTTCAAGATGCCTATGCGTACAACTCGTACTATGCGGTGACCGAGGCGTGGCTCAAGAGCGGCCTTGGTATTGATATTTCGGGCCGTGCCGATTGCGTCAAGGGCATGGTGTGGAGCATTACCAACATGTGCGGCACCGGTGGCTGCAGGGACTTCTTCCGCTGGGCGAATCTTTCTAATGATATGACTGACCGTGAGTTTGTGACGGCGCTCTCCAATAGCGTGGTCAACAATGTCGCCACCAAGTATTCGAGCCAGCCCCAGTATCATGAGAGCTGGAAGAACCGTTATAAGAATGAGCTGAAGGACTGCTTGGCTTATATCGCCGAGGATGAGGCTGCCGCTGCGACGCCCGTGCAGCCCGAACCTACGCCGGCGCCCTCGCCGACACCTGATTCGAATGACGGCTCGAGTGACGATGTCAACGATGACAGGATGGATGCGCCCACGACCGATGCTGACGGTAATGGCTCTGCTGGTGGCACTACCAACGACGGCTCTACCTCGAACGGCTCCGATTCGAACGGCTCTGCTGCGGGCGATTCGTCTTCAAACTCTGCCGGCAATACGAACAGCGCCGCCTCTGGTTCGACCGACGCTGACTCCTCTAGCTCATCCACCGGCTCGAGCGATTCGTCCGTTGACATCGGCTCTAACAACGGCTCTGGCTCTGACGCAACCCCTGATTCCGATGTTTTCAAGGACGACTCGAATAAGGCGCCGGACGCTCCCGTTGCTTCGCCGGACAAGAAGCCTTCTTTCTCCGTGCAGCTTGGTTCTACGCTGGGCTCTTCGCTGATGGCTGGCGTCAATAACGGCTCGGCCCAGAACAAGGACAACTCTGATCAGGCTTCCACGGAAAAGACCGAAGCCGCAAAGGGCGACTCCAAGGACAAGGCTTCCGAGAAGACCGAATCCGATAAGGGTTCTAGCTCTGAGGAGAAGGACGACAAATCCGCTCAGAAGAAGGACAAGAGCAAAACCGAGGGCGAAAAGAAAAAGACCGAGGACGAAAAGAAACAGTCCGAAGACGACGACAAGAGCGGTGCTGACAACCAGAATCAGGAGCAAAATGACTCCAAAACGGTGACCACCACGACCACGACGACTACAGCTACCAAGTCCTCGGGCGGCAACATGCCCAAGACGGGCGATCTGATTGTGATGGCGAGCCTTGCCAGCGCGAGCTTGGCCACACTGGGCGCTACGTCTATCGTAAGTGGTAAGCATAAGCTCGATCAGCAGAAGAAGGCTTCTGGGGAGGACGGCTCGGAGGAGTAGCCTCTCGGTTGCCAGATAACTAAAGAATCGGGACGGGGTCCGGTGCGAATGCGTCGGGCCCCGTTTTGTTGTGCAACGATTGGTTGTGCCCCCTCACGCCTCTTGTTGCTACCGTTGCCCGATATGTTTGCGCGGTGACATCGGTACATGCGATGCGGTCATTACAATTGGCGTCGTGCTGCGATTTAGGGGGAACGTTTTGGTGTCTGAACAGGCAAATAATGGTTGTGCTGCCGGCTTTGACGTGCGTTTGATTGGCTGTGTCGACGATGCAGTTTTGCCCATTGGCATGCACGACTATGCGGAGGCTCTTGGTTGCTGCACGCTGGTCGACAAGACCATGTTTATTGCCGATGTGTTGGACTGCGACGCGTCCGTTGTGGTGTGCTGTCGACCCGAGGGTTTTGGCAAGAGCATGAACTTGTCGATGCTCAGGGCTTTTCTGGAGCGTCCAGCGGTCGGTCGCGCCGGTCGGATCTCGTTTGCCGATGCTCAGATTTGGGATGCGGACAGCGGGCGTTATCGGGATGAGTACGCTTGCTATCCGGTGATATCGCTGGACTTTTCTGGCGCTGCGAGGCGTGGCGCCGCTGTTGCCGGCGTCGTGCGCGATGCCCTTTCGGGCGAGTGCGCTCGCTTGTTGGCGCTCTTGGAGGCCCCGGATTTAGCTCGAGATAAGGTGCGTCACATCGAACGTGTTGCGCGTGGCGCGGCGAGCGAGGACGAGGTCGCCTCGGTGCTTGGCGTGCTCATTGAGTTGCTGGAGATTGCCTGCGATGAGCAAGTTGTATTGCTCGTTGATGGGTGCGACGCGGCGTGGTTGGGCCGTGCGAGCGCAAGGGGCGCTTCCGGCGCCGATCCGGCAGGGCTACTTGACCGTGTGCTGTTTGACGCCATTGCTGCCGCGGGCCATTCGCTACGCTTCGCATGTCTGATGGGGGAGTGTCCCGGCCCTGCCGAAGCGGCGCTTTCTTTGCACGGCTGCTCGTATTATCTGACGACGCCGCTTTCGACGTGGTGTGACCGTTGGTTCGGCTTTTCGGATGCCGAGGTCCAGGCTCTGTTGAATCATGCTGGGCGCGAGGAATACCTTGATGATGCGCGTGAATGGCTCGAGGGATATCGGTTTGGTAGGGATTATTGCTCGAATCCAGCGCGTGTGATCGGTTTTCTGGACCGAGGCTGCACGGCGCCCGTGTGTGCCGATCTGTATGGATATGCCGATTGCCTGAGTAAGGTAGTTGCCGGGTGGAATCTCGACCGCCTTTCGGTCTTGTTCGATTTGCTCGAGGCCCATGGGTGCGCTGAGGTCCCGCTTTGTTTGGGCACTGCAGAGCCAGATGTCTCGCCTGACGATGGCATGTGGACAGCGCTATATTTGTCCGGTTTCCTGACGACGGATATGACTGAGGAGCCAGAGCATGGCGATCGCCTCCGTGCTTTGCGATTGCCCAATAAAGAGCTTCGCCAGGCCTTGCGTCTAGTGATTGTTGAGTGGTTTGAGTGCGCTGCCGAAGACATTCGAGACGTCGATGCGTTTCGCGACGGGCTGTGCCGTGGGAACGAGGATACCGTGAAGCGGGCGCTAAGCCGCATCCTGGGGGATGCGGGAATCGGTGAGACCGACCCAGATAAGCCGCTGCCATATCATCTGCTCTTGCAGGGGCTCTGCTTTGGCTTGCCGGGCTATGCCAATCCTGCTTCGAGGCGAAAGTGTGGCGCGGGTCGCTGGGACATCCAGGTTTTTCCTACGGGCGCTGTGTTCGACATAGCCGATACGATTGGCATGCTGGACGAGCGCCCGCTTATAACGATCAATATGATGTATGACCCCGATGTGGATGCGCTGGGGTTGGAATTGCTGGCCGTGCAGTCGCTACTCGACATAGAGCGCGATGGCATCGACGAAATCCGTGTACCGCGCCCCGGCGTGGGTCGCATGCGCTGGGGGTTCGGTTTTGATGGGCAGCATGTGGCTACGGTGTGCCAGCGGCTTTAAGCGCCGAGATGTTTCCGGCTTCCGTTACTCGGTATCCTTCATGGGCGGCATGGGCTTCCAGTTGGGATCCTTGATGATCTTGCGGGCGTCCTTCATGCCGCGTCGCAGCGCCGGAATACCGGTCTTAAAGCACTTGTCAACGGCAGCCAGGCGAATGAATTCCTTGCAGAAGGTCGCGGCATTGCCCAGGCGGAACAACATGGGGTGGTAGTCACCGTAGATCTGCATATAGCGAGCGAGGAAGCCTCGGTTGCGCATGATGTAGTAGCGGTTGGTGTCGCTCGTAGAGTTGAGCTGGCGTTTGCCGGCGATATCCCAGTTAGAGACGGCACGGGCGCGCTTGAGCACCACGTCGGCGACCACGGCGGCGGGGAAGTGCTGGCTGGCTACGTAGCCGTAGCAGGCATCGTCGCCGTAGATAAAGAAGCGCGCGTCGGGCAGGCCAATCTTGTCGACCACGCGGCGCGAGAACATGCCGCCCTCAAAGCACAGCTGGTTCATGGCGCGGTAGCCCTCGGGTCCCAGGTCCCACTTGGCGATGGGGTTAGGGATGCCGAGTGAAAGGATGAGCTGGTACTGCCAAAAGAAGGCTCCGCCGTCAAAGTCCAGGCGCGAACCCTGGATGACATCGTAGCGGTCAGTCCACTTGGCAAGACGCTCGATGCCTTCGGGGATGACGAGCACGTCGTCGTCCATCACCCAGAACCATTGGGCGCCCAGGTCGTAGGCGCATTTAGTGCCGGCGGAGAAGCCGCCCGCACCGCCGCCGTTTTCGAGCTGCGGGGCGTAGATGACACGGTCGGTGCCGCCCTGCGCGTCGGGTTGCTCGGTGTCGATGCCCCACAGGTTGGCCAGGCGCTCGTTGAATGCGGAGCACATGGCCTCGGTCTCGCGCGAATTTTCGTTATCGACAATCACGATGCGCCAGGGCGCTGCCGTGAGCTCGGTCATGGAGTCGAACAAGTTGGCCAGGAGTTCCTGGCGCTTGTACGTTACGACGACGATGGCGAGCTTGTCGATGGGAGCGGGAAGGGTTGAAGGCATGGGGCAATATATCCTTTCACGTGCGGCGCGCATGCGCTGCACGGAAGCTATCGAATACGTCCTTGGGACTGTCCTATTGTAAAGGCTCGGCGCACCTTGGCGGCAAGCTTTGAATAAAACGCAGGAACCTGCCATGGGCCCGCCGCATGACGTGGGGCTGCTTTGCCCGCAAGAGGCTCCATAGATTATATAAACGCCCGCTGGCGCGCTGACCCTTTGATACCATGAAACGACAGGTATTTCCTAAGGAGCACATTTGTCTACTAACGCCTCTGGCAGCCCTGTTCTGTCGCTGCTTATTCCCATTTACAATGTTCAGCGCTACCTGCGCGAGTGCCTCGATTCCGCCCTGGCGCAGACGCTCAAGGATATTGAGATCATCTGCATTAACGACGGGTCGACCGACAACTCGCCGGCGATTATCCGCGAGTATATGGAGCGCGATAGGCGCGTCAAGATGATCGACAAGGCCAACAGCGGCTACGGCGACTCGATGAACCACGGTCTGGAGATGGCGCGTGGCAAGTACGTTGGCATCTTGGAGTCCGATGACTTTATGGCGCCCGACGCACTCGAAAAGCTTGTCTCGGCCGCCGATAGCAATAATGCCGACTTTGCGAAGGCGAACTTTGATTTCTACTGGTCTAAGCCCGAGGAGCGCCGTTCGCTGCACGAGATGTTTAAGGCCAAGGACTGCGGTAAGCCGGTGCACCCGAGCGACACGACGCAGTTCTTTAAGCAGAAACCGTCGATTTGGTCGGCTGTGTACCGTCGCGATTTTCTTGAGCGCAACGGCATCAAGTTCTTGCCGACTCCGGGAGCATCCTTTCAGGACACGTCGTTTGCCTTTAAGGTGATTGCCTGCGCCGACAAGGCCGTTTACCTGCACGATGCCGTGCTTTCGTATCGTCAGGACAACGAGAACTCCTCGGTCAATTCTTCGGCTAAGGTCTTTTGCGTCAATACCGAGTATGCCGAGATCGAACGTTGGATCCGAGAGGATTTTGCCCGCGATCACGCAAGCGATGACGTCGCGCGCATGCTCAAGTTCAATCAGCTCATTAAGTACGACTCGTATATGTGGAACTATGTGCGCTTGGCGCCTAAGTTCTATAAGGAGTTCCTGGCTCAGATGGCCAAGGAATTTCAGGCGGCCTTGGATGCCGGGGACTTTTCGCTTGACGACCTCAAGCCGTGGAAGCGCGCGAACCTCGCTGCCATCCTCAAAGATCCTGAGGGCTGGGTTGACGAGCATCCGAGTTTTGCGACGGATGGTGCCTTGGGGCGTGCTAAGTATTACGCCTCGGTTGGAGGCCCAGGTGTGGTCGCCGCCTTCCTCATCGAATCGCTGAGGGGGTAGGTCGGCATGGGAGAGGCCTCGTGTCCTAAAGCTACCATTGTCGTCCCCGTTTACAACTCTGCGCGCTCCATTCAGCGATGCGTTGATTCGCTGTTGGCCCAGTCCGAGCGCTCGATTCAGGTTGTCTGCGTCAACGACGGGTCGACTGATGATTCGTTGAACGTGTTGCGCCAGATCGCGCAGGCTGACGATCGCGTACTGGTGATTGACCAGGAAAATGCGGGTGTCTCGTGTGCTCGAAATGCCGGTATCGATGTCGCCGAGGGCGAGACCGTCTTTTTTGTGGACGCCGACGATTACATCGATGCCCAGACGGTCGAGCGCGTGCTGCATGCCATGGAGTCTGCGGATGCCGAGGCCGCCGTTTTTGGCGGCGTCTGTGAACCTGCCGATGCTGCCCCCAAACGTGTCCAGCAACTCATGAGCCCCAAAGCTGGCACCTTCGGCGCCCGTGATCCCCAACTGCTGTTCCATTCGAATGCGCAGCCCTATGCCTGCCGTGCGGCTTTTTCGCGCGAGCTGCTCAATCGCGAAGGCATTCGCTTCGCCCCCGGTCTGGCTTTGGGCGAGGACGTCGTCTTCCAATTTGCGGCTTATGCGCTTGCCCGCAGGACCGTCGTCATGCCGGACAAGTTCTACCACTACGTGATGGAGAGCGAATCGGCGACGCACGAGTTCAACAGTGTCGAGGCTCGCGCCAAAAAGCTCGATGCCCATATGAGAATGCTCGAGGAGGTCTTGGAGGACTGGGCGGGCTACGGTCTTATGGACCTGTGTCCCGGCGAGCTGATCACCTGGTTCCTGGACCTTATCGTGTTTGATTTGGCGCGCTTGGATTCCGATGACTTCCATCGCGTGGCGGCTCGCGTCAACATGGACCTCACGACGTTTTTGGGAACGGAGTGGGCGGATATGCCTGCTAAGGGCGCCGTTCGCCGTGTTGCCCACAAGCTCGTTGCGGCGACCCCGGGCGTTTCGATGGCAGATGCCACGCTGTTCTATCTTTCGACTCGCGGTCTCAAAGCCTGCCTGGAGCGCTTTATATAATTCCAAGCGCTGCCGCCCGCCGCAACCCGGCTGCTAAAATAACCCTGTTACACGCTATTCAACAGGAGGTTCTCTTGCAGAACTCTGATACCCCTAAAGTTTCGCTGCTTGTTCCCATTTGCAATGTCGAACGCTACCTGCGCGAGTGCCTCGATTCTGCCGTGACTCAGACGCTCAAGGACATCGAGATCATCTGCATTAACGACGGGTCGACCGACAGCTCGCCGGCGATTATCCGCGAGTACATGGAGCGCGACTCCCGTGTCAAGATGATCGACAAAGCCAACAGCGGCTACGGCGACTCGATGAACCGCGGCCTGGAGATGGCGCGCGGTGAGTACGTGGGCATCCTTGAGTCCGACGACTTTATGTTTGAGGATTCGCTCCAAAAGCTGGTCGCCAAGGCCGATGCTGAGCATGCCGATGTGGTGAAGGGCGACTTTTACCTGTATTGGTCCACGCCCAGCGAACGCCGTGAGCTGTTTGGGATTATCGACGAGCATATGACGGGCGCCGCGTATCGCCCCGTCGATCGCCCGGGAATTTTCTACCGCAAACCTTCCATTTGGTCGGCTATCTATCGACGCGAGTTCCTCAACGACAATCAGGTTCGCTTTCTCTCCACGCCGGGCGCCTCGTATCAGGACGCAGGCTTTAACTTTAAGGTTTGGGCTTGCGCCGAGCGTGCCGCGTTTATTGCGGACCCCATTTTGTGCTATCGCCAGGATAACGAGAAGAGCTCCGTTAATTCGCCCAACAAGGTGTTTTGCGTATGCGACGAATATGCCGAGATGCAGCGCTTTTTGGATGAGCGCCCCGAGCTCAAGGCTCAGCTCCAGGGGATTTTAATGCGCATGAAGGTCGATACGTATCGTTGGAATGACGAGCGTTTGGTCGATGAGCTGCGCGAGCAGTTTTGGCAGAAGGCCTCGCCCGAGCTCAAGGCCGATTGGGATGCTGGTCGCTTTGATCTGTCGCTGTTCGACCCGCGTGGCGAGACCGACTTGCGCCTGATGGTCAAGTCGCCCCGCGCCTATATCGATTCGCGCTTTGACTTTAAGAAGCCGGGTAAGCTCAATACGTTTAAGCATTACTTTAAGATTGGCGGCCTGCCGCTGGTCTGGCGCGTGCTGACGTATCAGCGCACCTACGGCGACAACCCACACCCTGATGACGTTCCGGTCGCACAGTAGGAGCGAGTGACTATGGCTAACCCCAAGATTTCCGTTGTCGTTCCCATCTATAAGGTAGAGGAGTGCCTGACCTGGTGCCTGGACTCCCTGCTTGCGCAGGACATGCCCGATTGGGAGGGCGTGCTGGTCAACGATGGCTCGCCGGATGGCTCGCGCGATATTGCGGCTGCCTATTGCGAAAAGGACGCGCGCTTTACCCTGGTCGATAAGGAGAACGGTGGCCTGTCGAGTGCACGTAATGCCGGCATCGCTGCGTCCACGGCGCCTATCGTCGCGTTCTTGGATTCCGACGACCGCTTTACGCCCGATGCATGCCGCGTGATCGTCGATGCCTTTGAGCGCGAGGACTGCGACGTTTTGACCTTTGGCGCGAACCCGTATCCGCTGGAGGCGGGGTATCCGTGGCTTAACTATGTGCTGAGCCCGCGCGATGTGTCGTTTGAAGGCTATAGCTCCGATCTGCTGTTTAAGGAAGCATCTCGCCCCTTTGCATGGCGCACCGCCTGCAAGCGTGAGTTTTTGCTGGGCAACGGGATCGTGTTCGACGAAACCGTTAAGTATGGTGAGGACCAGGTCTTCGATTTTGCCGTGTACGGTCGTTCGCGCAAGACCGCGCTTATCTCGAACAAGCTGTATGACTACCGCGTGGCGCGCAAGGGTTCGCTCATGGACACCATGCGCTACGACGACGAGACACGTCTGCTGGAGCACGTGAAGATTTACTCCGCGGTGCTGGCTGACTGGCAGCGCGACGGTCTTGATGTCCAACATGCCGATGACCTGGCATATTTCCTCTGCGATCTTGTGCTGTACGATGCGCTCAGGCTTCTGGGTACGGGCTGCGGCAAGGTGTTTGCTGCCGTTGCCGCAGCGCTTGCCGGTTCTGCCGTGGGCAACGATGCTGCGCTCGCACAATGCGCTTCTTCTGTTGCTGCTATGGTGCGTGCGGCGCTTACCAGCAAGGCCCCCAATGCCCGTGCGTGCAAAAAGCTCATGTTCGATTACGACGTCTTGAGGTTTGGGCGCCTGGGTGCTTGCAAACGCATGGCAGCGAACGCCTTGGGAAAGCGAGAAGTGTAGATGAGTATCAAGCGTTTGGCACTTTGCCGCAGTCAGGGCCGTCTATTTGTGCTGCTTCGTTTTGCCGGTCAGGATGTCGCCGCGCTTATTGAGCGGGAGGGTTCTCAAGCGTTTGCCCATGCGACGACAAGCGGTTCTTGTGTGCCGTCGCTGGTGCTCCCGGTCGATCATGGCCGTGTGCTGGCGCTTTGCCCTTTCGTTTCCGATTACGAGCGCGAGCTCGCCGTTTTGGTGCTTCCGTTTTTGGATGGCTCGTCGATGGATGTCGTTTTTGCATCCGGTGGCCAAAGGTTGGGCTCTATTCGCCTCGATAGCCGCGTGGCCAAATTGGAATCCAAGATTAACTACAAAGCAAAGCCTGCGATGTGCGCGCTCGTTCGCGATGCGCAGCGCGGCGAGTGCTGCGGTCGCTACGAGATCGATGCCGTTCGTTATTTACCGGCAGATGAGGGCGCCGTCTGGCGCTATGAGGCCAAGTGGGCGGGAGATCCCCAGTGCGCCCCCGAGCTCCAGATCTTCGATACGCACATGAATGCGATTGATGCCACCGTGCATATGTTTGAGTCACAGGTCGATGTTCTCCAGCAAAACGGATGTCGCGTCAATAAAACGTATCTGAGCGTTGAGATGCCTCAGGATATACGAGATTTTGTCGCGATTGTGAGCGATCCCACGGAGCAGATCCAGAGCGGGTTTTGCGCCATGGATGGTCGCCTGTACAACGGCATGGTCGACGACAGCTGGAACCGCATGAAGGATGCACGCGCTGACGACGCAGCTTATCGACGTTGGTTTGAGCAGCATCGCGCAAAGCCGGGCGATCTGGCGTGCCAGCGTGTCGCTTCGGCGGCCTTTGCCTATAGGCCGCTCGTGAGCATTGTGGTGCCGTGCTACAAGACCGATCGGGTCTACCTGCGCGAGCTGCTGGACTCGGTGCTAGCCCAGAGCTATGACAACTGGGAATTGCTGCTTATGGACGCCTCGCCCGAATGGGATGCGGTGGCCAATCTTGCGGCAAGTGCCAACGACGAGCGCGTTCGTCGCATTGGGCTGCCCGGCAACGGCGGCATTGTGGTCAACACCAACGCAGGTATTGAGCAAGCGATGGGCGACTACATCGCGTTCTTGGACCATGACGACATTCTGGAACCGGACGCGTTATTCCAGTATGTTTCCGCGCTGAATAAGGCGGCCGAGGGCGAGCGTCCCCAGGTCCTGTTCTGCGACGAGGACATGTTCCAGAAAGCAGGGGAGTGGGGCCAGCCGGTCTTTAAGACCAAGCTTAACGTCGACCTGCTCTATAGCCATAACTGCGTGACGCATTTCCTGATGGTGGAGAAGGCGCTCATCGATTGCATTGGCATATCGCCGGAAGACGTCGCGGGCGCCCAGGATTATGACCTGACGCTTCGCTGCCTTGCAGCGGGTGCGCGCTTTGAGCATATTGCGCACATGTTGTATCACTGGCGCGTGCATCCGGGGTCGACCGCCGAGGGAACCGCCGACAGCAAACCGTATGCCATCGAGGCCGGGCGCCTGGCTCTGCAGCGCCACTTTGACTCGCTGGGCGTTCACGGAACGGTCGAGGAGACCGAGACGCCGTTTGTCTACCGCATGCGCTATGCGCTGCCGGAGCCTGCGCCGCTGGTGAGCATTGTGATCCCCACTAAGGACCACGTTGAGACGTTCGATGCCTGTGTGATGTCGATCGCCCAGAAAGCCACGTATGCCAACTACGAGATCGTCTTGGTGGAGAACAACAGCGAAGACCCGGAGACGTTTGCGTATTACGAAACCCTGCCAGAGCGCGTGGCTGCAGCATCCAAAGGCAAGGGTATCGCGCGCGTTGTGTTCTGGCCGGGCGAGTTCAATTACTCCCAAATCATCAACTTTGGCGTGGAGCATGCCAAGGGCGACTACTTGCTGCTGCTCAACAACGATACCGAAGTCATAAACCCGGACTTTATCGAAGAGATGATGGGCTATCTGCAGCGTCCCGATGCGGGCGTGGTGGGCGCCAAACTCTATTTTGCCGATCATCTGGTACAACATGCCGGCATTTTGGTTGGCGTGCGTGGCGCACTTGCCCATGCCAACCAGGACTTCTCGGCAAAGCGCGAGGGCTATCTTGCCCGCGCTGTGCGCCCGGGCAACTTTAGCGCCGTAACGGGTGCCTGCCAGATGGCGCGACGCGACGTATTTGAGCGCGTCGGCGGCTATAACGAGGAATTCGCCGTTGGCTTTAACGACGCTGACTTTTGCCTTCGTGTGTGGGAGGCGGGCTACCGCACCATCTTTACGCCCTATGCCGAGCTGTATCACTACGAGTTCACCTCGCGCGGCAGGGAAGAGGCCAACGAGGAAAAGCTGCGCCGCTGGAAGCGCGAGCAAGCGCTGTTCATGCAACGCTGGCCGGAGTTCTTCTTGACGGGCGATCCGTGGTTGGGGCCGAACTTATCCGCTGAGAGCGAGTATTTCTCGCTTTAGAAAATGGATTTTAGGAAGTCCTCAACTTACTTACGATATGAGCTGAGAAGAAAGCAGCGTCTAGGCGATTTGCTGCAATGCATCACGATAGCTCGATACTTCCGCGATACGTTTATACAGACTTATACAACTGGATATAATCGGATATAGTCTACGATAAACTTTTAAAGCTAAGATTGACCAATAATCGATTCCCTAGAAAGGCAAACAAGTGAGCGCCACAGCATTCCATAATCCGTTTCGTCCCACTGCCGGCGCTGAGCCTCCGCGCATAATTGGTCGCGATGATATCGCTCTTGAGTTTACCGAGAGTTTGAATGCGGGAATTGGTGCACCTGCGAGGCTCATGCGCATTGCTGGACCGAGGGGCGCCGGAAAAACTGTTTTGCTCTGCGATCTTAGGGATCGTGCGCGAGAGCTTGGTTGGAAGACCGCTATTGTTTCTGCTGGCCCTGACCTATTGTTGGACTTGCGGGATCAGGTTGCTGATTCTTCTCTTGAGGCCAATGCTTCGGTCGGCGTAAACGCCGGCTTTGTTTCTGCGAAAGTCGATGTTGCACCCAAAGAGTCGAGCCTTAGAAAGCTGCTGAGTTCGGCAGCGAAGTCATCCAAGGGTCTTTTTATTGCCATCGATGAAGTTCAGGACGCTCCGATTGACGATATGCGTGCCATTGCGTCTACGGTTCAGCTTTTGATAGGGGAAAAAGTAGATATCGCACTTGCCTTTGCCGGCTTACCCGCCGGCGTTATGGATCTTATTAACGGCAAGGCGCTTACGTTCTTGCGTCGTGCCCTCCCTGAAGATCTGGCGCCTATCAACCAGGTGGAGGTAGCGCTCTCTATGGGCGATAGCTTTGTCGCGACTGGTTTGACCATAGAGGACGATCTTCTGTCGAGAGCCGCTAAGGCCACTAAGGGCTATGCCTATCTGGTGCAACTGGTCGGTTATTCCATTTGGCAGCGCGCCAACTTGCATCGTGCCAAAAGTGCCATTGTGAGCGAGCGCGATGTTGCCGAAGGCATTGCGCTGGCAGAGGCTCGTTTTCACGATGTTGTTCACGAGCCCGCGATTTCTGGACTTGGACTCAACGATATCAAATACCTTTTGGCCATGTGCGAGGATAAGCAGCAGTCCAAATCATCTGAGATTGCTAAACGCATGGGTAAAAAGACCAATGAGGTCAGCTCTATTAGGGCTAAGCTGCTTCAAAGAGAGGTTATTCAAGCTCCGCAGAGGGGCTACGTGCAGTTTGCCGTGCCGGACCTAGATATCTATCTGCGAGAGAACGCCGCGGAGATTCTCGAGCGGTTCTAAATCGAGGCATGAATAGCCGCCGGTTAACTGCCCTTGTCGACTTGGCTCGCGTCCCCCCCAATCTAGTAGACTCTGAACCGTTGCTTGATTGGGGGGGGGGGATTTTCCATGAAACGCTCCATGAAACGAGTTTCCGGGGCCGTTCGGATGTCGTGGCGCAGCAGGGACTTGAGCTTCTCGGCGAACACCTGCTCTTTCGAGTTCGCAAGCAGGCAGACGCCCTCCTGCCGGTGTGCCACGTCGAACCACAGCTCGTCCTGCTCCATCGCAGCGCTCGCGTGGACCCCCAGGTCGAACTTCGTGTCGAACGTGCTGCGCCCGTCGCTGACCTTGAGGTTGACGCGCCTGCCCTTGTAGTCCTGCTGCGACAGCTCCTCTATCTCGCCGGCGATGCGGACGGTTACGCCGTCGCCGAGGTTCGAGAGGGCGGACACAAAGGAGCGAATGGAGGCGTCGGTCATCGGGTACCGCACGAAGTCGAGGTCTATGTCCTGGGTTGCGCGGCGCCCGCTCCCCGACAGCGCGCACATCAGGACCCCTCCCTTGACCGTCACTCGGTCGCGCATGCCGGATGCCGCCAGCTTTGAGAGGATCACGTCCTGGCAGACGCGCGCGGTCGCGTTGAGGCAGGAGTAGCCCTCCTCGCGCTCGTAGCGCGCCCTCATCTCGTTCAGGTCCATCAGAATACCTCCTCCATGGCGCGCTCGAGGTGTGCCTCGCCGTGCGGGATTGCCTCCGCGTAGTCCTGCAGCCTGTATATGTCCAGCCGCTCCGACCGCCTGCGGAACGAGGCGACGGCCTCCCGGTAGAGGTCGTAGGGCAGCTTGTTGCGCGAGCGCATGAGCTCGAGGAGCATGCGCTCGGGGTCGTAAACGGCAAGCTCGGTCCCGTCCACCGAGACGGTCGACCTCCCGACGCCCAGCCATCCCTCCGGGATGAAGTGCTGGCGCACGGCGGCGTCGCGTATCTTGGTCCCACCGCGCTTCGTGGCCAGGTCGATCCGGTCGGGGGGCGCGGTCACGAGCCCGTGGGCGTAGAGCGCGGTCTGCCCGGTCAGGATGCCCCCGGGGTAGCGCTTCGCGATCACGGCGAGGGCGTCCTCGTCCCGGTTGGTCGAGTACATCCCTCGGCCGACGGGGTGGAGCGTCCCTTCCGACACCGCCTTGCGAACGCGGTACCTGCTCCCGAGTTCAGCCAGCGCCTCCCGGTAGGTGATCACCATGCCGACCTCCCCTCGAAAGCCATATAAGCCTACATCTGATGACAATTGTAGGCTTATATGGCTTTTCATGGAACGACTCATTGCGGCACCTCCCTCGCCATGACGGTGCCTTACTTTGATGGCTCTTTCCTCGTTTGCATCTGCTATATGAAGGAACGTCGATTCTGGTGCTCGGGCGAAGGCGCTACGCGATGAAATTCTCCACCAGCGTAACCATGGAGTCCTTCTCGCTTGGGTCAGAGAGGGCAATCATGAGCGTCATGGCCGCGAGCGCGTTGCCCTCCACGCGGAGTCTTTCGCCGTTGCGCAGTATCCCGTTCTTGTCGAGGAAGTGAATGAAGAGCGCCGCTGCAGAGCGCTTGTTGCCATCCAAGAATGGATGGTCCTTCACTACGAGGTAGAGAAGGTTGGCGGCCTTTGCTTGAACGGAGGGATATAGGTCTTGGTCGCCAAAGCCCTGATAGAGGGCGCTGATGATTCCGGCGAACTGGTTGTCCCGCTCTCGTCCGAACAGGGTGGACGACGAGTAGAACGGTAGGCTGCGGACGACTTCGAGGGCTTCGGTGTAACCGAGCTCCCAGTTGGGCTCGTTGCCCTGGGGCGCCTTCATCCTTCCCGTGTCGTATTCATCGAGCAGAGTCAGGCTCGGAAGGTACTTCTGTAGAATTTCTGCCGCACCGGAGAGTTCCGGAGTACTCGACCTCTCGAGGACCTTGAAGACCGTTCCGAGCGCCTCGAGTCTCTTTTGGTTGATGGAGTATCCCTGGAGTAGATGCTGCTTGAGCACGCCATTTGCCCACCGGCGGAAGTACACGCCCTGCTGAGACTTCACGCGGTAGCCAACCGAGATGATCATGTCGAGGTTGTAGTGCTCGACCTGACGTTTGACCGTTCTTGTTCCCTCTAAGCGAACTATTTCAAAAAATGAAATAGTTCGAATTCCGGCAAGCTCTTCCTTTGCTGCGGAATGAATGTGCTTGGAGATAGTCGGCACTCCGCGCCCGAACAACGTCGCCATCTGCTGCTGGGTTAGCCAGACCGTATCGCCGTCGACGCGCACGTCAAGGTGGACTGCGTGGTCGGGGTCCTCGTACAAAGCGATCTGCTGGCTTGCGTTGGAATTGTCCATGATGTATGCCCCTTCGGTTTAGTCGACATGCTATGATCCGCACGCCGGAGGACGAGTGGTTTCAACATGCCGGTATTGCGTAGCTTCAACCGGCATCCCGCCGGTCAGTCGGCGTCGCGTGCGCCGGCTAAGCCAGGGTCGGGGCACGCGACGCCGGCGCTTCGTACCATTGGGGGCCTCCGAAGCGACTTTCACTCTGTCTTATTCTGGTAGATACAGTGTACCACGAAACGCGAACATGCGTACGTATTTCTGTTTAAATTTTAGCTGGACGCGGCGGTGTGTCGTCCTCTGCCTTGTTCTCCGAAGCCAGCTGTATTCCGGGCCGCGGTTCTACAAGGCAGGGGGTAGTCAGATGGATAGGATTATCCTTCTCCTACTTCTCTTGACCTTCCTGGTCATCCTGAGCAAGTAATGGGCTTTGGTGGGTGCCAAGCTCTACTTTGCTGGCCATCTGGTTCAGCTAGCTGGCATTGTGGTCGGCGTGCGCGGCGCCCTTGCCCATGCCAACTGGGACTTTTCGGCAAAGCGCGAGGGATATCTTGCCCGTGCCGTGCACCCGGGCAACTTCAGCGCCGTTACGGGCGCCTGCCAGATGGTCCGTCGCGACGTTTATGAACGGGTTGAAGGCTGCGACGAGAAGTTTGCCGTCGGTTTTAACGATGCGGATTTTTGCCTGCGCGTATGGGGGCTACCGCACCATCTTTACACCTTATGCTGAGCTGCACCACTACGAGTTCACTTCGCGCAGCAGGGAAGAGGCCAGCGAGGAAAAGCTGCGCCGTTGGAAGCGCGAGCAGGCACTGTTTATGCAGCACTGGCTGGAGTTCTTCTTGACGGGTGATCCGTGGCTGGGGCCGAACCTTAGCAGCGAGTGCGTGTATGGTGCGCTGAAAATTACTGTGCTTGTTCTGGCTTGTTGCTAGGCGTAGCGCGCGTCCCGCCGGTTGAGAAGCTCGCAGTAGTTCGACACCGCCTCTACCTGCGGCGCCTGCTCCTGCGGCTCCTCCGGCTGTCCTTGCTGCCCTGCGGCTTACCATCCTACTCACCCACGTATGACTCCCGTGCCCCGAGCGGGCAAAAGGAAATGCCCACAACGTCTCCGTTGCGGGCATTCTCCGGGCCGGCCACAAATAGCTTTATCGAATCCGATTGCTCTTCATCATCCGGATCGTTGGCGTCTCGTCGGCAAAGTCATCGTCTATCTGTAGTTCAAGGGGCACCGTAATGGAGCTTCCCAGCGCGGTCGCGGTTCCCGGGGCGAATGCGGGAAGGCGCATGACCTGGCCATTTGATATGGAAGGGATATTGCGGCGAACGTAATCGAGGTCGTAAGAGTTCTGAATGCGGTGGATTATGAAGGTTCCCGTCTGAGAGAGCACGACGCGGGAAAGCTCACTGGGGATTTGGCTGATGGCGGTAAGGTAAATGCCAAACTTACGGCCCTCCCGTGCAATTCGATTGAACACTGAGTCGTCTGTCAGGTCTGCATCCCTGATATAGCGATGCGCCTCGTCAAAAATGAGATAGACGGGTGTTGAGGAACCTCTTCCCGCATCTAGACTAGCCTGAAAGAGTGTACGCGCAACGTAGTGGGAGAACAACTTCAGTCCCGACTCGTCGATTATCTGAGAGACGTCTAGCACAAGAATGCCACGCCACTTGTTTAAGAGGGCTGCAATTGACTCGCCCCGCTCAAGTGAGAAGAGGTCATGCGAATACCTTTCCCTAAGGTTTCTAAGCTGAGTAACCAGCCCCTCTGAATACGACCTTATCTGACGGTTGCCCCGCACTTCTTCTTCATCGAACACGAAGTCAAGCGCATCGACGACGTCAGAGATTGAGACCTCCCTTTCGGGTTTCTCGTAGCTGCACAAGATGCGCTCGACATTGGGAAGGCCGTTGGACATGTATTCATCCTCGATGAACTCCTTCAAAAGGGACTCAAGCCCTTCGACGACATCTTTCGATATGTTTCCGTAATCCAAATTGAAGGACGCTAGCAAATTGTGAGCAATCCGAGCACGAGAGTGGGGCTCAGATCGTTGTCCGCGAATCGCGTCAAGGTCTTTCTCGATCGGCTGGTAATACTTTGAGACCTGAAACTTCCTCGCTGCGTGGCTATCGATGCTCGTGTCCCGAATTGCGGTATATGCGAAGGCTGCAAATAGCTTCTTCTTGCCCTCCTCGTTGAGGTGGGAGTATCTCACGGCCCTCTCAAGCAGAGGTTTCTGGATGCGTCGCGAGGGGTCGAGAATAGCTGACCAGTCATCCATCGACAACTCTCCAGGCGCGAGGTGGTACTCATCGGCATCGATTCGTCTCGTGCAGCCGTAACCGCCGCGCGTGAGAAAGTCATAATCACCGTGCAGGTCGAAGACGATGAATCGGGGCTCTGCATCGAACGCGTTCTCGGCATCTAAGAGCGACGCTACTCTATCAAGCAGGAGCCGCGCGGTTGAGGACTTTCCCGAGCCGGTATTACCGAGAATAGCGAGATGACCAGAGAACAGAGAATCGATATCAAAAGTGGGTCTTACCGAATCGTATCCAGCGAGAGACCCAATCTCGACTCCTTCCCGTACGCAAAAGACCTTCTTGAGGATTGATTCATCGCAAGCGTAGACATTGGAACCGACCATAGGGAGGTCTACTACGCCGGGAACGTAGGTAGACTTCTCAATCTCCCCAATGGGGGTGGCTGTGAAGATGTAGCTCGTACTAAACCTCGACGACGGCTGGTCGGAATACGGTCTCTCGGCCTCTTCTGCGGAAACCACGCGGAAGATAACCTTGGTAGATATGGAGAGGTAGGCGAAGAGGTACTGGTTGAGCCCGTTCAAATGCCTGGGCTCGCCATTGAGCATACGATCGGAAAAGTCGGAACGCGACGCGCGGAGCCTTATCTTCTCTTGGTCCATGTAGCAAATAGTGCCTATCAGCCAACCCGGCTTGGGGACTCCGTTATTCATTCCCGTCACCAAGCCCCAGAGATCCAGATGCAGCATCGTCTCCGAAGGTGATTTCAGGCCCGATAAAGTCAGCGAATTCCGAGAAATACAGCGGACGCTTGGGCTTCGGATCCCTTTCGCTTGGATATACGAAATAGGCGTTCGCGCCACCTGCTCTGTCGTAGAAATCCCGTGTGGGGGAACCAATATCGGTCTCTGCTGGGTTGCCGACGAAGGCGAGAAGAGTGAAGTCAGGCCTCGCAAGAGCCTGCCTGATTAGGTTCGATATATGCGAGTCTGCAAAGCTGAATCCGCACGTCAGAAGAACGGTGTTGGGAACGGCGAGGATGTTTACGAACTCGCGAAACATATCGCTATAAGGAGTGCCTTGCGTTAGGGCATATTTGGAAGTCATCGGGGCAATAAGCTGTTTGTCGCCTTGGTATTCGTCGGCGATGTCGGGAAACTTTGGGGCCCTTACGACGTTACCGTCATAGACCCTCCAGTTGATGGAGCCGTGCATCTTGTAAAGGCGGAAGAAGGGGTTCACCGGTTCGTAGTGGTCTCTGAACCTCTCATCGAGGTCAATCGGCCTGCGATGGTATTCCCGCGGGCTGAATGTGGGCATCAGCGCGTTCGAGAACCCGTCGACATAGGCGTAGTCGCTCGATTCAAGGGCCATCTCATGGAATAGGTCGTAGTTCGTGGTGAAGAGGTTGACAACATCGAAGGCAGCCTGCCCTCCGCGCGCAAGAATCTGGCGGGATATACCAAGTCCCTGAACGAATCTGCGGTAGCTATCGAGGACGTCTGAGTGTTCTGTGTTGTATTTTATATCGACGGACTCGAGAAAGGCCTTGCGAACTGCATCGGAAACCCTCTTGTCTTCATCGGCGCTATCTAGAGAGCCCTCGATGCGCTGACTCAGCCACGAAAGGAGGTTCTCGATGTTCGAGTACTTCGCAGGGTCTTCGTTATCTCGACGTGCAATTTTGGTTATTCGACTTTCCAGAAGGGTAGATAGCTCGGGATCTTTGAGCTTGAGGTCCGCTCGCATGTTCCTGAAGGTTTCACCCATCAGGGGAATAGCCGGAGTAGATGCGCCTGAGCCGATAAGCGTGGCCAGGTTGATCGACCTGGAAAGAATGCCTTGGACAAAATGTCGGGCTTCCGAGGCGTTTACCTCACGCCTTGTTGCACCCCTCTGCAAGATAAAAAGGGACGTGGGGGATTCCTCCTGCACATCGGAGGGTGCGTCATCCGGTATATTCATCGCGTTGTCAGACATGGTGTGCTCCCTATAAACTCAAAAACCTCTGCTCGAACGCGCCCGGGAACTGGAACATTCGCTCCTTGCCCCAGATACTCACCCACGTCATCACCACGCCGTCGTTGCAGACGTACTTGGTGTCCGCTGACGGCTCGATCCACTTACTCATGTCGTCTTCCGTCGCGTCGGGGGTCATCGTCGTTGCGACCCTTGTACCCGCGCTCTGCAACTGCGTAACGTTCGAGGGACGGGAATCTTCTGCGATCGCCTAACTATTCCGTCGCCGTGTATCATGTCCCTGTAAGCGGACTCGATAGGATTCATCCGTGCACGCCAGCGATGCCCTCATACAGACGGTCGCGACCGTCTGGGTTCCCATAACCCACATCGGGCCGGCCCTGGGCAAGGTCCCCAACTACATCAACAACTTGATCTCGCGCGGGCCGACTCCGCGCTGCGACACCATGGCCGCCATGCTCGGCGTCCGTGGCTACGCTCTCTGCGTGATCCTGCGCGAAGATGTTCCCGAGACGGTACTGTTTATTGATTATGGATTATCGTCATCGGGTACAATCGAAGAGCCTTTATACAAACAGGAAGGGTATCTATGCAGCTTTCTGAGCAGCTTCTTCATACGACGATACGAATTGAAGCATCGCTTCCCTCAGGAGAGTGCTCGGTTGGAACTGGTTTCTTTTTCAAATTCTGCGATGACGGCAAGACATTTGTTCCTGCCGTCGTGACCAACAAACATGTGGTCAAGGGCGGATATGAATACCGGGTCATCTTCTCGCGAGCCGACGAGAACGGCAACTTGCTCAATATAAACGAGCGGCTGACCATGCGTGGCTCGGACAGCGATTGGATTTCGCATCCAGACGAGAACGTGGACTTGTGTGTACTGCCTATTGGCCCTGCTCTCAACGGTTTTATCCAGGCGGGTAAGCATCTGCTCACTATACCGCTCAGTCTGGAGCTGCTTCCGACGAAGACGCTGATTAAAGACATGGGCTGCATGGAAGAAGTGACCATGATCGGGTACCCCAACGGCATCTGGGACGAGGCCAACAACTTGCCAATCGTGCGCAGGGGAATCACGGCGACTCCCTACAGATACGATTATCGGGGCGAGAAGGAATTCTTAGTGGACATGGCTTGCTACCCGGGTTCAAGCGGTTCCCCTGTCTTCCTGTACAACGAGGGAACCTATCTCGAGAATGGCGCGGTCGTCGTGGGAAGCAGACTCTATCTGTTGGGCATTCTACGCGCTGTTCCCATTAGAAACGTTCTCGGTGATATCACCGTATCTACGATTGCTCACGTAAACGTTCAAGACATGTTGAACTTGGGCATCGTCATCAAGTCCGAACGCCTGAAAGACTTCGACCCAATCTTGAGAGAGCGCTTGAGTGTTCCAGAATAATATTTAGGTCGCCCGCCGCACGTGGCGTTGGCGCACCCGAGCGCTGCGGGCCTCGGTAGTCCGCGCCGAGTGCCGTCACCCGGCCTGTAGTGACCCTCACGTCATCGGTATGCCCGCGCCCCGGCCCTTCGCACACGGGTATGTCAGCGCCGCGGCCGGCGGGCGGCCAGCTGCCGGCCCGTTCGAAGCCCTACCTGAGTAGCTCGTTTGACCTGTATCGTTTTTTTCGGACACGCAGGCTGGAAGGACCGCGACACCGCGGTGCCTTAGACTGCATGTGGGCTGATAAACGAAAGGATTGCCGAATGGTCGCCAATCAGAAGAAGTACACCGACGGGATCAGGCGGGAGACCGCCGACTACGTCATCTCGACAGGGTGCCCATAGCCCAGGCCTGCGACGAGCTCGGGCTCAACGCCAAGACGGTTAACGACTGGGCGCTCAAGCGCCGGCGCGAGCTCTCCGGCGAGCCCGACCCGAGAGCCGAGGACCGCGAGCTGCGCGAGGCCAAGAAGCGAATATGCGAGCTCAAGATGGAGAATGCGTTCCTAAAAAAGCCGCTGCCTTCTTCGCCAAAGAGAAGCACTCTAGCCAAGTGCGGGCTCGTGTTGCCGGAGAAAGGTAGCTTCGCGCTGACCATGATGGCCGGGGTGCTGGGGGTGAGAAGGTCGGGCTACTGGAGCTGGGCATCGAACGGCTGCCCTGAGGACGACTGGTCCGAGGTCCACGACGCCGTGCGGCGCGTGTGGCTCGATCCGACAGGCGCTTCGAGGCCCGCTTCATGAGGTGCTTCCTGTCCGACGTGCCTCGGGGCACGACCCTCTACTGCGCCAGCAAGGGCCGGTACGGCTCGCGCAAGATGAACGCGTCGCTCGATGGGTTGGCGTCGCCGCCACCCGCCGCCGTCAGCCGTCGCCGGGCCTTCCACATCATGAGGGGGAACGGCCCGGTTGGCGCATGCGGCAGGAAGAGGTTCAAGGTGCACCCCGGGGCGGTCAACGAGGCCGACGTGCCGAACGTCGTCGCGCGCGGCTTCGGCGGCAGGGCGCCGCGCACCCATATATGCAGCGACCTGACCTACGTGCGCGTCGGGGCCTCGTGGAACTACGTCTGCCTGCTCGTCGACCCCTGCAACAGGGAGATCGTCGGCCACTCCGCCGGGCCCAGGAAGGACGCCCGGCTGGTCAAGCCGGCGTTCGCGACGCCCTCCATCCCGATCCCGGACATCGAGGTGTTCCGCACGGGCCGCGGCAGCGAGTTCGACAACGCCGAGATCGACCTGATGCTCGAGGTCTTCGGCATAGAGAGGTCGCTATCGGCCAAGGGCTGCCCCTACGACAACGCCGTCGACGAGTCGACCGACAGGATACTGAAGGCCGGGCTCGTCCACCGTGAGGCGTTCGGCACGACGCGCGAGCTCCGGGCCAAGCTCTCGGACTACGTGCACTGGTACGACAACTTCAGGATCTACTCGACGCTGGGCTACATGTCTCCGATCGAGTCCAGGGAGGCGGGGCTGTCCCTCCCGGAATCGTCCAAATAGGTGTTGCCAATCCAACCGCCTCTTTGATTATCAGCCGGGGCTATCTCGGCTTTTTTGATTGGGGCGGTTGTTATGTTGCTGAATCTTTAAGGGACGAAGATTGTTTTTCAAAGGCCCACGATGTGCATCTGGTCACTCATATCTTTTCGAGACAGAACGATAAGAAGCTATATGATTCTCTTGTTTAAAGATGGTGAGTTCGATGATTCCCAGATTCCAAGAACTATTAGGTCTCTCCTAGATCCCTCTCTTCTTGCCCATTAGAAGATTCAAAGACGCGCGCGAGCGTTGCTTACTGGCGTTTGATTCATGAAGACCACGCTCTACTTTTCTTGAATGCGTTAGCCAGACCACTCTTTCGATGAAGCCCCAGACGCCTCTGATACAAGCGAAACATTGGGGCATTTTGCTGTATTTCGCGGCTGCGTACACGCTTTCGTCGTCCGCCACGTGCTTAAACGAATTGCGTGCTTCAGTGGATTTTCGTGTCACTGGCGCTTGTGCTGTTTGGGGCGCCGCTAATTGCTTCAAAAACTAGAGCTAACACTGTGTCTATAGAAGGACTGAAAAACAAAAGTTTGCTGAGAACGTAACCTGCTTTTTATAAGAGCAGATTTCCGTCTGCCTTTATAACAATTCCCGCGCTTCGAATAACTGGACTTCCGATGCAGAAAGGATTGTAAGATAATCTTCTCTTAGTAACATCATTTGTGACGGGGGATTCGATATGAAAAAGGCATTGCGTGCCTCAACAGCTTTTTCTCTTGCTGGTCTTTTGACCATTTCATCCTTTATGGGCCCTGTGACTGCCGCCTACGCTGTGAGCAACGTCCCGTCTGCGGACGCTGCCGTGGACGCTGCGACTGCAGACAATGATGGCGTGGCCTCGCGTGATGCGGGCTCTGTCGATGTTGGCGCTGCAGATGACTCATCGTCGGCAACGAACGTTGACGAATCGGCTGATGAGGATTTTGGCGTTGATGTATCTGAGAACTATCAGCAGGCTGAACCGGTCGATTCTTCTTTCCAATATGTATATCTTGCCTCCCCGAGCCTTCCCAGCGGGACTGATCAGGTCGTTGCCTTTGCTACTCCCGATGACGACGATAGCCTTTCCTCCGCAACTCTCAACTATGTAAGTGCCAATGGGATTCAGGGGACTATTGAAGCATCTGGAACGGCTGACAATTCTGCTGCCTTTGTATTTGGCTCGACGTTGAAATCCAATACTTACTTTCTGACTTCGATAACCTATGTTTTGCGGGCCGATGACTCTGAGCATGAGTTGGATCTTTCCGACAGGGATTATTCGTTTACGGTCGTTGATAGCTCCGTGAGCTCCGAGGGCACTTCTGTTTACTATGCAGACGGTGATGGCAATGCCGTTGAGGCTCAATCAATCCAGCAGGCGTTGGAATGCGCTGGTTCGCCTGATGGAGTATCTACCTACGCTGAGCGCTCCGCGCGTAATGTGGGGGTTATTGCACTTGACGCCGGACATGGCGGGGTGGATTCTGGCGCTCAGGGTAATGGCAAGAGTGAAGCCGACCTTACCTGGAAGATCATGACAGCCTGCAAAAATAAACTTGAAGCTTACGGCTTTAAGATCGTTCTTGCGCGCGAGCAGTCTGGCTACTATCCCAGCAATGATTATCTTTATCGCGTACAGCGCTGCATTGATCAGGGCGCGCAGGCCTTTGTTAGCTTTCACATCAACTCTGGGTCTTCTGGAGCTCACGGCGCAGAAGTTTATGCTCCTACCGCAAATGGCACCGACTACACGCAGGTCTCTGTTGAGCTTGCCAACAAGGTCATGAACAACCTTGCTGCTATGGGACTAACGTACCGCGGCGTATTTCAAATGGAGGTAGGCGACGAGTTCGCCGTTATCCGCTGCGCTCGCGAGCAGGGAATTCCAGGTATTCTTATCGAACATGGCTTTATCTCGAATTACGGTGATGTGGTCAACTATTTCTCGGACGATGGTTGCCGCCGTCTTGGCGAGGCTGACGCTGCCGCAATCATCGCGCAGTTCCCGCATCCCTACTCCGTCAATGGAATTTCCTTCTCGGAAGAACTGGGACATGCGGGGTCAACGGTAAAAATCGGTGTAAATGTTAGCGGCAAGACTGATGGCCTTAGATATAAGTTTGTTTGGCATAGGGCTGGGTCTGATTGGAGTGATTCCAATTGGGGTGTAATCGGTCAAGACTTAACTTCGCCGTCGATTTCTTGGACCCTGCCCCAGGCTGGTGAATATGAGATCTATGCTGATGTCATTGACTCCAATGGATATGTGACTAGCACTTCTAAATACAAAGTTGTTAATTGGTCTCTTGAGTCGCTCGAAGTCTCGGGCGACGCCCGCTGCGGCAAGCCGGTCAAGCTGCAGGCCAAGGTGTCCGGCGACGCCTCCGGCCTCAAGTACAAGTTCGTCTGGGAGAAGGGCGGCTGGGCCAAGTGGGGCGTCGCCCAGCAGCCCTCCG
>CABUXL010000015.1 GCA_902495525.1 uncultured Collinsella sp.
CAAGACCAGCGCGGGCAAGGCGGGCACGGAGCCATCCCCCTCTCCGCTGGCATGCTGCTCGTAACGCTCGGCGTCGTCTATGGCGACATCGGCACGAGCCCCATGTACACCATGAAATCAATCGTCGCCAACAACGGCGGCATCGGTACCGTCAGCGAGGACATGATCCTGGGCGCGCTTTCGCTCGTCATCTGGACCATGACGCTCGTGACCACGGTCAAGTACGTGGTAATCGCCATGAAGGCCGACAACCACAACGAAGGCGGCATCTTCGCCCTGTTCAGCCTCGTACGCAAGGTGGCACCATGGCTGATTCTGCCCGCCATGATCGGCGGTGCGGCACTGCTTGCCGACGGCATCCTCACCCCCGCCGTCACGGTCACCACAGCCATCGAGGGTCTGCGCACCATCGAATGGGGCCATGCGCTGCTGGGCGACGGCCAGACCAACGTCATCATTATTACCATCATCATTATCTGCGGCCTATTTGCCATGCAGCGCGCCGGCACCTCGTCAATCGGCAAGCTGTTCGGCCCGCTCATGACGCTGTGGTTCCTGTTCCTGGCAGGCGCCGGTCTGTTCAACATGCTCGGCAACCTGTCCATCTTGCGCGCGCTCAACCCCATCCGCGGCATTATGTTCCTGTTCTCGCCCATCAACCATTCGGGCATTATGGTGCTCGGCTTTGTCTTCCTGTCGACAACCGGTGCCGAGGCACTCTACTCGGACATGGGCCACGTGGGCAAGGCAAACATCTATGCATCCTGGCCATTTGTTAAGGCGGCCCTTATCCTCAACTATCTGGGTCAGGGAGCCTGGCTGCTCGCCAATAACTCCAACCCCCAGATGCTCGCGATGGATATCGTCAACCCGTTCTATATGATGCTCCCCGAGCCCCTACGCCCCTTTGCCATCGTGCTTTCGGCCGTGGCGGCCATCATCGCCTCACAGGCGCTCATCACCGGCTCGTTCTCGCTGGTATCCGAGGCAACGCGCCTGAACCTTATGCCGCACCTGCGCATCCACTACCCCAGCGACACCAAGGGCCAGCTCTATATTCCGCTCGTCAATAACATCATGTGGGTCGGCTGCATCTTCATCGTGCTGCTGTTCCAAAACTCCGAGCGCATGGAGAGTGCCTACGGCCTCGCCATTACCGTGACCATGCTTATGACCACCACGCTTTTGACAAGCTATATCGCCGGCATTCTCAAGCACAAGCTGGGCGCCTGCTTCTTTGCCCTGCTTTTTGGCGCCATCGAGCTCTGCTTCTTTGCCTCGTGCCTCACCATGTTCTTTGACGGCGGCTATGTCATGATCTTCCTGGCCTCGCTGCTGTTTGGCCTTATGTACGTGTGGCGCCGCGGTACCGCCATCGAGCGCACGCAGACGATCCTGCTGCCCGTCTCCAAGTACATCGATCAACTCAACCGCTTGCGCAACGACGAGACCTATCCCGTGCTCGCCGACAACCTGGTGTTCCTCACCAACAGCCCCGACCCGCTCACGCTCGACCGCGATGTGCTCTATTCCATCCTGGACAAGCACCCCAAGCGCGCCAAGGCATACTGGTTTATCAACGTGCACGTTACCGACGAGCCCTATACGCACGAGTATTCCGTCGAGACCTTTGGCACGGACTTTTTGTTCCGCGTGCGCTTGGACCTGGGCTTTAAGGTCAACCAGCGCATCAATGCCTACCTGCGCCAGATTGTTGGCGACTTGATGGCATCGGGCGAGCTGCCGCCGCAGCATCACACCTACTCCATCTACGAGACGCGCGGCAACGTGGGCGACTTCCGTTTTTGCATGCTGCGCAAGATGCTTGCCCCCGAAACGGACATCAACCGCAACGACCACCGCGTCATGGCCATCAAGTACGCCGTCCGCCGCGCCTGCGGAAGCCCGGCACGCTGGTACGGTCTTGAGAACTCGGCCATCATCATCGAGTACGTGCCCCTCTTTGCCCGCATGCGTCCGGCAGTCAAGCTTGTACGCACCCATGTGCCACTCGAGATCCAGATCGAAGAAGCCGAGGAAATGGAAGTCGATATCTTCTCGGACGACCTGGTCAACGGCAACGAAGCCGGTAGGAACATGAACGTCGACCCCACCGAGCTGCTCGAGAGCGTCGCCGATACGCCCGAACAGCAACAGCTCGACGGCCTCGAGAGCGAACAACTCAACGACGCCAACTTCTAGCGAAGTCACAAATCAACGACAGCGACCCTGCACCTCACGGGAGATGCAGGGCCGCTTTGCATTGCAGTAAAGCTATCGTCTACGAACGGCGCGGCTCGGGAACCACGAGCCTATCGGGGCTCGCGCCCTCCGCGTCCATCAGGCTCACGTAGCGAATCGACGGATCCCCATACATCGCGTAGTAATAATTGCCCGTGCGCGCGCTAAAGCATCCGGTATAGATAGTCTTCTCGAACTTGCCATCGCCCATCCTGGACGCTCCCTCGATCATCACCACGCCCTCGAGTGAACGGAACATGCGGACGACGTTTTCGGTCTCGCTCTCCTTTTGCGGATAATTGGCATTGAGATACGCCGCCTTTACAAAACGGCTCGGCGAATAGCAGTCACCCGGAATACCGCGCATGCCGGCACCCGCGCCATAGGGCTTGAGCTCGGCACCGCGCCATGTCGCCGTCTGTGGAAAATCGCTTGTGGCGGTGATATAGGTGCGCAGGTTTTCCATGTGCCACGGGAAGGTCGGCTGGTTGGCAAGGGTGTCGACCGGATCGTCGTATACATGCAGGCCATCAGCCATCATCTCGACCACGATGCTGCGCTGGCTGTCGCCGATAATCCAATGGAGCAGCGACACACCCAGCCCCTCTCCGGCAGATTTGGCGACAATCACTGTGTCGCGCAGCGCGGCCTCGACCTCATCGACCGTCGAGAACGTCGCTGCCACCCACAGGGGAAACTCATAGGCCGCAATATTGGTCTTGCCGTCGACAGGGTCCTCGGCATACTCGGCATAACCCGGGAAATTGAGACCCGCCACGGCGAGGCCCGCATCGTTACCGCAATCGAAAAACATGGGATAGTTCTTGTAATCGATGCACATACCGATCACCGCGTGTGCCGCTGTCGCGTCGTCGATAAACGAATACGGAATGTGAAACCCGCGCGGCATCACGCGAACCTGTTGGCCGTAGTCAAAGCTCCAGTCGAGGTTGCGGCCCAGATACATGTGGCCAGAATTATCGGTAAATCGAATACTCGTGCACATAGCGCCTCCTAGCCTTACGTTCTTGCTAAGATTATTGTCTCCAAACAAAAAGGCGCTAAACACAAAAGCCCGGACATGACAACAATGTCACGCCCGGGACAAAAGCGACAAAGAGCGGTGCTGTAGTCACCCTAGACAAGTTTACCTTGGCAGTGGTCGATCATATGCTGGATCATCTGCGCCTCAAAGCCCGCGTAGTCGCGGCGGCACTCCTTCATCTTGCCGTCGACGATCTGATCAAAGGCAACCTTGCACTTGATGTAGCGCGTGGACTTGGTGATCTCGTCGTGCGTCAGGCAGCTCTCCTCCATCTTGCTGGCGCCCAGACCAAACACCAGACGGGGGTTGTAGAGCACGTGGGGCTCGCCGGCGTCGTCCAGGTAGACGCAGACCTTCTTGGTAACGCCAATCTGGTTAGCGGCAAGGCAGCCGGCATCGTCGAGCGACTTGATGGTATCGATCAGGTCCTGAGCAACCGACTCGTCCTCGACGGTCGCAACCTCGCAACGCTGGGACAGGATAGCCTCGTCGTGGCAAAGCTCTTTAATCATACGTTCCTCCATAGGGGTCGTTGTAACCGCTTAAGTATACGGTACCCATACATTTTCATGCGAAAAATACCGTCCGTCTGCTACAAAGCGCCGAACATCAACATGCGAGGAACAACAGCGTCGTAAAGGGGCTATAGTGGGTGAGTTCGTGTCAATCGGCCTAAACTCGGGGCCGAACAATGAAAGGGTATGCATGGACGAACTATTTCACGTCAGCGAGCGCAAGTCCACAATCGGGACCGAACTCCGCGCTGGACTGACAACATTCCTGGCAATGGCCTACATCATCGCCGTCAACCCCGCGGTGCTCTCGGGCGCTGGCATCGATGCGGGAGCGCTTGCCTGCGCCACCTGCCTGGGCGCCGGCATCATGACCATCTGCATGGGCATCTTCGCCAACCGCCCGCTCGCCTGCGCGTCGGGCTTAGGCGTCAACGCGATGATCGCTGGAATCGCCACCACCGTCTGCGGCGGTGACTGGCACGTGGCCATGAGCGTCATCTTCCTTGAGGGCGTCGTCATCTTGCTGCTCGTGCTTTGTGGCCTGCGTGAGGCCATCATGGACGCCATCCCGGTTGTCCTGCGTCACGCCATCTCGGTGGGTCTGGGCCTGTTCATCGCCATGATTGGCCTGTGCGATGCCGGCATTATCACCGCTGGCGCCGGTACACTCGTCGGTCTGGGCGACATCACCTCCCCCACCTTCATCGTCGGCATCATCTCCATCCTGGTGACGGTCGCCCTCGCCTGCCGCAACGTCCCCGGCTCGCTGCTCATCGGCATCGTCGTCGCCGTCATCGCCGGTATCCCCCTAGGTGTGACCCAGGCTCCGACCGGTATCATCGCCCCGCTCGACTTCTCGAGCATCGGTGGCCCCATCGCCGACGCCGGCGGCGTGCCCGCCATCGTCAAGGTCCTTACCGACCCCGCGCTCCTCGTCATCTCGTTCTCGCTGCTCATGAGTGACTTCTTCGACACCATGGGCACCGCGATGGCCGTGGCCAAGCAGGGCGAGTTCCTCACCGACGACGGCAACGTCGAGAATATCAAGGAGATCCTGATCGTCGACTCCGCCGCCGCCGCTGTGGGCGGTTTCATGGGCGTCTCCTCCATCACCACCTTCGTCGAGTCCACTTCCGGCGCCGCCGACGGTGGCCGCACGGGCCTCACCTCCGTCACCACCGGCGTGCTGTTCATTCTCGCCGCGTTCTTCTCCCCCATCGTCACCATCGTTTCCAGCGCCGCCACCTGCGGTGCTCTGGTCTACGTCGGCTACCTCATGATGAGCGAGGCCTCCGAGATCGATTGGTCCGACGTGTCGCAGGGTTTCCCGGCGTTCATGATTGTCGCCGGCGTGCCCTTCACCTACTCCATCTCTGCCGGCATTGGTCTGGGCTTTATCGCCTACGTGATCGTCGCGCTCTTTAAGGGCGAGGCCTCCAAGATCAAGCCGCTCATGTGGATCGCAGCCCTTGCCTTCCTCGTCTACTTCTTCGTGGCGTAACGGCATAGTCTGCCGAAGCAAAACAACAAGGCGCGGAGTCGCATCGAACGGCTCCGCGCCTTTCTTTTAGCGTCTGCCCCCGTGCCAGCGTGCGACAATTGAGGCTGTCAATATCACAACACCGAGAGAAGCCTGCCTTGGAAGCGCATCATAAGCAGATAACCGTTTATTCAGAGCGTGCGGAAGGTACGCCCGTCATCTACCTCCCCGTGGTTATGGGCGACGGTAGTGAAGTCTACGAGCGCTGCCGAGAGCTCGACTGCCCGCCGTTCACCCTTGTCGCCATCGGAGGACTCGATTGGAATCGCGAGCTGAGCCCCTGGGAATGTGAGGGAACTATACGAGATGCCGAGCCCTTTGGTGGACAGGCTGCTGGTTTTCTTGACGAGTTGTTGAAGCAGATAATCCCAGAGGCCGAATCATCGCTCCCGCAACCGCCCACCTGGCGCGGCGTTGTCGGCTATTCGTTGGCGGGTCTTTTTGCACTGTGGGCACTTTGGCAAACAGATGTCTTTGAGCGCGCGGCGAGTGCATCGGGGTCGCTGTGGTTCCCCGGCTTTATCGACTACGCGCGTGAGCGCACGATGACAGCCACGCCCGACGCCGCCTATCTGTCGCTCGGTAAAAAGGAAACCAAGACGCCCAACCGCATGATGCGGCACGTACTCGACGACACGCGCGCGATGGAAGAGCTGTTTGTCGAGCGTGACATTCCAACAACGCTGGAGCTCAACCCCGGCAATCACTTTGCCCAAACTGACCTGCGCATGGCGCGCGGCATCCACTGGATACTGACGCATTAAAAATGGCGTCCACGCGTACATACGCATGGACGCCATTTTTAATTTGGCTGAACGCAGCTACTATTCAGCAGTCTCCTCAAGCTCGGAAGTATCGAACTCAAAGTCATTACCGGGCAGGATGGCGTTGAGCACAATGCCCACCAGCGAGCCCACGGCAAGGCCCGAAAGCGAAATCGTCACGCCGCCCAGCTCCAGCACGATGGCACCGGCGGTACTGTAGGCAATGCCGAGCGAAAGCACGAGCACCAGCGCGGCCACCAGCACGTTGCGGTTGTTCTGGAAATCAACCTGATTCTCGATGAGGTTACGCACGCCAACGGCGCTGATCATGCCGTAGAGCACGAGCGACACACCGCCGATAACGCACGCCGGCATGGCGGCAATCACCGCAGCAAACTTGGGGCAGAACGAAAGCACAATGGCGCAGCAGGCGGCAATGCGAATCACACGCGGGTCGAACACGCGCGTAAGCGCAAGCACGCCGGTGTTCTCGCCATACGTGGTGTTGGCCGGAGCGCCAAAGAGCGACGCCAAGATGGTCGCCAGGCCATCGCCGAGTAGGGTACGGTGCAGACCGGGATCGGCAATGTAATTGCGTTCGCAGGTAGAGCCAATGGCGGAGATATCGCCAATGTGCTCAATCATGGTCGCAAAGGCCAGCGGCATGATGGTGATGATGGCCGTCGTGGCAAGACCGCTATCGAACTGCGGGCCAAAGAGCGCAAACACGGTGTTGCCCCACACGATGGGCAGACCGACCCAGGGGGCGGCTGCGACGCCAGAGAAGTCGACCTCGCCCAACGCGGCCGCAACGGCATAGCTCACCACAACGCCCAGCAAAATCGGCACGATCTTGACCATGCCGCGGCCCCAAATATTGCAGACGACGATCACGGCCACAGCGATGACGGCGACAAGCCAGTTGGTCTGGCAGTTGGCAATGGCAGAGCTTGCCAAGATCAGGCCGATGGAAATGACGATGGGGCCGGTCACCACCGGCGGGAAGAAACGCATAACGCGCTTGGCGCCAAAGGCACGGAACAGGGCCGCCAGCACCGGATAGAGCAGGCCGGCGCAGGCTACGCCCAGGCAGGCGTAGGGCAAAAGCTCGGTCTCTCCGTTGGGCGCGATTGCGGCATAACCAGCAATAAAGGCAAACGATGAGCCCAAAAATGCCGGCACCTTACCGCGCGACAGGAAGTGGAACAACAGTGTGCCGATGCCGGCGAACAGAAGCGTCGCCGAAACGGAAAGGCCGGTAAGCACGGGCACGAGCACCGTGGCTCCGAACATCGCAAACATGTGTTGCAAACCCAACACAAACATGCGCGGGCGGCCGAGCGACGATGCATCGTAGATGGCATCGGTGACGGCGGGCGTCGAGGATTGGGACATGGAAGTCCTTTCATGATGGAAGGGCGATCAGGTATATCGGATAACCTGCCCGAACGATACGATCCGAACCATTGTACGTGATACACCATGTCTCGCGCGCGCCGTCACCTGCAAACGGTAGCGTTACTTCCAAACGCGCTCGGCAATGCGCTTGACCAGCGCGATCTTTGCCCACTGCTCGTCCTCGGTCAGCTTGTTGCCAATCTCACAGCTGGCAAAGCCGCACTGGGGCGACAGGTACAGGTTCTCGAGCGGCACATACTTTGCGGCCTCGTGGATACGTTCGACGATAACGTCCTCGTCCTCAAGCTCAGCCGCCTTTGTAGTGACCAGTCCCAGCACGACCTTCTTGCCGGGAGCAACGTACTTGAGCGGCTCAAAGCCACCGGCGCGCGGCGTATCGAACTCAAGGTAGAACGCATCGACGTCCTCGTGCGCAAACAGGTACGGTGCAATGGGATCGTAACCACCCTCGAAGGCATACGTGGAGTGATAGTTGCCGCGACACACGTGCGTATTGATAACCAGATCGTCGGGCTTGCCCGCGATGGCGGCATTGTTGAGCGCCACGCCCAGCTCGCTCACTTTTTGCAGGTCAACCGGGCTCATGCCGGTCTTGGACACAAAGTCGGTATCGCAATAGATGCCCCAGGTGCAGTCATCAAATTGGATGTTGCGGCAACCCGCGGCATACAGGTCGGCAATCACGGTGCGGTATGCTGCGGCAATGGCATCGGCGAGCTCTTCGTCGGTCTTATAGACGGCACGCAGGCTCTCCTGCTGGCCATCACAGCGGTCGAGTGTGACTTCGGAGAACGTCTGGATCGGCGCCGGAATGGTCTGGCGCGCGATCTGGCCCTCACCCTCGAGCGACTTGACAAATTTGAAGTGCTCGACGAACGGATGGTTCTCGCCGCTAATGGGACCGGTTACCGCGGCGGTGTCGGCGGTAGTCTCCTCATCGTGAAACATGTAGCCCGTGCGCGAGGCGCGGCGCTCAATGCCGTTGAGTCCCCACATAAAATCGAGGTGCCAGTAGCTGCGGCGGAACTCGCCATCGGTAATCACCTGCAGGCCGGCAGCCTTCTGCTTGGCCACTAAGTCGCGGATGGCCTCGTCCTCGACGGCCTTAAGGCCGGAAGCGTCGAGTTTACCCGCGACATAGGCGGCACGGGCATCCTTTACAGCCTGCGGACGAAGAAAACTGCCGACGATATCGGCGCGAAACGGCGCGTTCGGTTGAATCGAAGTGCTCATAGGTATCTCCCTTTGCATTGGTTGCTTTACTGGGACAGAGTATGAGCGCTCATATGGTCATCGTAAAATATACGTTTATAACAGTTTGATATAGATGCTTCCTATATCAGTCTGGACTGTCATAAAGAGACTTGAACCGTGCGGAGCACAGCAGCCTAGATATGCTGACGAATCGCGTCGATATAGGCCCGACCGTAGCGCGTGAGCGTCGTGTTCTTGCGCGTGATGATGCCAATCTCCATGTACTCGTCCACGTCGAGCGGAATCGAGATAATGCCGGGGCCGTTGAGCTCGTGGCTGATCACGCCCGAGCATACCGTGTAGCCGTTGAGGCCCATGGCCAAATTGAACAACGTCGCACGGTCGCGCACGCGGATATTTTTGCGACGCTCGAACGTCGAGGTCAGCTCCTCGGAATAGTAAAACGAGTTGTAGCTGCCCTGCTCGTAGGACAGGAACGGGTAGTCTTCCAAGTCCTCAAGCGTCACGCTGGAGCGGTCCGCCAGCGGATGGTCGGCGCAGACGAAGACATGCGGCGTGGCGCAGAAGAGCCCTTCGAATACGAGCTCATTGGCCGCCAGCATGCGCTCGATGACCTCGCGATTGTGCTCCGACAGATACAGGATGCCGAGCTCGCTTTTCATATGCGCGACATCCTCGATAATCTCGTGAGTCTGCTCCTCGCGCAGGGTGAAGTCGTAACGCGCGGCATCGAACTCGCGGATCACGTCGACAAACGCGTTGACGGCAAAGGAATAATGCTGGCAGCTCACACTAAAGTGCGGCACCTGCTCGGATGCGCCCTTGTACTTGCCCTCGAGCAGGTCGGCCTGGTCGAGTACCTGGCGCGCATAGCCCAAGAAGGTCTCGCCTTCCTCGGACACAATGACGCCCTTGTTGGTGCGCTCAAAGATGTGCACACCCATCTCGTTTTCGAGATCGCGAATCGACGCGGTAATCGAAGGCTGCGATACAAAGAGCCGGCGCGAGGCCTCGGTAATGCTGCCGCATTCGGCAACTTTGACGACATATCTGAGCTGCTGGAGCTTCATGGCTGTCTCCTTAGCTGTTCGTGAGATTCGCGTCGGCAGTACCCGGCAGGCGCATAAACGGCGGCATCTCCCCCGTCGCGGCGCAAGCGGCAATCTGATGCAAAGCCCCGGCAACCGCATCGTCTGCCGCAGCGCCGATATGCCAGCGCGCGGCAGCCGTGACAGCCTCGTTGGCATTGGCGACTGCAACGGAGTTGGGAACGGCATCGATCATGGGCAAATCGTTATCGGAATCGCCAAATACGGCCACCTCATCGGGCGTCAGACCCAAAGCGCGCGCTAGCTCCAGCGCAGCGCAGCCCTTGTCCCAACCAGCCGGAAGGATGTCGAACAGGCGCACTCGGTTGTTGGGAAACACGAGCGAGAGTTCCGGCACCTCAGCGGCAACGCGCTCGCGTAGCTCCGCGAGCTCCTCACGCGAACGGGCACTCCAGATATTCGCCTTGAACACCGGCGCGTCATCAACGACGGGACGGCACGGGGCCTCTTCGCCTTTGAGCCATGCGTTGCCGCCCGACTCCATGGCGTGACGAACGCGCTCAGGATCACTCGTCACGCAATAGGCATCGTTGCCCCAAAAGTCATCGCCCAGGCTATAGACTTTTAGAAATGTATCGTCGGTCTCTTGCTCCAGATAGTCGGCCAAACGCATCAGAGCATCGTTGTCGATTGCGTGCGAGGCGACTACTTCGCCGCCGACAAACATCACCTGGCCGTTACAGAACGCGCCAGTCGAAAAACACTCGGAACGATTTTTGAACATCCAGCCCATCGCGGACGGCTGGCGACCCGAAACCGGGCCAAAGTGCAGACCCGCCGCCTGCATGGCATGAATGCCCTCAATGGCGTAGTCGCTGGCGCCGTCATGCCCGGCCGGAATCAGCGTATCGTCCATATCGGTCAGCACAAGTTTGATCATGAGGTCCCCATTCGTATCGGTCCTACCTATTGTAACGACCTGCCAAAATAAACCTGTCCCTTTTTGGCAGGTGCGTTAGTATAGGGAACAACAGATTCGATGCGGGAGTGCCGGCGGTGCAAACCACAAGGCTGAGAGGGCATAGGGCCCAATCCTTTGAACCTGTCAGTTAATGCTGGCGTAGGGAGCATGCCGCCTTTGCAGGGGCGCTGTCTATGCACAGCGCCCCTTTTCTATGCCAAGGAGGCATGTGCAGTGATTGATTCGGAACAGCTTAAGCAAAATGTGGTCAAGGCCGTGGAGGAGATTCGCGCCACCAATCCGATGGCCGGCTCCATCACCAACACGGTGACGATCGACTTTGTCGCCAACGCGCAGCTCGCCGTGGGCGGTTCGGCCGCCATGGTCTATCTGCCCGACGAGGGCGAGGCGCTCGTTGCCGGCGGCGGCGCCATCTATCTCAACATGGGCACGCTCTTCCCCATCTACGAGCAGACGATTCCCCGCGCGGCCAAGGCGGCACACGACGCCGGCAAGCCCTGGGTGCTCGATCCGGTGGGCCTGGGCATCGGCAGCCTGCGCACCCAGCTGGTAAACGAGCTCAAGCAGTACAAGCCCGCCATCGTGCGCGGCAACGCCTCCGAGATCATCGCACTCGCCGGCCTGTGGGGTCTTGAGGGCGAGGCGGCTGATCTGAGCCGCGTGCGCGGTGTCGATACCACCGACACGGTCGACGCCGCCCGCGATGCCGCCGTGGCGCTCGCCCGTTACACCGGCGGCGCCGTAGTGGTCTCGGGCGAAGTCGACCTGATCACCGACGGCACGACCGTGGCCAAGTCCCACGGCGGCAGCCCGCTCATGTCAAAGATCACCGGCTGCGGCTGCTCGCAGGGCGGCGTGCTGGCCGTGTACGCCTGCGCCACCGATCCGTTTACGGCGGCAGTCTGCGGTACCGCCGTCTACAACGTTGCCGGCACGCGTGCCGCCGCCGTCGCCGATGCCCCGGCAAGCTTTAAGGTTGCCTTTATCGACGAGCTCTACCGCGCAACCGCCCAGGACATTGCCGATAACCGACTCGAGCTCGAGGAGGCATAGGCCATGTCCGAGCCTGCAACCAATACCGGCATGAACACGCTCGTCGCTGTGGCCATCGCCCCGTGCGGCACCGGCGATGAGCTATCCGCCGAGGTCGCCGAGGTCGTTCGCGTCATTCGCGAGAGCGGCCTTCCCAACCGCACCACCTCGATGTTCACCGAGATCGAGGGCGACTGGGACGAGGTCATGCAGGTCGTGCGCGACGCAACCTTTGTGTTGGCGAGCAAGGGCATCCGCACCGAAGTCGTGCTCAAGGCCGATATTCGACCCGGATTTACCGACACCATGACCGGCAAACTCGAGCGCATGGAAGCACAGATCAAAAAGCAGGAGGAAGCACGATGAGCATCCGCGACAACCTTGATATCTCGGCCTATCTGGTACTCGGCCCCGAAAACACGCTGGGACGTCCCGTGGGCGATGTGGTGGCCCAGGCGCTCGATGCCGGCTTTACCTGCATCCAGGTGCGCTCCAAGGTGGCAAGCGCCCGCGAGATCATCGCACTGACCGGCGACGCCGCGCAGGCAATCGCACAGGCCGGCAAGACCGGTCAGGTCGCCCTGTTAATCGACGACCGCCTGGACTGCGTACTCGCCGCGCGCGAGCAGGGTATTGCTGTCGATGGCGTGCACGTGGGCCAGAGCGATATTCCCGTCGAGGTCTGCCGCAAACTTTTGGGCCCCGATGCCATCGTGGGCCTTTCGGCCCGCTGCGAGGAGATGCTCGAATACGTCAAGACCGCCGACATGAGTCTGGTCGACTACCTGGGCATCGGCCCGCTCCACGAGACCAAGACCAAGCGCGATTGCGGACGCGCGGCCGACGGCTCCATCATCACCAAAAGCTTTGAGGACCTGGCCGCACTCCACGCGGCAAGTCCCGTGCCCATCGTGGTGGGCGGCGGCGTCAAGACGGCCGACCTGCCGCAGCTCAAGGCCACCGGCGTCGACGGCTTCTTTGTGGTGAGCGCCGTCTGCAGTGCCGACGACCCTTACGCCGCCGCCAAGGAGCTCGTCGATACCTGGCAGCAGGCATAGGCATAAGCCGAGCAGCCGATTCGCAGTCTCATATCTTCTAGAGCGGAAAGCGCATCCCAGTTTGGGCCTCCATTCCGGGATGCGCTTTCCGTATGCAACCCCTACCCCGCTAGGTAGGCCTCCAACGCCGGCAAAGTCGCCTCCGCATCGCGGCGACCGACCTGGTAGATGCGCTCGAGCTCATCCGGTTCGCGGCACAGCGACGGCACCTTCACCGATTCGCTCGGCCGCACCACAAAGACCTCGCCGGCAGACTCGCGACGTGCCAGGTCATCGAGCGTGGCATTGTAAACCTCATGCCGATGCTCAAGCGCTGCGACAAACTCTGGGTAGTGACGGAACACGCGCCGCAGCATAGGCATCACACTGTTGGGCTGCTTCACAAAGCCCGCTGGCTGCGTGAGTACCACGATATTGTGGTCATACCCCTGCGCAAACAGCCATGCGCTGGGAATAGAATCAGCCACGCCACCATCCAGATACTTATGCCCGTCAATAGCAACGGGACGCGTCGCCACGGGAATAGCAGACGACGCCCGGATCCACTCGATATCCCGCTCGTCGCCATAAGGCAGGTCATGGTAGACGGCCTTGCCCGTCTCGATATCGGTACACACGCACGTAAATCGCATGGGGCAGGCGCGATACGCCTCTAAGTCAATGGGATCGCGCTCGATAGGCACCTCGTGATAGGCAAAATCGGCATTGAACATATCGCCGGTTCGCAACCAGCTTGTCACGCTTGCATAGCGCTTGTCGGCACAATAGGCCTTGTTGTAGCGAATGGCGCGCCCGATCTGCCGCGATTTAAAGTTGTAGCCAAACGCTGCGCCCGCCGAGACACCCACCATATGGTCGCAGGTCAAACCGTGCTCCATCCAAACGTCGAGCACGCCCGCCGTATACATACCGCGGTAGCCGCCTCCCTCGAGCGCAAGCCCCACCGTGCGCGTCATATTTGGCTGTGTCATGCGACCATCTCCGTCCCCGCAAATTTAAACGGAACAAGTATACCCGTCAACATATACCGCCCCAGTCGCATTTTTCATGCGCACCCAGGCGTTGCCGTTTGGGGAATAAAAAACGCCTCGCGGCGTTGCCATCCCCTTGCGCGCCTATAAGATGTTTATACTATTCAGTACTTTTCGATAACAAACAGCAAGCTGACAAATAAGCTCAGCAATGCAACGAGGCGGGGGCATGGAAACAAACGAGGTGCAGGGTGCCGAGCCGCAACAGCACAACGAGATCGACCAGTTCAACACCTGTCTCGCCGAGTTATCGAAGCTCTACGGCGCACAGCAGCCCGAGGCCGAGCGCCTGCTCGCAGAAGCAACCAATGCCGCCGCCCACCTAAACGACCGCATCGTGCAACTCAAAGCCGATGCCTACATCGATTCGCTCACGGGCCTGCCCAACCGCACCGCCTACAACCATGACATTACATGTGTTTGGGATCGACAGCTCGAACACACGATTGCCTATATCGATATCGACGGTCTTAAAGTCTGCAACGACCATTTTGGACACCCAGCAGGCAACCGCTACATCATCAAGGTCGCCGACTGCCTTAAGCTGCACTGCCGTCCCGATGAGCGCATCTACCGCATAGGCGGCGACGAGTTCGTGCTCATCTCTATAACCGATTCGGTTGAGATGCTCAACCAGCGGCTCGAGGCCTGCCGGGCTTCTCTTGCCAGCTCGACGTTCGATGATGGCCAGACTCCCATGAGCTACAGCTACGGTTGCGCCCACGCCAATCCCAAGGCAGGCGATGTGTTCCACAAGATGACGGCCGAGGCAGACCGGCACATGTACGACTACAAATTCGCCAACGCCACACGCAATCGCATGAACAAAGCGTTCAACGAGCAGTATCGCGCACTCGACACCTTTGACGATTTTCTTGACGTGCGGGACCGCATCTTCCAGGCGCTATCGCTCACGGATACCGGACGCTACCTGTTTATCTGCAACGTCGACACCGATCAGTCTCATTGGTCTCAAAACGCTGTACAGGATTTTGGCCTACCAGCCGGAAACGTCCATCAGATGGACAAGGTATGGTCGCAACACATCCATCCCGACGACATCGATGCCTGGCGCCAGGATATCGAAGAGGTGATGTCCGGCAAAAAACACCGTCACAGAATGCGCTATCGCGCCAAGGATGCAAGCGGCCGATACATTACTGTCACGTGCTCCGGCATACGTCTTGACGGCAACGAAAGTGAGCCCACGCTGTTTGCCGGCTCCATCACAAACGCGAGCATTGTCGAAAGCACCGATCCCGCTACCGGTGTGGGCGATGTGCGCGCACTGATGGCGGCTATCGAGAAGCGTAGGGAACTCGCCAAACCCACCGATTTGGTGGCGTTTAAGTTCGAGAACATCGACCGTATCAATGCCGTCTATGGCTACCAAACGGGCAACGATGTTCTCATGGAGCTCACTGGGCGCATCCTGTCTCAGCTCCCCGAATCGCCCGAGTTCTTCCGCTCATATGGCCTGCAGTTTGTTCTTATGTTTGACAGCCAGCCCGACATCGATCTTTCCGATGCCGCCCAAAGGCTGTGGCAAACGCTCATGGCCCCCATCACGGTGCATGACATCGATATCGTCCCTGTCGCCCACACGACCTTTGCGCGTTATTCGTCTATCACCTCGCAGCCGCTCACGGTGCTGTCCAGCCTCAATCGCCGCCTTGACGCCGAGATACGCAGCACGGCTCCGACGCATCACAGTCCAAGCGCTTTGACCCAAGTCGGTAGTTTTGCCGCGTACGACCGACGAGACAAGATGACCGGTCTCATGCGCGGCAATGATTTTCTACACGTCGCCGACACGCATCGGTCCGCGCACCCCAACGAAGACCGCGCCATTGTCGCCATCGACCTGGGACGCATGCGCGTCTTTAACGAGTGGTACGGACGCCAGGCAGGCGATACCCTCATTGCCGAGGTAGGAAGCGCGCTGCAGACGTTACAAGCCGATTGTGGCGGGATCGCCGGGTACTGGGGCCAGGACGACTTTGTCGCCTATCTCCCCGGCGACCGCGGGACCATCGACACGCTCTACGAACGCATCCGGGGCATCGTCGCCACGCGCGACGACTCGGTCGGCTTTTTGCCCGCCTTCGGCGTTTGCCCCGTAGGTTCAGAAGAACGCATCAACATTTTGCTCTACGACCACGCAAAGGCCGCGCTCACCCGCGCGCGCCACGATTTTAGAGACCGCATCAAGTTCTTTGAACCCGAGACCTACGCGCAACGCGAGCGCGAGGACCATCTGCTCTCGGCATTCCAGCACGCTCTAAACCAGGGACGGATAACCTTCCATATCCAGCCGCAATATGATATGGAAACCAAAAAGATCATAGGCGGCGAAGCGCTTGCCCGCTGGAAAGACGAGGACGGCGGCTTTGTCTCACCCGGTACGTTTGTACCGCTGCTCGAGCGCAACGGCTTCGCGGTGACGCTCGATCGCCATATTTGGAGCCTCGTTTTTGCATGGCTCTCCGAGCGTTTGGCTCAGGGATTGCCCTGCGTACCCATCTCCGTCAACATAAGCCAAACCGATTTGATCTCGGTTGACGTCGCCAAGCAGTTCGAACGTCTGGCAATGCGGCATGCCGTTCCTACGCATTACGTTAAGGCCGAAATCACCGAAAGCGCGTACGCCAATAATCCCGAGGATGTTACAACGCTCGCCAGCAAACTCCGTTCTCTGGGCTTCTCCGTGCTCATCGACGATTTTGGCAGCGGATCGTCGTCGCTCAGCATGTTGCAGAATATTGACGCCGATGTGATCAAACTCGACAGCCGTTTCATGCCCGTCGAAACCAGTCAGGCAGACAAGGGAGAAAGCATCGTCAAGTCTGTCATCAACATGTCTTGGCAAATCGGCATGCCCGTCATAGTCGAGGGCGTCGAGACCGACAAGCAAATCGCTTTTCTGCATGAACTCGGTGTGCGCTATGTCCAAGGTTTTTACTACTACCGCCCCATGCCAATCAATGCGTTCGAGGAGCTCATTGCCGACAGCGCATCCATTGACCCGCGCGGCATCCTTTTGCAGAACAGCGGCCATACGCTGCCGCCGCAACATGGCGCCGCTTGTTAACGACAAACGCCTTTAGCCCCCACCGCGCAGCGCAACCAGTGCGCCGCAGCGCCTCGACCCAAGAAAGCAGCGTAGCTATGGATAGCGCCAACAACTATACCGAGAAGCTCGAAAAGACCGTCCGCGACCTTCTCGAGCGCCAGGATGATTTGATTAGGACCGCCTTTACCGACCAGCTTACTGGACTTGGCAACCGCGGCGGCTTTGCCCGTTCCCTCGAGGAGCTCTGGGAGCAGGACACCCCCGTTACCATGGCGTACATCGATATCGACAATCTCAAGCACTGCAACGACGTCTTTGGCCATGACGAGGGCAACCGCTATATTTTGCAGGTAAGCCTCTATCTCAAGCTGTATATGAAAGTGGACGAAGCGGCGTTTCGCATAGGCGGCGACGAGTTTGCCATCCTATCTACGATTGCGACCGAGGACGACCTCGCCGAACGTCTGGAACACTGCCGAACGGTCCTACTCAAAAACAACGATTCCGAGATGCCCCGCTCGTTTAGCTATGGAGTGTCGTATGCCGACCCCGCCCTGGGCGAAGCCCCCAATCGCATGACGCTCGATGCCGACCATCGCATGTACGACTACAAGCTACGTCATGCCATGCACCTTGATCGACGCAATATCACGCAAGTCCACGCCGACGACTTCGAAATAAGCGACCGTATTTTCGACGCCTTTTCGATGCTCAACGAGGGCCGCTATTTCTTTATCGAGAACTTGGACAAACATCGCACCCTTTGGCCGCAAGGCGCCTTGCGCGATCTTGGCCTTCCCTCGGAGCACATAGACAACTGTCGCGATTACTGGAAAACGCGCGTGCATCCCGATGACCTTGAGGCCTACATCAACGACATCGACCAGGTCTATAACGGCACCAAGCACCGTCGCGTCATGCAGTATCGTGTGCGCAATGCCGTCGGCGACTACGTCCTCTGCCGTGCTCGCGGGTTTCGCATCGACGGCGACGAAAATGTCCCCTCGCTCTATGTCGGCGAGCTCGTCAACCACTCACTTGCCGAAACCGTCGACGCCGCGACAGGCCTCGGCACCCAGCGCATGTTGGTCAATGCCATCGACGCCTGTCGTTGCGACCGTTGCGAGACGGGCCTTATAGCGGTGCGCGTTCGTGGCACGACAAAGCTCAACGAGCTCTACGGAGCCGAGGCTGTCGACAACATGCTCGCCGAATACGCAGGCCGCATGCTGTCGATCACCCGCGGCAGGAGCAGGGTCTACCGTTCACGTAGCGTCCAGTTCGTCGTGCTCAGCAATGACCTGGACCACGAGGCATTCGAGCAACTGACCCGCCACCTTAAAGAGGCCGTTTTCGCTCCTGTGCAAATCGCAGGCGACACCATTGCTCCCGTCTGTCTTGTCGTCCCGACCTTTTACGAACGCCTGGACTCCCAAGCATCGACTGTTTTGGGCGAACTCGATCGTCGCCTTCGCACGGCCGGCGGACTTGTTCCCAACGACAGTCTGCCCATACCCGAGATGGAACGCAAAGGCGCCGTCGCCGAGCACCTCGACATGCTCACAGGCCTCTACCGCCCCAGCGAGTTTATGCGCCGTGCCAATGCCTTCATCAAGGCAAGGCGCGACGGCGCTTGGTGTATCGCCACCGTCGACATGGGCCACATGCGCCTATTTAACGAATGGTATGGACAGGCCGAAGGCGACCGTATGCTTGCCGATGTGGGCACGGTGCTCAAGGATATCGAGAACGCCAACATGGGTGTCGCGGGATACTGGGGACAAGACGACTTTTGTCTGCTCATACCCTTTGAGCACGATTTCGTTCACCGTGTCTATGCGCGCGTGCGCGAGGCTGTAGCCAAGCACAACGACGGCGTAGGTTTTTGGCCGTCCATGGGCGTTTACCCCATCGACTCCAATGAGGAGATCACCATCGATGCGCAGGCGAAGGCCATGTTTACCAATCGGCGCGCAAAAAACGACTTTAAGGAGCGCATTGCCATTTTCTGCCCCGCGGAGTACGAGCGCGAAGTCGCGTTCCACCGCACGCTGACCGAATTCCAGTACGCGCTCTCAGATGGTCGTATTACCTACCACTTGCAGCCCCAGGTCGATATGGAAACCGGTGAGATTATTGGCGCCGAAGCACTCACCCGCTGGATTGACAAGGACGGCTCTCTCATTTCGCCCGCAACGTTTATCCCCGCACTCGAGGAAAGCGGCTTTGTGGTGACGCTCGACAAGTACATTTGGCAGGGTGTCGCCTCGTGGCTGCGCGAGCGCATCGATCGAGGGCTTCGTGTGGTTCCGGTTTCGCTTAATGTGTCGCGCGTGGATATCCTTGCCTGCGACGTTGCCGAGCATATGGGGGCGCTCGCCGCCCAATACAACCTACCGCCCGAGCTCATGCGTATCGAGATCACCGAGACGGCTTATACGGGAGAGTCCGAGGCCGTGGACAAACTGACGGCCGACCTGCACACCCGCGGCTTCTCGACCTATATGGACGATTTTGGCACCGGTCAGTCCACGCTCGCGATGCTCAAGAACGTCAACGTCGACGTCATCAAGCTCGACCGCGCCTTTGTACCCACCGATCGCGATCAAGGCCGCAGCACGCAAATCATTTCATCGATGCTCGAAATGGCGCAGTCGCTCCATCTGCCCGTCGAGGTCGAAGGCGTCGAGACAAATGAACAGGCGAACATGCTACGACAAATGGGCGCCCGCTACGCTCAGGGCTTCCTCTACTACCGCCCCATGCCGGCGAAGGATTTTGAGGCATTGCTCGATGGTGGCAATAACAACTGATACGCTCGCGCGCAAAACGCCACCGCCGAAGGGGGAATTTGCCTCCATTAGCTGACTTATATCCCCAATTCAAACCGAATTGGGGATATGATACAAACCATTGTTCCGCCCAAGGAGGTTATCCATCATGAACGAGTCATATCGCCTGGGTGAGCAATTGATTATTGCCTATCTCCAACGACTTGCGAATGGCATCTCGACCGCCGAACTCGATGTTGCCGCGCTGCCTGCTGAGCTACGCGCCGTTGGTGAGCAACTGCAAAAGACGCATGCCATCCTGCAACAAGAGCGCCAGCTGCTTGAGCGCAACGCCTATATCGATCCGCTCACCAACTTGGGCAACCGCAGCGGACTCGACCGTCACGTCGAGCAACTCTGGCGCAAAGGCGACCCCTTCACCTGCGCCTATATTGACATCGACCATCTCAAGCATTGCAATGATAGGTTTGGCCACGCCGAAGGCAATCGCTATATTCTGAGCATCTGCCGCACGCTCTCCGAAACCATGGAGCACGATGAGATGCTGTTCCGTATCGGTGGAGACGAGTTTGTGCTTATCTCGCTCTCCGCAAACGAGACTGAACTCGAGCAGCGCTTGGAGCAGGTACGTGCCGGGCTGATCGAGGCGAGCTCAGATGGCAAGGCGCCCATGATCGCCAGCTTTAGCTTTGGCTGCTCGCGCGTCGATCCACTTGCCGGCGACACGCGTCGCCAGATGACGATGGATGCCGATCGCAAGATGTATCGCTATAAGCTTATGCATCGTGTACAGCAACCGGAAAACAATGACGCGCCGCAACGCCCAATCGTCGATCAGCTTCCCTGCAACGACCGGGTGTTCCAAGCGATCTCCATGAGCTCCGAGACGCGCTATCCGTTCATCCTTAACCTCGATACTGGAGAATCGCAATGGTCGGTTAACGCCGTGCGCGATTTTGACCTGCCTTCCCAGCACCCTTTTAACTCACTCGACATGTGGCTCGCCCGCGTTCATCCCGAGGACCGCGACAACGTACGCGCCGAGCTCGACATGGTGATAAACGGCACGTGGCACTTCCACTACATGCAGTATCGCGTAATGGATGCCACCGGAAAATACGCGCTTTGCGACTGCACGGGCTACCGCTTGGACGGCACCGATACCGAGCCCAGCATGTATGTGGGCATTATCGTCAACCGAAGCCTAGCGGATACGACCGACTCGGTAACGGGCCTGGGCGATGTCCACGCGCTGGTCAACGCTATTGGAGAGATGCGCCGCGTGCCGCACGAGGCAGGCTTTATTGCCATTAAGGTCGACGATATCGCCGAGGTCAATGCCCGCTTTGGATTCGATGCAGGCGACCGCGTGCTCGCCGAAAGCGCCGCCTGCCTCATGGATTGTTCGCGCGGCAAGGGCCGCCTGTTCCGCTCGACGGGGCCGTCATTCGTGGCACTCTTCGATGAGCTCGGCCCCGAGGCAATCGATGAGATCGCAAGCGACATCGAACGGTTCCTGGGTTCTCCCGTGCTCATCGGCTCGCTTGAATATCAGCCGCCCATTCGCGTGGCCACGCTCCATCTGGACGGCGTCGACCGTCAGCCTGTTTCCATTTTGAACGAGCTTAAAGCGTTGCTCGGGAAAGCCGTGCAGGTGCCAGGTACCAAACTGGATTAGCACCGCGCCCGCACCGCCTCCCCCATCGTGCGATAATCCTCTGCAGAAGTCACCAAAAGCAGAGGGAGTTTGTGATGAAGGTTCTTTTGGTCAATGGCAGCCCCAAGGCAAACGGCAACACTGCCCGCGCACTCGCCGAGATCGCAGAGCAACTTGATGCCGAAGGCATTGATACCGAGGTGTTTCAGCTGGGCGCCAAGCCCATTCGCGACTGCATCGGTTGCGGTCAGTGCGGCAAGCTTGGCGGACGCTGCACCTTTGACGACGACGTGGTGAACGAGCTCATCGCTGCAGCCGAGCAGGCAGATGGCTTTGTCTTTGGCTCGCCTGTCTACTACGCGCACCCCAGCGGCCGCATTCTCTCGGCACTCGATCGCGCATTCTATGCCGGCAGCAAAGCCTTTGCACACAAGCCGGGCGCTGCCGTCGCCGTTGCCCGTCGCGGCGGCACGTCGACCACCTTCGACGTGCTCAATAAGTACTTCACCATCAACCAGATGCCCGTGGTTGCTTCCACGTACTGGAACAACGTGTTTGGCGCCATGCCGGGCGAGGCCGCCCAGGACGCCGAGGGCCTGGCCACCATGCGCAACATCGGCAAGAACATGGCCTGGCTCCTGCATTGTATCGAGGCAGGACAGGCCGCCGGCATCGAAGCACCCGAAGCCGATCGCGAGCGCACCAACTTCATCAGGTAGAACGGCGGAACAAATACATGAACGTGCAAATTTTTGGCACCAAGAAGTCCTTCGACACCAAGAAGGCACAGCGTTATTTTAAGGAGCGCCGTATTAAGGTGCAGTTTATCGACCTTAAGGAAAAGGAGATGAGCAAGGGCGAGCTCACGAGCGTGATGCAGGCGGTCGGCGGTATCGACAAGCTGCTCAACCCCAAAGCCAAGGACGAGGAAACGCTCGCACTCATCCAGCACCTCACCTCTAGCCAGCGCTTCGACAAGCTACTCGAGAATCAGCAGGTCTTGGCCGAGCCCATCGTGCGCAACGGCAAAAAGGCCACCGTCGGTTATTGCCCCGATGTATGGGGAGCCTGGGAGTAGCCTGTGTTATTTGCCGGCGCGTGGGTATAAGAGCAGGCGTTTGGCATATGATTCAACTGTAAGCCATGTCTAACAAAGGAGGGCACATGCCCAACAAACCCGTAAAGATCATCATGCTTACCGGATACCTCGGTGCCGGCAAGACCACGCTGCTCAACCACATCCTCGCTAACGATGGCGGCATCCGCGCCGCCGTGATCGTCAACGATATTGGCGAGATCAATGTGGACGCCAGCCTCATCGCCGACGGCGGCCTTTCCGAGACCGACGACCTCATCCCGCTCACCAACGGCTGCATCTGCTGTACGCTTTCGGATGACCTGGCCAACCAGCTGCAGGGCATCGCCGATTCGGGCGACTTCGATTACATCATCATCGAGGCCTCGGGCATTTGCGAGCCCATCCCCATCGCCTACACCATCTCGAGCTTCTGCGACGAGGCCAAGGTGGGCGGCCAGCCCAAGCTTGCACTCGACAACATCGTGGCTGTGGTCGATTGCGCCCGCATGTACGACGAGTTCAACGGCGGCCGCGACCTGTTGGCCGAGGATATCGACGAGGACGACATCGAAAGCCTGCTCATCCAGCAGATCGAGTTTTGCTCCACGCTGGTCCTCAACAAGACCGATACCGTCACGCCTGAGCAGATTGCCGAGCTCAAGGCCATCGTGCGCAGCCTGCAGAAGGATGCCGTAATCGTCGAGGCTCAAAACGGCGAGGTTCCCATGGAGGAGCTGCTCGATACCGACCGCTTCGACTTTATGCGCGCCTACAACTCCGCCGCCTGGATCGAGGCCATGGAGCATCCCGAGGAGCACGACGACCCCGAGGTGCTCGAGTACGACATCGAGACCTTTGTGTACTCGCGCCGCAAGCCGTTTGACCTGCAGAAGTTCACCGATTTTGTTGAGCAGGAGTGGCCCGACGAGGTCATTCGCGTCAAAGGCCCGCTGTGGCAGACCGGCGATCCGGACATGTGCTACATGTTTGAGCAGGCCGGCCACCAGATGCGCCTGATGGAGAACGGCCTGTTTGTCGACTCGGCGCCCGAGGGCGAGAAACAGAAGATCATCGACGAGAACCCCGAGATCATGCAGATTTGGGACGACGAGACGGGCGACCGTATGACGAGCCTGTGCATCATCGGCCGTCACATGGACAAGGATGCGCTCATCGCCTCCCTCGATGCCTGCCTGACCGACTGGCACCGCGCCTAGGTTTATCGAAGCGGATTTGTCCGCCCGTTACACAGCCGCCAAACCACCACGAAGGTGCCTGTCCCCTTCGTGGTGGTTTTTCGTTCTGAGCCAAGGAGATTCATGTTCAACATTGTGCTGTATGCGCCCGAGATTCCGGCCAATACGGGCAATATCGGCCGCACCTGCGTGGTTACCGGCGCCCGCCTGCATCTGGTGGAGCCACTGGGCTTTTCGCTCGACGACAAGACGGTGCGTCGCGCCGGCCTGGGCTACTGGCAAAACTTGGACGTGACGACCTATGCCGGCTGGGAGGATTTTCTTGCGCGCAACGACCTCTCCCCCGCCGACGAGTGCCTGCATCTGCTGACCAAAAAGGCACGCCGCACCTATGCACAAAGCACCTACCGCGACGGCGACTACTTGGTCTTTGGCAGCGAGAACTCGGGCATTCCCGAGCCACTGCTCGCCGCGGCGCCCGAGCGCTGTGAGCGCATCCCGATGCTGCGCGATTGCGACTCACTCGATAACGCCGAGGCTTGGGAAGCCCACGAGGAATCGCTCGGACATACCGAAGACAGCCACGAGGCCATCCTTCAGCAGGATATCTGCGGCAATTTCGTCGATCCGGACGATTATCGCATCAGCGCACTCAACCTCTCCAACAGCGCCGCCATCGTCCTCTACGAGGCCCTCCGCCAAACAGGCTTTCCGGGAATGTGACAAAGGGACTGTCCCTTTGTCACATTGATGCACCATGTCGATGACACACACCTAATTGATGCTCTAAATAACGGACCATCGTTTTTAATCAGAATTTACTAGAATAAAATGAAGTTAAACGGCGATGTGAAAGGAGAGCCTTGTGGAATATCTCGAGAACCCATTTACCCCCAGTTTTGGTGAGGTTCCTGCCCATCTTGCCGGCAGACAACAGATTATTCGGGATTTGGACCGTGCCTTCTTGAGCCAGCGTAGACGCCCGGAATTGACCTCAATCTTCTCAGGCGCGCGTGGAACCGGCAAAACCGCTCTCATGTCGTCGCTCGCGACAAGGGCGGAATCCCACGGCTGGATAGCGGTAAAGACGACCGCGCTCTCGGGAATGCTTGAGGAAATCGAGTTCGGGGCGAAACGTGCTGCAGGCCATCTCATCGACCCATCTAAGAACTTCGAAGTCACCGGTCTCGGAATTGCACCGCTCGGCAGTATCGAGGTCAATCGCGTTCACGATGCCTCGACTTGGCGGTATCGTATGAGCGACATCATCGACCAGCTCAACGAAACGGGCACCGGTCTGCTTGTCACGGTTGATGAGGTCGACCCGACGCTCGACGAGATGATCCAGCTCGCAGCCACGTATCAGCACTTTGTGACCGACGGGAAACGCGTCGCCCTACTCATGGCGGGACTTCCCAACAACGTCTCGACGTTGCTGAACCACAAGACCGTCTCGTTCCTTCGCCGTGCCCAGCAATATCATCTGGGGCGTATCGCCGACTACGATGTACGCGAGGCCTTGATCCGAACGATCCAGGAAAACGACCGTTTGGCGGATGCCGAGGGAATCGATAAGGCCGTTCGCTCGATTTCGGGCTTTCCTTTCCTTTTGCAGCTTGTGGGTTACCGCGCCTGGGATCTCACGAGCAACTCGAGGGAAATATCATCTCGCGACTTTGACCAGGGAATCAAAATCGCACGCGATGAAATGGACGAGCGGATCCTCGCGGCGACCTATCGGGAACTCACTGCAGAGGACAAGCGATTTCTTATCGCCATGCTCGATGACGAGGAAGAGTCCGCCACCGCTGACCTTGTCGAGCGCCTTAAGCGTTCGCCGCAACAGGTCTCCCGCTACCGACGCCGTATGATAGACGCCGGCATCATTGGAGAACGCGGGCGCGGAATAGTCGCTTTTGAATTACCGTTCTTCCGCGACTATCTCGCCGCTCAATGCGTGAAATAGGCATCGGATGTGACAAAGGGACCGTCCCTTTGTCACATCCGGTTAGAGGTAGCGGCCGGTGGTGCTCTTAGGGCAGGCCGCGATGTCGCCCGGCGTGCCGGCGCAGACAATCTGTCCGCCCGCGTCGCCGCCGCCCGGGCCCATGTCGATCACGTAATCGGCATTACGGATAAGGTCGAGGTCGTGTTCGATCACGATAACCGTGGCGCCCTTGGCAACGAGGCCATCAAACACACTCAGCAGAACCTGAACATCGAGCGGATGCAGGCCGATCGTGGGCTCGTCGAATACGAATACGGCATCGTCCTGCACGCGGCCCATCTCGCTCGCAAGCTTAAGTCGCTGCGCCTCGCCGCCCGAGAGCGCCGGCGTGGGCTCGCCCAGCGTGAGGTAACCCAGGCCCAGGTCGTGCAAGGTCTGCAAGCGCGCCTGGACCTTCTTGAGTCCTACCGTGGCGTCGAGGGCCTCGTCCACGCTCATGTCCATGAGCTGCGGCAATGTAAGTAGGCTGCCGTCCTTGCCCTCGCGATGGATATGCGAGGCTGCGTCGGCATAACGCGAGCCGCGGCATGCAGGGCAGACGATCTCGACATCGGGCAAAAACTGCACGTCAAGCGATATCGAACCCGTGCCATCGCACGTAGGACAGCGCAAGGTGCCAGTGTTGTAGCTAAAGGCACCCGCCTTATACCCTGCCTCCTTGGCCTCGGGCGTACGGGCAAAGGCGCGGCGCAGCTCGTCATGGATGTCGGCATAGGTCGCCACCGTCGAGCGCACGTTGGCACCGATGGGCGTGGCGTCAATCAGGTTGGCGCGCGCGATACCCTCGGCATCGATCCAACGCACGTGCCTTGGCAGGCGCTCGCCGGCTGCCTGCGCCTTGAGTGCCGGGATGAGCGTCTCGAGCACCAGCGTCGTCTTGCCCGAACCCGAAACACCCGTCACCGCGACAAGGCGGCCGCGCGGGATATCGACTTCGAGCGGTTTGACGGTATGGATGGCACCGGTCGCCATACGGATATGGCCTTGGTCGAACAGTTCGTCGTCAGTCACCTGCGGGCGCAGACGCTTGGGGTCCGAGCGCAAAAACGGCGCGATGCGGCTATCCTGCGATTGTTCGACCTCACATACCGTACCGGCGGCGATTACATGACCGCCGCCCGCTCCGGCAACGGGGCCCATCTCGACCAGATAGTCGGCTTCCGCCAGCACGCGCGTGTCGTGATCGACGACAGCCACGGTGTTGCCGTCATCCACCAGATCGCGCATCACGCCCACCAAGCCGTCGACATTGGCAGGATGCAAGCCGATCGAAGGCTCGTCCAGCACATACAACACGCCCGTCGATCGGTTGCGTACCACGCGGGCAAGCTGCACGCGCTGGCGCTCACCCGTCGAAAGCGTGGCGCCGGCGCGGTCAAGCGAAAGGTAGTCGAGCCCCAGGTCGACCAGGCGGCGAGCCGTACTCAAAAACGAATCGCAGATGTCCGTCGCCATGAGCCGCATCTCGGTCGGCAAGGATGCGGGCACTCCGCGCACCCACTCAATCGCCTCGCCCAGCGTCATGGCCGCCGCCTGCGCCAGATTGATACCGCGCACCTGTGGCTGGCGCGCAGCCTTGGAAAGACGCGTACCGCCGCAATCACGGCATGGCCCCTCGCGCAAAAAACGCGCAACGCGCTTAAGGCCCTTGTCGTCCTTAACCTTGGCGAGCGCATTCTCGACGGTATAGACGGCGTTGTAGTAGGTAAAGTCGAGCGGCGTGGCGCCCTCTCCGTTTTTGGGAACGTAGAGAATGTGCTTCTTAACCGCCGGGCCATGGAACACGATATCGCGCTCTTTAGGCGTGAGCTGGTTAAACGGCACGTCGGTGCGCACGCCCATCTCGCCGGCCACCTGCTTCATCAGATCCCACATGAGCGTGCCCCAAGGAAGCACCGCACCCTCGTTGATAGTCTTTGACTCGTCGGGCACCAGGCTCGCCTCGTCCACCTCGCGCATAACGCCCGTGCCGCCGCAGGTAGGGCACGCACCGCCGCTGTTAAAGGCAAGGTCCTCGGCACTCGGCGCATAAAACTCGCGGCCGCATGCGGGGCACGCGAGCGACAGGCCCGCGGCCACGTTAAGGCTCGGCTCCACACGCGCCCCGCAGTGCGGGCACACGTGATGGGCGCAACGGCTAAAGAGCAGACGCAGGCTATTGTTGAGCTCGGTCATGGTGCCAAAAGTGGAACGCACGCCCGGCACGCTCGGACGCTGGTGTAGTGCGAGCGCCGCCGGCACGTGCAGCACCTCATCCACCTGAGCGTGCTCGGCCTGCGTCAGACGACGGCGGGTATAGGTGCTGAGCGCCTCCAAGTAGCGACGCGAGCCCTCGGCGTAAAGAACGCCCAGTGCCAGCGAGCTCTTGCCCGAACCCGATACGCCGGCAATACCCACGAGCTTTCCCAGCGGAATATCGATATCGATGTTCTTGAGGTTATGGACGCGCGCGCCACGTACCTCGATAGCACTTGGCTGTTGCGACACTGTCACCGCTCCCCTTCCTATTGATCGAATGTGACAAAGGGACAGTCCCTCATGCCACATTACTCGTGCCATAAAATGCGATCGCGAATGTACTCGCCCAGCATGGGCACGCTAAACCGCACAAGGCCGTATCCGGCGGCCTCGATGACGCGCTCGCGAATCAGGCTTGCGCGATATTTACTCGCCCAGCTCTGAGTGCGATCGCAGCGCTCAATGATATCCGCCATGCGCGTCGGCTTACCCTCGTCAGTAGCCATGGCCTCGATAAAAAGGCGCTGTGGACTGCGCAGCCCGTAATACAGGGGCGCGTCAACCGCTTCGTAGAACTCGGAGACGGCATCCGCATGGCCATCCTCGACATCGCGCCTTTCAATGACCTGCGAGCCACGCCGGACAGCAGAGCGCCACATGTAATATCCCACCAGCTGAACCATATAGGGATGCCCCATGCTCTTGTGTGCCGCAAGGTCCGCCGTCTCCGCGTCAACGCAAAGGCCAGCGTCTTTGACCGTCTGGATATATGAATCGCGCACCTTGGGCAAAGATATCGCCCCCAGCGTACGCTGCTGGGCACGCCGCAAAAACGTCACGCTCGGCTCTTCGAGCAAGTCATCAACCATACTGGGCAAGCCGGCGAACGCCAGCGCAAGACCGCGCTGGTCGCTATCGGGCAAGCCCGTGGCATCTTGATCTCCGAGCACCTGCTGATAGAGAACGGCAAGAGCCGCCAGTTCCTCGATAGACGCCGATTGCGCCTCGTCAATCGCAAACAGGATGCCCTTGCCTGGACCGAGCTTCTTGAGGCGCTCGTTGACCAGCCCCCGTAGCGTCTCGCCCTTTGCCCGAGCCGCCTCGACCGACATCCGACCAAACGACAGCCCAAACTCCATTGACGTCACAACGGGTTTATTCGAGCGAAGCGCGTCGGCCAGGCGATCGCACAAGCCAAGCGAGGCGGAATCGGAGATAACCGCCCATCCGCGCTCATTGGCTAGACGTTGCAGCTCCCGCAGGAGAACTGTCTTGCCGCAGCCGCGGTTTCCCGTAATGAGCATGAGCCTGCCCGGCGCTCCGGCGCCGTTATCGAGCCCTTCCTCGAAATCTTCGATGACCGACTCGCGACCGATGAGCACCGGAGGCCGCTTACCTGCCGTTGGCTTAAAGGGATTTGGATTCATGTCGGCCTCCTCGGATTGGCAAACGCTGTAAATAGTTATACCAACTTATACCGAGTTGTACCAACTAAATGTGACAAATGAGCAGCCCCCCTTGTCACATGTGGCCGAAAAACTCGGCGTCTGCTGCTCGCCAGGGGCGGAAGGTGGTGGGATCGATCTTTACGTGCGCCGCGGCGGGTACGTCGTACCATTTGACCGTGTAGCCGGCTCCGTGGGCGCAAAAGACCGAGTCGGGCGTGTTGGGCAGATCGGCCTCGGGCTCGTAGGCGGCCGTCTCGATGACGCGCTCGGTATCATGACAGGCCGCATAACCGGCGAACTCCAGGTACAGATGCCCGCGACCGCCCGTGTAGGCAGCCACCTCCAGCGCATAATCCTGCACCTCGGATGCCGGCACGCGACCCACAAGCTTCGCCCGGTCTCCCGCCATCGTCGGCGGCTCGTACTCGGCACCCATGCGCGTGGCATCCGAGAGCGCCCGGCCCACGCACTCCCCCGGCACCTCGAGCTCAAAGTGATACCACGGCTCCAACAGCACCGCCGCGCCGGCCTCGCGCGCCTGCATCAAACCTTGGCGAATCGCGCGGTACGTTGCCTGACGAAAGTCACCGCCCTCGGTGTGCTTGGCATGCGCACGGCCGCCCGTGAGCGTAATACGCACATCGGTAATGGGCGAGCCGGTCAACACGCCCAGGTGATCGCGCTCCATGGCGTTGGTGAGTGCCAGGCGCTGCCAGTTAAGATCGAGCTCGTCGGTCGAGGTCACGGTGCCAAACTGCACGCCCGAACCCGCTGGCAACGGCTCCAGACGCAGGTGCACCTCGGCATAGTGGCGCAGTGGCTCAAAGTGGCCCACGCCCTCGACCGGCTGCGAAATAGTCTCCTTATAGAGAATGCCGCCAGGCTCAAACGCAATCGAAAGGCAAAAGCGATCTGCCAACACCCGCTGCACGACCTCGAGCTGCACGGCGCCCATCAACTGCAAGTGAATCTGCTCAAGATGCGTATTCCAGCTTACGCCGAGCATGGGATCTTCGTCCGCCAGCTCAGTCAGTGCTTTGAACACCGCATGGACATCGTGTTCGCCTGGAAGCACCGTATAGGTGAGGACCGGCGCAATGACGGGCGCATCGCCCGCGGGCTCCGCGCCCAAGGCGTCCCCCGGGCGAACGTGCGCAAGACCCGTCACGGCACAAATACCGCCAGCAGCAACTTCTTGGGCAAGCTCATACTTCTCGCCGTTATAGATGCGTACCTGATCGACCTTCTGCTCCCATGCCTCGGCACCGGAACGTCCTCCAATCATCTGCTTGGCATGCAGTGTGCCGCCCGTCACCTTGACCCAGGTAAGACGCTCGCCACGGTCTCCACGACTCACGCGATAGACGCGCGCGGCAAACTCCGGGAGCCACGCCTGTTCACGCATCAGCGCGCATATGCCATTTAACAGCTCGTCCACGCCTTGGTCCTTGAGCGCCGAGCCGGCAAAGCAGGGAAAGAGCTTGCGCTCGGCAACCATGCGCGACAGCGTTGCGACAGAAAGCTCACCCGCTTCAAAAAACTCCTCGAGCGTCGCCTCGTCCAACGCAGCAGCGTCCTCCCAAGCGGCACCGCCCGCCAACAGTTCGTTGGCATCCAGACAGCCTTCGGACAGACGCTGCCCAAGTTGTGCCACCAAAACATCGTGGCCGGGATTCTCCAAATCGATTTTGTTGATATAGATGAACGTCGGGATGTCATAGCGCGCAAGCAGGCGCCACAGGGTTTCGGTGTGCCCCTGCACGCCATCGTTGGCGCCCACAACCAAAATCGCATAGTCGAGCGCGCGCAATGTGCGCTCCGCCTCGGCAGAAAAATCGACATGCCCCGGTGCATCCACGAGCATGACGTGGGTATCGCCATGGTCGAGCACGGCCTGCGACGAGAAGATCGTAATGCCGCGCTCGCGCTCGATGGCGTTGGTATCCAGGTGCGAGTCGCCATCGTCAACGCGGCCACGCTTGCGAATGCGACCCGCGTTGAACAGCATGGCCTCGGCCAGCGTGGTCTTGCCGGCATCGACATGCGCCAAGATTCCAACGACCGCTTGCTTCGACATGGCTCTCCTCTTATTGCAAGCCCATCGCACGCGGCAACGGGCATCCTCGTTCCACACTGGATGATACAATTTACGGGCCGGTGGGCGAAGCGGGCCCTATCCCCCGACCGAGCTCATCGCCCCGCGTTGCCGCGCGGCGATTTTCGTAGGTTCGCGCCTTGCGAAAGCCGGCACCTCCCCTTTTTGTCTGCCCGGGTTCATCTGGAACGGCAGCGACGCGAGCCCCACAACAACGCGTTTTACCAAAAATGGCCCCACCCGGGGCCATTTTCATTTAGATGGAGTGTTGGCATGCGCCTGGGCGCTTATGCCTCGCGCAGCCAGTCAAACGCAATGCGCGGCGTGCCGTCCGACACATGGATAATGCCGACACGCTCGAATCCCGCCTTGATGCTCGCACGCTGCATGGGCAGATTGTCCTGATGCGTGTCGATGCGCAGGTGATCGGCACGCTCTTTGGCAAAGGCGAACATCGCAGCCGCGATACCGTGCACGGTGCCGTCGGATGCCACACGGTGCAGCACGGCGTACGGAGTGTCGCTGCGCCACCGACCGTCCTCGATGACGTCATAGCACTCGTCCGGACCCGGTAAAAAGGCAAACGTCGCCACCACGCGACCGTCGACTTCGCACACATAGCTGCCACCGGCGGCGATATCGGCAGCCACCTGCTCGACCGAAGGCGTGCCCTCGGGCCACTGCGTGGCGTTGCCATGCGCGCGCATAAAGGCGCGGGCGACGTCATAGATGGCCATAACGGCGGGAATGTCGGTATCGAGGGTTTTTCTGATCATCACGCGGCGACCTCACGTTTATTGGTATCACTTTGATTGAGCAATGATACCAACGTTTGGAGAGGGGCGCGAAGCAGATGGGAAGCAAAAAGCGAGCCGCCTGGTCAAAGGCCAAAAGCGAGTTTTTGGGCGCTGCCACCGGCGGCGATATGAGCGACCTGTTTGCGCGCGAGGACGAGCGCCGCGACGCCCTGGACGCCGAGCGCGATGAGGCCTGGCGCTACAAGTCGTGCGAGCGCAAAAACCGGTACGACACACGCGCCGAGGCCGAGGCCGTTATGGCCGACTGCGAAAACCGCGGGCGGCGTGGTTTGGCCTGCTACAAATGCGAATACTGCGGCGGATGGCACCTGACGTCGCACCCTTGGAGATAGGCGCCGCATCGGCGCGACGCTCACGCAGCGGCACGGCACCGACACATCGCCGACCATCGCACGCAAACTACGGGCGCGGCGGCACCAAAACATCGTAGCGGACGGCCTTGCCCGCAAGCTGATAGCTCGGCTTAACGCCGGCAAGCAGCGGCCCCTTCACCGGTCGCTTGATAACGACCTTGCGCGGATGCACTGCGAGCGCAGCCTCGACCAACATCCCCTCATCGGCACATGGCTGCTCCAAATGGTGCAAGAGCTGGAACTTCTTTTTAACCGCCGCACTCTTGGTACGCTCGGGAAACATGGGATCCAGATACACCACATCGGGGGCCGCGAGCTCACCGTGCTCGACCAGCTCAGCCGTATGGCGAAGGCCGGCAATGCTGTCCTCGCCCGCATGCAAGCGCATGCGTGCCACGGCGTCCGCAAGCGCCGGATCATCTGCCGCGCGATCCAAAGCGTCCTTGAGGAGCGCCGCGATTACGCAATCCTGTTCATACAGATCGACGGTAAAGCCCGCGGCCGCCAGCAGCAGCGAATCCTCGCCAAAGCCCGCCGTGGCATCAATCGCCCATGGGTTCTCGATGCCTTTCGTGCGCGCGGCCTTTACCAGCAGCTCTTGCTGCAGACGGCCCTGTTTGAGTCGTGGCAGCATGCGGCCAAAATCGGCGCGCAGCTCCATCGTGCCGTCGGTGAGCGTGAGGCCCTCGGACTTCCCGGTCAGCTCAAGCCCCGCGGCCCGAGCAACAGAAAAGGGATCGACGACACCCATGGGTACTCCTTAGCAAGCAAAGCGGATACGTGAGCGCCGCATGTGTCGGCACTCAATCGTCCGCTATTGTCCCACATGCGACATGGCCCACAGCATCCCAATGCAAAGCACCGCCATCAATCCCGTGCACACGGCAGCGATCACGGAATCGCTCATGCGCCTTCCCAACGACTGCGGCTCACACGCTTGCCCTGTTCCATACATCATGGCTCCTCCTTAGACCAACTCCTTGTTACATCCTCATCATCGCAGCGCCGCACTCGAGCTGCCATCGATTTGGCTTACGTCCAGCTTTCCTTTTTGAAAGGTTGAGGTGCGCAGGCACAAAGCGCTTTCGAACGCACGCATCGCCGCGTTGAACTACAATGTGCTTCACCATATGTGCAGCACAGGGGGTACGCCAGTTCGGCCGCACCCGTATCGAAAGGATCCAGCCATGAGCTACACTCGCAAGACACTCAAAGTCCTTGCCCTCATTTACTTTGTTTTGGGCATCGCCAGCCTCGTCATCGCCGGCGTCGGCATCGCCCGAGGCAGCCTCGATTCCACGTACGGGCCGAACGCCATGCTCGCCGCGGCCGTACTTGTCATCAAGGGTCTTGTCGATCTTGCCGCAGGTGTTGCGGGCATCAAGGGTGCCAACAAGCCTTCGCAGGTAGACGGCGCGTTTAAGCTCGGTATTGTTGCCGCGGTCGCCACGCTTGCCCAAGCGGTGCTCACGCTTCCCGCGTTTGGTGGCGACGCCATCAACTATGGCGCCTTTGTCATCGTGGTCTACGACCTGTTCTTTGTTCAGCAGGCGCACGACATCAAGGCCGAAAACAAGGACCGCCTGTAAGCGCTCGCTTCTCATAGCCTCTTGCAGCCAAGCAACTAAAAAGGGCCGATCGCGCAGCAACGCGGTCGGCCCTTTACGTTTGCCCAGATAAAACCTGCCAAAATAAACCTGTCCCTTTTTGGCAGGTTGTTAGCTGTGACGGTACTCGGCGATGATGAAGTCGATATCGGTCTGAAGGGTGTCCAAGTTTGCCAGGCGCTCTTTGTCGGCAGGGCGCGTGCGGTAGTAGTACGGCGTCATCTGGAACACCGCCTCAATGTCGGCCTGCGTCTGGAGCGTAATGTTCGCAGACACCCGCTGCGTTCCCACCAGCTCGAGCTCGGTTGTCTGCGGCAGCTTCTCGTCGTTAAGGTACGGCGTGTCGTAGAGTACCTCCTTGAGCCCAAAGAGATGACGGGCGCCCGGCACCACGGTGTAGAGCGAGCCCTCGGGCGCCAGCACGCGGGCAAACTCGCGCTCGTTAAAGGGGGCAAAGAGCTCGGTCACCATATCGAAGGTGCCATCGGCCACGGGGATGTCCTTCATGTTGGCCACGAAGTAGGTCGCATCGCCGCGCTTGGCGGCCAGACGCACCATCTCTTTGCCCAGGTCGAACCCATAAGCATCCACGCCCGGCACCGCACCCATGGCGCTGGTGTAGTAGCCCTCGCCACAGCAAATATCGAGCAAGGTCATGGGGCCGCCCGTAGACGCCGCACGCTCAGACGCCTGCTCGCGCACCAGCTCGACCATCGCATCGCGCAACGGCGCGTAGTAGCCGCGGTTCAAAAAGTCGCGACGACTGCGCGCCTGCGACTTGGGATCACCCATGGAGTCGCCGCTCTTGGACGAGCGCAGCAGATAGAGATAGCCCTCGCGCGCACGGTCAAACCGATGTCCGCCCGCGCATGCAGCACCGCGCTCATCGTCCACCAACGGCTCATGGCAAACGGGACACAACAACATGGCAACTCCTTAGCGCGGACAACACAACGCCCACCATTGTCGCACGCCTCCCCCACCTCGTCATTGGGGACGTTCTTGTTCGACTAGTCATTTAAGAACGTCCCCAATGACTACCCGCACCTTGGAAGGAGTGTCCCCAACTGCCGGCAGAAAAGGAACGTCCCTAAGTGCCGCAATGAGTGCTGCGACGTGCTCAGAATGGCAGCGTAGCGGTGGTATCATGCAAACATTCTAGGGCGCGATCTAATCGATCCGGACCAAGATGCCGCCCGCTCGGGCAGCCTTCGGCTGTTCCGCACCAGGACGGCTTACGCCAACAATCGACGCACTACCCGAAATGGACTTGCAAAGCATGTATGAGCAGTTCTGTATACGGGCAGGCCGCCTTCGGTTCGGGAGGAAAAGGGTCGCATGAAGAAGAAACGACTGTACATGGCTTTTGCCCTGCTTGTTGCCATGGTACTGGGTGTATCCCTGCTGAGCGGCTGCGTCGAAAAAGGCACCGAATCGCAGGAGGCGCAGGAGGATAAAGAGACCATTCAGGTATACCTGTGGACCGCCAACCTGTACGAGAAGTACGCCCCCTATGTGCAGGCGCAGCTGCCGGATGTAAACATTGAGTTCATCGTCGGCAACAACGATTTGGACTTCTATAAGTTCTTGCAGCAAAACGGCGGTTTGCCGGACATTATTACCTGCTGTCGTTTCTCCCTGCACGATGCTGCCCCCTTAAAGGACAGCCTGATGGACCTTGCCGCCACCAACGAGGCAGGCGCCATCTACAACACCTACCTCAACAACTTCAAAAATGAGGACGGTAGCGTAAACTGGCTGCCCGTATGCGCCGATTCCCACGGTCTTGTGGTCAACCGCGACCTTTTTGAGCAGTACGACATTCCGATGCCCACCGATTACGCCAGCTTTGTAGTAGCCTGTAAAGCCTTTGAGGAAGTGGGTATCCGCGGCTATACCGCCGATTATATGTACGACTACACCTGCATGGAAACGCTGCAGGGGCTTTCTGCCGCCGAGCTTACGACCATAGACGGGCGCAAATGGCGCACCGCCTATAGCGACCCCGCCAACGACGCCCGCGTCGGGCTGGACGACACCGTGTGGCCGGGCAACTTCGAGCGCATGGAGCAGTTCATTCAGGACACGGGTCTTACCGCGGCCGATCTAGAGCTCAATTACGATGACGTGACCGAGATGTTCGGCAACGGACAGCTTGCCATGTACTTTAGCAGTTCTGCCGGCGTAAAGATGTTCCAAGACCAAGGCATTGACGCAACCTTTTTGCCAATCTTTGGCCAAAACGGTGAAAAGTGGCTGGTGACCACGCCCTACTTCCAGGTGGCGCTGAACCGTGATTTAGAGCAGAACGACGCGCGGCGCGCAAAGGCGATGCAGGTTTTGAACGTTATGCTGTCGCAGGACGCGCAGGAGCAGATTCTCGCAGAAGGACAGGACCTGCTCAGCTACAGCCAAAACGTCGACTACCGCCTGTCCGACACCATGGAGGATGTGCGCCCGGTGGTAGAAGAAAATCATATGTATATCCGCATCGCCTCCAACGATTTCTTTGCCATCTCGCAGGATGTGGTTTCCAAAATGATTGCGGGCGAGTATGACGCCGCGCAAGCCTACAGCGCGTTCAATGCCGGTCTTTTGTCAGAGGAAACGCCCGACACGGGCGATACTGTGCTGAGCAGCAAAAAGGCCTATTCCAACGTGTTCCACAAAAACGGCGGCAATGCGTCCTTCTCGGTTATGGCAAACACGCTGCGCGGCCTTTACGACACCGACGTGCTGGTGGCGGCCGCCAGCAGCTTTACCGGCAGCGTGCTGCAGGCCGACTATACCCAAACAACGGCACGCGCCATGATCATGCCTAACGGACTATTGTCGTACCAACGAACCATGACGGGCGCCGAGCTCAAGGACACCCTGCGCGGCTTTGTGAAAGGGTGCAAGGGCGGCTTTACCCCGTTCAACCGCGGCTCTCTGCCGGTGGTCAGCGGTATTGCCGTGCAGGTAAAAGAGAACGACGGCGGCTACGAGCTGACCGGCGTTACCCGCAACGGAAAGGCCCTGCGAGACGATGACACCGTTACCGTGACCTGCCTGGCAACGGAAAAGCAGATGACACCGTTGCTACAGGACGAGCCTCACGCGTTTGAGCGCGGAGAGGATACGGTCAAAGACCTCTGGAGCAAGGCACTTTCCGACGGCGGCGTGGTGCTTGCCGCACCGGAAAGCTACATTACGTTGGAGTAAGCGGCGTGGAAATAGACAAGCGTAAAACCAAAAGAACACGGCACTTACCGCGCAAAAGGCTGACCGTTGCCGCTGTCGTGCTGACGATAACGTGCTTTATCGGCCTTGGCGTGCAGTACCTTTCGTTTGTGTCCAGGACCGTCTACGAAGAGAGCACCTCGCATTTAGAGGAAGTTCTGCATAAATCCAACAGCATGCTGAGCATGATCGCCAACAAAAACATCTCTTATCTGCATTTGTGGAACGGCTTTCTGGACAGCAACCCCGACGATGACGGAGTTCAGATGTATCTGGAATCCGCAAAGCAGGAGCTTGGCTTTGCCGAATTCTACTTTCTTACTTATGACGGCAACTACATGACGCCCCACGGGGAAACGGGCTATCTTGGTTTGCAGAGCAACCTCGACGAAAAGCTTGCCGATCAAAACGACGTTGTGATGAACGCGGCCTTGCCCGGGCAGAAGCCGACACTGGTGTTTATCTGCCCCGAAACAAAGGGCGTCTACCGCGGTTTTTCCTACGATGCCATTGCCATCAGTCGCTACAACGACGATGTGATGAAAGCCGTGGGCAATTCGGCGTTCAGCGGAACTGCCAGCACTTATGTCGTCTACGCGGACGGGCAGGTCGTGATTGAGAATATCGCAGAGGGCGAGCAAAACATCTATAACCTGCTTGCAGTGCTGCGCGAACATTCCGACCTCAGCGAGGCGCAGGTGCAAGACCTCGCCAATGATTTTGCAAAAGGTGCCAGCGGAAACTATGAGGTAACGCTGGGCAGCACAAGATACTATCTGGCGTACGAAAGTACCGGCATCCAGGACTGGATCTTGGTGGAACTTGTCCCCGTGGATGTCGTCAATGCCAGTATGAATCAGCTTTGGCAGAGAACGGTACAAATAATCGTGGGCATTACAGGCGGTCTTTCGCTCATGACCATTCTGCTGGTTATTAACAGGGGCCGCGTCAAGCTGCGCCGTAAGAATACCGAAATCTTGTACCGCGAAGAGCTGTTCCGGAAGCTGTCCCAAAACGTGAACGACGTCTTTTTGATGCTGGATGCAAAAACCTACAAGGCAGATTATATTAGCCCGAACATGGAACGCTTGCTGGGGCTGACGCAGGAGAGCGTGCGTAAAAACATCGATACGCTGGCCACGCTGCACCCGAAGGATACCGTCGAACCTGCCAAAGACCATCTGGCGGGACTCGCCGGCGGCGAGCAACGCGAATGGGATATGGAATATATCCATCAGCAAACGGGGGAACGGCGCTGGTTCCATGTGGTTGCCATGGGCAGCGAGGTCGAGGGGCAAACCAAGTACATTCTGGTTTTGTCTGACCGCACCGCCGACAAGCAGGTGAACCAGGCACTTTCGGATGCCGTTGCCGCCGCCGAAAACGCCAACCGCGCCAAGAGCACCTTCCTTTCCAGCATGTCCCACGATATCCGCACGCCTATGAACGCCATCATCGGCTTTACCACGCTGGCGGTCAGCCATCTGGACGATAAGGAGCGCGTGAAGGACTACCTTGCCAAGATCCTTGCCTCCAGCAACCATCTGCTCTCGCTCATCAATGACATCTTGGATATGAGCCGTATCGAAAGCGGAAAAATACAGCTGGACGAAACCGAGGTCAATCTCTCCGATGTACTGCACGATATTAAAACCATCGTCAGCGGGCAGATTTACGCAAAGCAACTGGAATTGTATATGGACGCGATAGATGTTACCGACGAGGACATCTATTGCGACAAGACCCGGCTCAATCAGATTCTGATGAACCTTTTGTCCAATGCCATCAAGTTCACTCCCGCGGGCGGCACGGTGTCGGTGCGGGTGCGCCAGCTTGCCGGTAAGGTCGGCGGATGCGGGCAATATGAGTTCCGTGTCAAGGACAGCGGTATCGGCATGAACCCGGATTTTGCCAAAAAGGTATTTGAGCCCTTTGAGCGCGAGCGCTCCTCCACGGTAAGCAGAATACAGGGTGCCGGGTTGGGTATGGCTATTACCAAAAACATCGTAGATATGATGGGCGGCACCATTGAGGTGCAGTCCGCGCC
>CABUXL010000016.1 GCA_902495525.1 uncultured Collinsella sp.
GTCGAGCAGCCGGTAGCCGACCGAGAGCGCGTCCTCCACGGCGCGCTGGCATTCCGCGGCGTCCGGGATCTGATACACGCCGAAGCCGAGCTGCGGCATCCTGACGCCGTTGTTCAAGGTGATGTAGTTCATGGTGCCTTCCTTTCTCGCAACTTGGCGTATCCACCATACGAGGGGAGCCGCGTCGGCGGAAGTTTCCGTTGGTGAGGGTTCTATAACGCTGGGGTGCGCACGGTGTTATAACCCGCGGGTTCTAGGCGTCACCTCAAAGAGATCGGCGCCGAGCTCGTCGGCGATGGCCTGAGCTACGACAGCGGTGTGGCCCTGTGCCGAGTAGTAGGCCACGAGGACGTTGCCGTCTGCAGCGGGCACTGCGGCGGGCTCGTCCTCGACAGCCGACTGGTCCTCGGCGGCGGCTTGGTTGGTCCGTTATCGTCTGAGCGCTACTCCTGCGCGTTGAAATCGGGGCGCATGGCCAGGTAGCCCTCGAGTGCTTCCTCAGTGGCGGTGTAGTAGGTCATGGTCCCGTCGAGCTTGGCAATCTCGGCCATCTCGTCTTCGGTGAGGGAGAAGTCGAAGATGTTCGCGTTGTCGGCGATGTGGGCGGGGTTCTTGGAGCCGGGGATGATGGAGGTGCCCATCTGCACGTGCCAGCGCAGGATCACCTGGGCCGGGGTCTTGCCGTACTTCTCGGCGAGAGTGACGAAGACGGGCTCCTCCAGAAGACCTTTGTCGCCGTGGCCGAGCGGGTACCACGCCTCGATTACCGTGCCGTACGGCGCGAGGTAGGCGCGCAGGTCGTGCTGGGCGTGGTAGGGGTGGCACTCAACGGTCACGAGCTGCGGCTTGATGTCGGCGACCTCGATGACCTCGGCGATCTTGTCTTGCGGGAAGTTGGAGAGGCCGAGGGCGCGCACCTTGCCTGCGCGGTACGCCTCCTCCATCGTGCGCCACGCGGCCAGGTAGTCGCCTACCGGCTGGTGCAGGATGAGCATGTCGACGTAGTCGAGCCCCAGGCGCTGGAGCGTGGCGTCCACCGCCGGCATGCCCGCGTCGTAGACGCTCGGCCAGAGCTTGGTGGAGACGAAGATCTTGTCGCGTGCGATGCTGCTTTTGGCGATGGCACGGCCCGCGGCGCGCTCGTTCATGTAGGCGTTGGCGGTGTCGATGTGCTCGTAGCCAGTCGTGAGCGCGGCGGTTGCGGCCGCCTCGGCCTCGGTCGGGGTCATGAGGAAGGTGCCCAAACCCTCGATGGGCATCTCTACGTCGTTGTTGAGCTTTAGATACTCCATGGTCTCCTCCTTAATGGTGACTTTTCGAATATAAGGCTACGGCGTTTACTGACGTGCGAGAAGTTCACGTTGGAATGATGGATATAACCATGGGGTATATACGGCACATAATGCGTGACAGGAGGATCGATGTACAACCCACAGCTTGACACTTTCATCCGCGTGGCGGAGGCGGGCAGCTTCTCCAAAGCGGCACAAGAGTCCTTCATCACGCCCACGGCCGTCATCAAGCAGATGAACCTGCTGGAGTCGCGGCTAGGCCTTACGCTGTTCCACCGATCGCATCAGGGGCTTTCGCTTACGCGAGCAGGCAGGTCGCTGCTCGCCGACGCCCGCCATATCGTTCAGTACTCTCAAGAATCAATCGCACGCGCCCGCGTCGCCGAGCGTGGAGAGAAGCGCATCATCCGCGTGGGAGTGTCGCTCATGACGCCCAGTACGCCGCTCACGAAGCTGTGGCCGAAGGTGAAGGAACGTTGCCCTGGCATGAGCCTTCAGGTGGTCACGTTTGAAAACACACCCTCGGCGGCGCGCGGTTTGGCGAACCTCGGGCAAGACATGGATATCGTGGTGGGGATTTTCGACGATGCCTTTCTTAAAGAGCGCGGGTGCCTGGGCCTCGAGCTTTCGCGCGAGCCGCTCTGGTGCGCCGTTCCCGTCGACAGCGAACTCGCCAAACGCGACATCGTCACATTCGACGACCTCCACAATCACAGTCTTATGCTTATACGCCGGGGCTGGAACGCCGAAATCGATCGCGTGCGCGACGAGATACTCTTGCATCATCCTCAAATCGCGCTCGTAGACTTCCCGCAATATCGGGCGGAGGTGTTCAATCGCGGCGCGAACGAGGACCTCGCGCTTGCGACGCTGCCGTTGTGGGCCAACGTCCACCCCATGCTCAAAACCGTCCCTACCGATTGGGACTGTCTCGTGTCTTACGGTCTGCTTCATTCGTCGCACCCCGCAGACCATGTGCGGGAGTTCCTCGATGCGGTGTCTGCTGTGCTCGAGGCAAAGCATCGATAGGCAATCGCGAACAGATGCGCTTATGCCTATGGGCATAACGGGAATAACAGCCTCCGGACCCTCTGGTTCGGAGGCTTTCTTTTTCGTTCTGCTCGGAAAGAGCCCCTTGCCAAAGCCCCTTGAGCATCGGGCGGCATTATTGAGCGTGGGCGTTATTGTAGGTATCTTTGATCTCTTCCGGCAAATCGTCGGGGATCAGCGCCTTCACTCTATCCTCGTTGCCATCCTGAATCGCCTGCTCGTAGTACCAGCATTTGAACTTCAACATGTCCAGCGCGCGGTTCATCTTCGCGATCTCCGACTCCATGTGGGCTTTTCGCTCCTCGAACATGGCCTTGCGCTTGGGATATGTCGATGGGCCCTCCGCGCACCATTCCATGAACAGCCGGATGTCCTTGATCTCCATCCCAGCCTTCTTCAGGCATTCGATGACCCGAAGCGCCTCGAGTTCCGTATCGCCGAATCGGCGAATGCCGGACGTTCGCTCCAATTCCGGGAACAATCCCTGCTTGTCGTAATAACGCAGCGTGGAAACGGGCAGATCGAACATCTCCGCCACCTGTCCGATTGTGTACATGGTCCCTCCGGACAAGTCTCGAATTTACTCCTTGACCTAAAGTTAGGTTTAGGTATTACCTTTATTTTCGTCAATACAAATCGGGAGCGCAAGGGATTTTCGCCAAAGGCGCACGCTTGCCGGAACGGTATTCGCCGGCGGCTTGAACGGCGTGGGCGAAATCGGCGGGCATCCCGCTCTTGAGCAGGCGCGACGAATGGGCACAGGAGTCTAGGCGCGGCTTAGCTGGACGGAAGCAGTTTTGCACTCAAAACCATCGACAGGAGGAAATCGATCATGGCAATCAAACAGACAGCGGGCAGAGATGCCCTGGGGGACTTCGCTCCCAAATTCGCTCAGCTCAACGACGATGTGCTGTTCGGCGAGGTATGGAGTCGAGAAGACGGGCTTTCCCTTCGAGACCGCAGCGTGGTGACGGTGGTGGCTCTGATGGCGCAGGGACTGACGGACTCTTCGTTCCAATATCATCTGATGTCCGCAAAGAACAATGGAGTGACCAGGGCTGAGATAGCGGAAATCCTTACGCACGCGGCGTTTTACGCGGGCTGGCCCAAGGCGTGGGCGGCCTTCCGCATGGCGAAGGAGGTCTGGGCAGATGACGATGCCGCTGATGCAAGAGCTGAGCATCAAAACGAGATGGCCTTTCCCATCGGTGCCCCCAACGACGCATTTGCGAAGTACTTTATCGGGCAAAGCTACCTCGCGCCCCTTTCCACCGAGCAGGTCGGCATTTACAACGTTACGTTCGAGCCCAGTTGCCGCAACAACTGGCACACCCATCACGCCAAAAGCGGTGGCGGACAGATCCTCGTCTGCGTGGCTGGTCGAGGGTATTACCAGGAATGGGGCAAACCGGCACAGGAGCTGTGCCCCGGCGATGTAGTAAATATTCCCGCGGGCGTAAAGCACTGGCACGGTGCGGCGCCCGACAGCTGGTTCTCCCATCTCGCGGTGGAGGTTCCGGGCGAGGATGCCTCCAACGAGTGGTTGGAGCCCGTGGACGACGAGCAATACCTTAAAGCGACTGACAAGGAGGCGTAGGCATGGAGCAGTTGAAACTGACGCAGGAATGGGACAAGGTATTCCCCAAAAGCGACAAGGTTGAGCACAGCAAGGCGACCTTCCACAACCGATACGGCATCACGCTAGCTGCCGACGTGTACGTGCCTAAGAACGCGGAAGGCAAGCTGCCCGCCATCGCCGTCAGCGGCCCGTTTGGCGCGGTGAAGGAGCAGTCTTCCGGTCTGTACGCGCAGAAGATGGCGGAGCTGGGCTTTTTCGCGATTGCCTTTGACCCGTCCTATACCGGCGAGAGCGGCGGCACGCCCCGCTATGTAGCATCCCCGGACATCAACACCGAGGACTTCTGCGCAGCGGTGGATTTCCTCTCTGTGCAGGAAAACGTCGATCCGGAGCGTATCGGCATCATCGGTATCTGCGGTTGGGGCGGTATGGCAATCAATGCCGCAGCCATCGATACCCGCATCAAGGCCACTGCGGCTATGACCATGTACGATATGACCCGCGTGACCGCAAACGGCTATTTTGACGCCGAGGATTCCGAGCCGGCGCGCTTTGAAAAGCGGAAAGTGCTGAACGCGCAGCGCACCGAGGACTATAAAAACGGCAGCTATGCGCTGGCGGGCGGCGTGGTCGATCCACTACCGGAGGATGCGCCGCAGTTTGTAACGGACTATTACGCCTACTACAAAACTCCGCGAGGCTACCATCCCCGCAGCCTGAACTCCAACGGTGGCTGGAACGTGACGTCCTCGCTGTCGTTTATGAATATGCCGATCTTGCAGTACGCCGGCGAGATCCGCTCCGCCGTGCTGCTGGTGCACGGCGAGAAGGCACACTCCCGCTATTTCAGCGAAACCGCGTACGGCAAGCTGACCGGGGACAACAAGGAATTGCTCATTATCCCCGGCGCCAGCCATACCGACCTCTACGATCAGATGGACGTCATTCCGTTTAAAAAGCTGAAAGCGTTCTTTGAGGAATATCTGAAATAAGGCGTGCCTTGATTTAATGCCAAGTCTCCAGCAACGATTCTTCTAAAGAGTGGGAGTAGTTGAAACGAGGCGATTGAATAACTCCATACGTTTAGGTTACAAGAAAACATGCTGCGCGCCTGCAGCATGAAGGAGAGGGAATCCTATGAAAATCGTTGTATTGAGTGGTAGCCCGCGCAAGGGAGCCAATACCGACACCATGGTCGAGGCGTTTGCCGAGACCGCGCGTGAAGGCGGCAATGCGGTCGAGGTCGTCCGCGTTGCCAGCAAGAAGATCGCCGGCTGCTTGGGATGCCAGTACTGCTTCGCCCATGAGGGCGTCTGCGTGCAGAAGGATGACATGGCCAACGTGATCGAGTCGCTGAAAGACGCCGACATGGTTGTCTTCGCTTCGCCTATCTACTGGTTTGATATCACCGCGCAGGAGAAGGCCGCCATCGACCGCCTGTACGCCTTTGGTGCTACGGGCTTCCCGTTCACCAAGACGGCCCTTTTGCTCGATAGCCACAGTGAGGGCGTCTATGATGCGGCGATCGCTATGTACAAGTCAGCCTGTGCCTACTGCAAGTGGGAGGACCAGGGCATTGTCACCATTAGCGGCATGACCGAACGCGACAGCATGGCCTCCTCGCCCAAGTTGGAAGAGGTGCGAGAGCTCGCTCGCAAGCTGGCCTAAGGGCAAGGAGAACGCATGGCAATCGGTGTTGGTGGAAATGCTTGCTGTCCTTACCAAGAGGAATGCTGATTGCCATGCGTTGATGCTCCCGCGGACAATTCCGGTGTGCTAAAACGCCTTCTCGTTTAAGAATTCCCTGAACGCGGGGATGTCAAAGCCAACGAGACCACGCCCGCGCTCTCCGATGACGCCGTCCTCCAGGAGGCGGCGTTTGTATTGGCTTGCGTAGTTGCTGGCGACGCCCATGCGTTTGGCTATCTCCGAGACTCTGCTGGGGCCAGAATCGGACAGCATCGCGAGCAAAAACTCAATATCTTTATCGGAAAGCTCCCGATAGGTCGTTTCGAGAGAAGCTCGATGTCATGCTTCTCGAGTTGCCTGAAGACGCCATTCATGCACGTGCGCCAGTTACCCTGAGTCTCCTGAGCATATGTCCAATCGATGCCGACGGGCCCAATCTCAACGCCGCTTATGCACGCGCGAGGCTGTGAGAGGCGGCTATCTGCCGCTTCTTTGGTTCGCTCGATAATATCTTCGAGCATGCCTGGCATGGCGGAGACATTTGCTGCGATCCATGGTGGCCCCTTTGCAGGTTTTGCTAACTTTTGCAACTTTTGCTAAATTTTGCAAGTTTTGCTAATGGCTTAACATGCCTTGTACCGTGGGATTGTAGGAGTGAAAAACGGGGATTCCTATTATTCCGACTACGTTACAGCGAGCGGGGCCCGGAGCGCGATGTTGCTGCGCTCCGGGCCCCGCTGCTTTGTAAACCCATGACGGTTTGGCCACCGTTGTTTTAGTCAAACAGACTCGGCATGTCGTTTTCCTTCATGAGGGCACCGGCAGAAGGCAGGCTCTGCGCGGTGAACTTCTCGGCCGAGACGCCGGCGCCAAGAATCTCCTCGGTTGTGCCGACGGTGGTGACCGAGCGGCCCTTCTTGGCCGTAAAGGCCTGGACGCCCTGCGTGTTGGTGGTCGTCTTGGTCTTGAGCAGCGACGTGTTGAAGTTCATCAAACGATAGTCGCTCGAGACCAGCGCGATGTCGCGGTCCTCCTTGAGCACCTGGGCATACAGCAGCTTGCTGCCACCGTAGATGGCGTTCTTGAGACGCTTACGGTTGGTCTTGGTGACGTATCCAGAAAGCGCGACGCGCACCACGCGGCCGTTCTCAAAGACGAACAGCACGTCGGCCTTGTAGTCCTCGGGGTCGATGACCCAGATCACGCTCTCGTCGGGTTCCATCTCGAGGTCGGTGGGCAGGTACGAGCCCAGCTGGGCCGACTTGGTGTCCTCAAACGCCGCAACCTTGCACTTGTATACCTGGCTCTTGTTGGTAAAGACCAGCAGCTCGTGGGTGTTGGAGGACGGGAATTCGATAAAGGGTTTGTCGCCGTCCTTGTACTTGAGCGTGGTGGCCTTTTTGAGCACGCGGTCCGTCATCTTTTTGAGATAGCCATCGCGCGAGAGCATGATGGTGACCGGGTACTCCTCGACCTCGGGCTCCAGGCTTACCTCGATAACCTCATGGGGCTCGATCCTGCCCGTGCGGCGCGGCATCACGTGCTTCTTGTTGACCGCGGCCAGCTCGTCGCTGATGACCTTCTTGATGTTCTCCTCGCTGGAGAGGATCTTCTCAAGCTCGGCAATCTCGCCCTCAAGCTTGGCAATGTCCTTGGTGCGGTTGAGGATGTACTCCTCGTTGATGTTGCGGAGCTTGAGCTCGGCAACAAACTCGGCCTGGGTCTCGTCGATGTCAAAGCCCTTCATAAGGTTGGGCACGACCTCGGCCTCGAGCTTGGTGCTACGGATGATGGCGATCGCCTTGTCGATGTCGAGCAGGATTGCCTCAAGGCCGTGCAGCAGGTGCAGGCGCTCGGTCTTTTTGCCCAGGTCAAAGTTAATGCGGCGACGCGTGGACTCAATACGCCACTTGACCCACTCGTGCAGGATTTGGCGCACGCCCATAACGCGGGGGTAGCCGTCGACCAGTACGTTAAAGTTGCACGAGAACGAATCCTGCAGCGTGGTCGAGCGATAGAGCTTGGCCATGAGCTTGTCGGGGTCGACGCCGCGCTTAAGGTCGATAGCGATGCGCAGACCCGAAAGGTCGGTCTCGTCGCGGATATCGGCGATCTCCTTGACCTTGCCCTCCTTGGAGAGCTTGACGATACGCTCGATGATGACATCGGTTTTGGTGGTGTAGGGAATCTCGTAGACCTCGATGATGCGCTCTTCGGGAATCCAGCGCCAGCGGGAGCGAATCTGGAAGCTGCCAAGGCCGGTCTCGATGATCTTTTCCATCTCCTCGCGGCGGTAGATGATTTCGCCGCCGGTCGAGAAGTCGGGCATGGGCATGTACTCGAGCAGGTCGCAGTCGGGATCCTTGAGGTAGTGCATCGTTGCGGTACAGACCTCGTTGAGGTTGAAGCCGCAGATGTCGGACGCCATGGCGACGCCGATGCCCTTATTGGCCGAGACAAGGATGTTGGGGAACGTGGTGGGCAGCAGGCGCGGCTCCTTCATAGCGCCGTCGTAGCTGTCGACGAAGTCGACCGGGTCCTTGTCGATGTCCTTGAAGATCTCGGCGCTGATGGGGGAGAGCTTGGCCTCGGTGTAACGCGAGGCGGCGTAGCTCAGGTCGCCCGAATAATACTTGCCAAAGTTGCCCTTCGACTCAACGAACGGCGCGAGCAGTGCCTCGTTGCCGGTGGCCAGGCGCACCATCGTCTCGTAGATCGCGGCGTCGCCGTGCGGGTTGAGCTTCATGGTCTGGCCCACGATGTTGGCGCTCTTCTGGCGCTCGCCCTTGAGCAGACCCATCTTATACATGGTGTAGAGCAGCTTGCGGTGCGAGGGCTTAAAGCCGTCGATCTCGGGGAATGCACGCGAGACGTTGACGCTCATGGCGTAGGGCATGTAGTTGACCTCGAGCGTCTGCGTGATCGGCTGGTCGGTGACCTCGGAGTGCAGGCCGATGACGTTCTCGGCGTTGACCTGCTTTTTCTTTGGCTGGTTCTTCGTCTTCTTCTTTGCCACGATTTCCTCTTGAACTTCTTATGGGCCGTCGTTATCGATTTGCTGCTATTGCAAGTCCAGCTGGTCCAGGTATTCCTTGCCGTGCTCGGAGATATGGCGCTTGCGGCCTGCCTCGTCGTTGCCCAGCAAAAGGTTGAACATGGTTTCCATCTTGGTGACGTCCTCGGGCTCCACCTTGATCAGGCGACGTGTCTCGGGGTTCATGGTGGTGAGCCACATCATGTCCGGATCGTTCTCACCAAGACCCTTGGAACGGTTGATGGAGCACTTCTGGTCGCCGATTTCTTTGAGGATGCCGTTCTTCTCGAGCTCGGTGTAGGCAAAGTAGGTCTTCTCTTTGCAGTTGATCTCGTAGAGCGGCGACTCGGCGATATACACGTAGCCCTCGTCGATAAGTGTGGGCACCAGGCGGTAGAGCATGGTGAGCACGAGCGTGCGAATGTGATAACCGTCGACGTCGGCGTCCGTACAGATGATGACTTTGTTCCAGTTGAGGTTGTCCAGGTCAAAGGCGCCCAGGTTCTTGATGCGCTTGTCTTTGATCTCCACGCCACAGCCCAGCACGCGCATGAGGTCCATGATGATGTCGGACTTAAAGATGCGCGGATAGTCCTCCTTCAGGCAGTTGAGGATCTTACCGCGGACGGGCATAACGCCCTGGAACTCGGCGTCGCGCGAGGTGCGAATGGCGCCTGCTGCCGAGTCGCCCTCTACGATGTAGATCTCGCGACGGCTCTTGTCCTTGGAGCGGCAGTCGATGAATTTCTGCACGCGGTTGGCCATGTCGGTCTTCTGCTGCAGGTTGGTCTTGATACTCTGGCGCGTCTTCTCGGCATTCTCGCGCGAGCGCTTGTTGATGAGCACCTGTTCCATGATCTTATTGGCGGCGTCTTTGTTCTCGATCAGGTAGGTCGAGAGGCGCTCCTTAAAGAAGGCCGTCATGGCCTGCTGGATAAAGCGGTTATTGATGGCCTTCTTAGTCTGGTTTTCGTAGGACGTCTGGGTGGAGAAACAGTTGGTTACCAGCACCAGACAGTCCTGGACGTCCTGCCACTTAATGCCGCTTTCGTTTTTGTTGTATTTGCCCTGTTGCTTAATGTAGGCATCGATGGCGCTGGTCAGAGCGCTACGGGCCGCCTTCTCGGGTGAGCCGCCGTTCTCGAGCCACGATGAGTTGTGGTAGTACTCCTGCATCATGAAGGTGCGAGAGAAGCACATGCATGCGGTGATTTTTACGTTGTAGTCGGGCAGGTCTTCGCGGTCGCGACCGCGACGGTCGGCCTCGATAAAGAAGGGCTCGGTAAGGTAGTCGGTACCGACCTTCTCGAGCACATAGTCTTCGATGCCCTTGGGATAGCAGAAGTCCTTTTCGGAGAACTCGCCATCGTCGCCCTCGATGCGCAGGCGGAAGGTCACGTTGGCGTTGACCACGGCCTGGCGGCGCATGGTCTCGCGATACCAATCGTGGGGAATGCTGATGGAGGTAAAGACCTCAAGATCGGGGCGCCACTTGATGGTGGTGCCGGTGCGGTTCTCGTCGCTGGGCTCAATCTCGAGTGCCTTCTTCTTGGCGCCGACAACCTTGCCCTTCTTAAAGTGCAGGGAGTACTTGTTGCCGTCGCGCCAAACCGTGACGTCCATGTACTCGGAGGCGTACTGGGTCGCGCACGAGCCTAGGCCGTTGGTGCCGAGCGAGAAGTCGTAGTCGCCGCCCTGGTTGTTGTTGTACTTGCCGCCGGCGTAGAGCTCGCAAAAGACGAGCTCCCAGTTAAAGCGCTTCTCGGAGGGGTTCCAGTCGAGCGGGCAGCCGCGGCCGTTGTCCTCTACCTGAATGGAACCATCGCGAAAGGCGGTAAGGGTGATGAGCTTGCCGTAGCCCTGGCGCGCCTCGTCAACGGCGTTGGACAGGATCTCGAAGGCAGCATGCGCGCAGCCGTCGAGTCCGTCCGAGCCAAAGATGACGGCGGGGCGCAGGCGTACGCGCTCCTCGTCCTTGAGCTGGCGGATACTGTCGTTACCATAGTTTGCGGTGTTTTTTGCCATACTCGCTCTCTCGGTGCTCCTTTGCTGCGTTTAAGTCATATAGATAGTCAAGGTAGCATAGCCCAGCCCATAGGCGATTCCAACCAACACGAAATCCATCGAACAATCGTTCGGAGTTCGATGGAGATTCGTTTACTCGGACAAAACCGAGTCGGCTCTGTCCGAGTAAGTTTGAAGACGGCCGAATGTGTCTTGCTGCGTTTGCGGTTGGATACGCTGTCGAAGACATGTCGTGCGGATTGTTGGCGAAAAGACGCCGTGCCAAGCTCGAGGCAGAACTCGACTCCTCTGACGACATCTAATGCGCAATGGGCTGGCTCTGGGTATTCAGAACCAGCCCATTTTGATGTTCGATGAGCCGAGTCGGCGTCTCTCACAAAGGTAACTAGGAGCTAGCGAGGCCTATCCGAATTGACCTCATCGGCGGTGTCGGTTTCGAGCGCCGTGCGGCGGGCGCTGTAGGCGACGAGGCCGGCGCCTGCTGCGGCGAGTGCTGCGGCGGCTGCCGTAAGGGGAGCGTTGACATCGCCCGTGCCCGCAAGCGCGCCCGCTTTTCCGGAGCGCTTGTTATTGCCGTGATTCTTGCCGCTGCCAGATCCACTGCCGCCTCCGGAGCTGCTTCCGCCGGAGCCACCTCCACTCGTGCCGCCATCGCCGTCGACCGTCATCGGGGCGTCGTGAAGTTCTGTCGTATCCACGCTGTCGCAGACGCCGACCTGAACTTCTGAGCGTTCGCATGCCGCGTCGGGCACATGAAGCTCGTGCAGTACGGCACCCAGTGCCGAGTTTGCGCCCGGTCGAATTTCCTCGAGCGTTACGGGATCGAGCGCCACCAGATTACGCGCCTTCGCATATAGCGTTACACGTTTGCCCACTTCATCGCTCCAACTCTCGGGGATGGCGAAGCTCATGCGGAACTGTGCCGTGCAACCCGGTGCCAGCACGGCGTTGCCACTGTCGGCTACCAGCGGGTGCGTTGCAAAAGGTGTGCCCAGCGTTTCGAGCGCGTACTTCACGTGTGCCATGTCGTTGACCGAAGCGTCCTCGGCAAGCTCTGGATCGTAGATCGATGCCATGCGTGTGTTCGCTCCGAACCCGATGGATGCGCTGGAGAACGGCTGGCTGGAGCCCTCTCGGTACAGATCGATTGTGCCGGCGGTCAGCAAGGTGTTGCCGTCGTTTCGCACCGTGACCATGAAGGATTCGCCTGCTGCTCCGGGCACCACCGCGCCCGAGGTAGCGACTGCGCCCGTCGGAGTGGCACACGCCACCAAGGGCACTTCGATGCCGTGTAGTTCTGCCTCGCTCTTCTCCGCGCTCACAATGTGCGTGGCGAGCGCGGAGAGCATGCTCCCCGACGTCAAAAATGTCGTTATCTGATCGACGGGATGGTCCAGCTCGCACATCACGAACGACTCCGTAAACAGATCGCCTGCCAAGGTGCTGGCGAAGATGCGGAAGTGCTTGCCCATCACTGCTACCGGGTTGCCTTCTTCGTCGTAGGTTTGCCCCACCTTGCCATCGGTGTTCTCTACATAGAGCACGCACCTGCCGTTGTTGCTTACGCTAAACGATGCCGGGCCACAGCCTGCGGCACCCACGGGCTGCGTTGCAAATGCCGATGCGCCTCGCGTCCAAGTAATATGCTGCAGTTGCTCGTTGACGGTAGCCAAAAAGCCCGTGCGCTGCGGCCACGGCACCGCGTGGGGTACTGTGGCATCTGGCGACATAACGCCCCAGCCCGCAATGGACTGGCCGATCACGGCGTACGATGCACAGCCACAACCGCCTGCGGTCTCGTATGCAACGGGCACCACCATTTTGCCGTTGATATTCTCGGGCGCGCCCAGCTCGATGCTCGACGGTGCCTGCGGAAAGCGGAGGACCTGACGGAACGTGAGACTGTCGCCCAAATCATCCGACCACAGGGTAAAGCATTCCAGCGCAACCTCGGCCTCGCTGCCGAGCGCCTTCTCTGTGGTGGCTCCGTGGCGGTGGAGGTAAGCGCCCGACAGACGTCCGTCGACCAGCGTCTTGCCCACCGTGATGCGCGGGCACTGCAGGCAATGGTAGCCATCCTCCTGAAGGCGGCCGCGCGAGATGCTGCGCCACGACGTGTGCGATATCACGCGAACTCCGTCGTTGCTTATGCGCAGGCGCACAACGGACAGTATGCCGGATGTGCTCGCCGTATCGAAAAGGGTGTTGTCACCGGCGGGGCGCTCGCCCGAGACCAGCAGCACGTAGGCGTCCTGGTTTCCCCTCCCGTCTGTATATTCCACCACGTCGAAGTCGTAATCGAATATGCCGGTGCGCTCCACGTCGCCCTCGCCAAACCCAAGGGGGAAGTCCACGGGCGTGGGAGCGGACCACGTGCCGTTCGTCTTTGTATGCACCACCAGGCGCGAACGACCATTCTCGCCGTAGCGCACCGAGGCGATACGGAATAGGCACTCCACGCCGGCAATCATCGTTAGCTTCATGTGGGCTTCGCTGAGCACGCCGGAAAACAGCACGTTGTCGCTCGAGGGTTTTATGCCGCCACGCTCGTCCTCCGACACGCCGGCAGAATTGGCGTTCGGGTCGGCAACGGTGTTCGTTGCCTGACCGATGTAGGTGTACTCATACATCGGCGCGGCGTTTTCGTCGTTCTCCATCAGCACGTGGACGAAATGCTCGATCTGTCCCGTGTCGTCGCTTTCTGCATCCGCCTCGAGCTCAATGCGCGTGACCGCCCGCTCCCAATCGCGCACGACAGGCGCGGCGTTTACGGCAGTGGCCTTAACCTCGGCGCGTGCGAGCAGTTCGGCGTTGGTGACGATGGTGGCCGATGCGATAAATTGCGGCACGCCGCCCGCCTCAATGTTGCCGGCCGAGCCGAAGCAGGCATCCAGCGTGTAAGGCGTATCTCCACCCAATGCGAGCTCAGAGCGCTGGAGTACATACTGGTCGCCATTGTCCACCGACATATTCCACGAATCGATGAGCGTGGGCCACGACCCCGACCAAGCCTTGGTGGTCCACTTGAACATTACGAATTGGAGTATCACATCGACATCGACGTCTGCACCTACGCGCAGTCGCGGAAGCTGGTGTTCATCTGCCTTCTCGTACCCAATGAACAGCGTGAGGGATGCGGCGCCGCGCACGGCAGACGAAGCGACGCCTGCAACGCCGGCGCCAAAGGTGACGGCAAGCCCGATCTGGATGGTGAACGAGCCCGACGTGTTTGAATAGTCGAGCGAAATGTTTTTAAAAAACGCCGCGCCGCTGCCGTGCGTGTGGGCACCCACGGCGAGCGCCAGTTTTGCCAGCACCCAGGGGTTGACGTTTAGGAAAAATGGCACCGGTCCTAGGGTAAACTGCTCGGTCCAATTGAGGTCGGTTCTTATCTGGAAGAGGGCCTTAATATTGCCGTATGCGGGGTCGTTGTTGTTACCCCAGGTTTTGCCCACCCAATCGTAGGCGAGCGAGCCGTACAGCTGTGTGGCGATATCCATCGTGAACAGCGGCGTGCAATGGTGGCGAAGGAGCTTGGTGTTTCTTGGATCGGTGCCCGAACCGACACTCATCCTCTTGTACTGATTCCACTTCCCCTCCATCTCGTCGAGGTAGCGATTTGCCTGCTTGGCGCCCGACTCGCGCGGCGATTTCTTCCAGTATTCCGGATCAGGGTTGCCCGAATCGTTCATATAGCTAGCTGGTTTGTACCCTCCGCCAAACAGCACGTATCCAGCAAACGAGAAATCGAACAGAATGGGAAATGTGGGCATCCAGCACGTGAACTTATTGCCGCCGATACCGGGAAACGCCGCGGGGAAATCAAACGGAGTGATCTCTTGGTCCATGGTGGTGGGAATGATGGTGGTCGAGCCCGATTCCGCCTTTGCGGCCGGCGCGGTGACAACGGCCATAGGGGATGAGAGCGTGTAGGTTTTGCCCTGATAGTCGAGCACAAAGCGCAGCTTGCATCCTTCCTCCAGAAGGTTTGACGCTGCATCGAGGAACTTGTCTTCGAGCGTAAACGTCGCCAGATTATTCGCACCCGATGCACTGGCCTTGATCTGGCCGATCTGTGTGACGGTTTCGGGTGAGCTGCCCGCGGCAGGCGTCACTTTGTTGATGCGCAGCGTTGCCTGTCCGCCCTGTGGCAGATGTGCCTGCACGGTAAAAGCATGCGCGTCGGGTTGGTCGTTTGCTGCTTCGTCCGCTGGCATTGCCATAAACGTGGCGTCGGCGTACTGGATGTCCCATTCGTCGAACGTGAGCTGTCGAAAGTACGGCTCGCCATCGGAGAGCGGACGTGTGGGTACGGTAATGGCGGTGCCGCCTTGGACACGCGCGAGGGGAATCTCGACATCGCGGTAGCCCGCCATGCTAATGGAGATGCCGCCGTTAAAGTCGTACGCGTCGAGAAGCGTCGCCTCGTCCACGTAGCCTTCCGAAAGCGGCGCGACCTCAAAGATGGCTGTGCTTTCGTCATCGGTAGTGGCGGTGAGCTGCTTGCCTGCGGCATAGCGCGATGTGAGTGTGACCTGGGCACCCGTGATGGGCGTATTCTTGTTGGCGACGTCGACCACGACCACACCGAACATGGTGCGCGAGAGCACGAGCACCCTGAAGGGGTCTTTTTCGTCGGCATGGGCTTCGGTGGGTGCGAACGGCAATATGAAGGCGTTTTCGCTTCCCGGCACGCGAGGCAACATAATGCTCGCTAACGAGGACGCTCCGGCGACAAGTAACGAACGGCGATCAAGCATCTTGGGCTCCCATCCCGCAAGTATCGGTGGAAATAATCCAATTTTGCGAGAAGGCGCCCCGTAGCGGTAGTGCCGTTCAAGGGTCAACATGTCCAAATTGATCGAGCGAAGCGCCGGGTTCCGGAATGCGTTCGATGCGCTTGGCAGTCCGGTCGCTAACGTAACATATGCGCGACCAGCTCGGCGCGTGTGCCGATGCCAAGCTTTGCGTATACGCCGGATAGGCGGTTTTTGACGGTGCCCGGCGATACTCCCATATGGCGTGCGATTTCGGCGTTGGTCCACCCACGACAGGCGAGCATGGCCATGGTGAATTCCGTGGTCGTTAGATCGTCGGCCACGTCCTCGCCTGAATCGGGGTTGTGGATGCGCCGCCAACCGTAGCTGAATCGATACGTAATCTCGATGATGCGCGCGAAGTCGTCAGGGTATTGCGTTTTTAGACATGCCTCGATGAGCCCCTGCAAAAGGCCGTGGTGCTCGCCGATGAGCTCGATAAGACCGTCGGGACGCGCAATGTCCCAAGCGGTTCCGAAGTGTGCCTTTGCGGCGTCGACGTCTTTGAGGCTCATGCATGCCATAGAAGCCGACAAGTGCAGGAATAGCTCCGAGATGGGATAGCTTCCCTGTTTCATGATCAGGGCGTTTTCCGCCATGCCTAGACTGCGGCCATATTCGCCGCGCAGGTACAGGGCATGCGCCATCACGTAGCTGGCGAACAGGCGCAGGCCTTCGGGCAGATGCGCCGCAAGTGGATAAAACTCTTCGGCAGAATACGGGGAAGGCAAGTGCAGTAGGACGCTCGCGGCCGAGGCGAACAGGATATGCGTGGCGTGGACGGCGGGCGATTCCTCGTCAGTTGGCGTATCGAGGATGCCCGCAAGGCAACGACGGGCATTGGCGATACGGTTGAGCGACAGACTGGCATATCCGCAGATAAGGCATGCGGAATAGCGCAGTGCGGGGTCGGTGGCGTCAAGATAGGGGCGTGCTGTCTCGGCGGCAAGTGTGGCCTGTCCGCGAAAGTACAGCGCTTCTGCCGTGGCGATGGTGCGCGAATCGGGGTCGGAAATGCCTGCAACCGCAGCGTCAATCTGCCCCGGCACAAAGGCAGTGCACATCAACGGCATGGGAATGCGCGGGTAGCCATCGCAGTCCATCTTCCATCTCCCAACAGCTGGCAACAATGCAGCAATTGTACTCCTGTTGCTCGGGACTGGAATTTGTGGGTATCGCCTACGATTATGCCGAACGTATAAAGGAAGACTAGCGGCTCTCTTGAACCCGAGGTCGAAGAGGGCGTTGTGCAAGGCATATGGGGCCGAGCGGAAGTGTATCAAAAGAGCGTTACTTGACGTCTCATGCATAATGCCAACCGCCCCGCGACATCACGTTCGCAGCGCGCAGGGGCCGGAGAATCTTCACGATGAGAGTTGACGTCTAATACCTTGCATCGTATAGTGTGTATAGCATAGTATATGACGAGAGGAGGTGTGCGGATGGAGGCACAGATGAAGCGCGGCTTCCTGGAGGCCTGCGTGCTCGCGGCCGTCTCCGGCGAGGAGTCCTACGGCTACCAGATCGTGAAGGACGTACCGGCGAGCATGGGGCTCACGGAGTCGACGCTCTACCCGCTGCTCAAGCGCCTGGAGAAGGCCGGGTGCATCACGGCGCGCTCCGCCGAGCACAACGGGCGGCTGCGCCGGTACTACCGCATCACGGACGACGGGCGAGCGCGCATCGAGGAGTTCCTGGCCGAGTGGCCGTCCGTACGGGAGATTTACGCATACGTTGAGGGGGCGCACCATGACGCGCGATGAGTTTCTGGGCCGGTTGGGCGAGCTGCTCGCCTGCCTGCCGGCCGAGCAGGTGGAGGAGACCAAAGCGTTCTATGCGGAGGCCATCGCCGACCGCATGGAGGACGGTATGAGCGAGGAGGAGGCCGTGGCCGCCATGGGCGCCCCCGGCGAGGTTGCCGAGGCCACGCTCGACGACCTGCCCGCCGTGCCGCGCGCGATCGCGAGGACGCGCCGGCGCGGCACCGCGCTGCTGTGGGTGCTGGCCATCGTGGGCTCCCCGGTGTGGGTGCCGCTGCTCGCCGCCTTCGCCGCCGTGGCCGTCACGGTCTATATCTGCATCTGGCTGCTGGCGCTCTGCGTGTGGATCGTCGCGGCGGCACTCGGGGGCGTGGGCGTAGTTGAGCTCCTGCTTGCCGTAAGCGGCGTCACCATCGGCCACTTCCCGTACGCCCTCGTCTCGGCGGGCGTGGGGCTCGGCCTCGTCGGCGTGGCGCTCTTCGTTGGTGCTGGCGCTTGGGCCGCCTCAAAACAAATTGCGCGCCTCTCGGCGCTCTGGGCGAGGAAGGCCGCCTCGCCCTTCTGGAAGGGTAAGGGCGAGAAGGGCGGCGCTGCCGCGCATCTCGCGGCGTAGAAAGGAGTGAGTACCATGACCAGCGCGAAGAAGATCTACCTCGCCGTGGCGGGCGGGCTCGTTGCCGCGGGTGTTGTCCTCGCAGGCATTGGCTTTATCGCTTCGGGTTTCGACCCGGCCGTGTTCACAACCCAAATCGACACGCGCGACAGCGCCATCGTGCTCGGCGGCGTCGAGGTGGACGAATACGAGAGTATCCCGTTCATCAGCCAGCTCGCCAATCTGGGCGAGATCGACACCTCCGACGTCGCGGATCCCGCCGCGCCCTAGGCGCAGCGAGCCCGGGCGCTCTGCCCGCCAAGCTGCGTAAGCCGGCGAAACCCGAACCTCAACCTCTACGCAATTGGCCCTAAGCCTGCGCCGATTCGCTCTCAGCGCCGCGTGGGGGGCGTGACGCATGCCCAAAAAAGTACGAGGAGAAAGGAACGCGCCGCCCACAGCCACGCCCTTCCGCCTTCACGGGGCCACGCAGGACCGGAAGCGACTGGGCCGTGCGGTGGGGCTGTGCTTGGATTGGCTACACTGATATGGACAGATCCGTGAGGGGCGCGAGAGACGGGACTCCGGGGAGATCTTCGAGGAGGAGTGTCTCGACTGGAAGCGCGGGTTCAGTGGAGCATGAACCTAATCTCTGTCTCTCTTGCTTTTTTGATTTGTTGAGAAGCCGGCATTTGGGGGCATTTTGGATAGCGAACAGTTCAAACAAGAAGCTGGGAAAATAGAACAAAGCCTGAGTGCCTTGAGAGTCGCCGAGCGCAATGCAGTGATTCCCTTCATGAACGGCGACTTTACCCAATGGGATCTATATCTGGCATCCTCCTCTGAGTATGCGATGAGACTGATAGACGGATGCATCTCCATGCTCGAGTCGAGGAATCTTGTTTGCGTCGCCCAGCTTCTCCGCGCACAGGTTGGAGTCTGCCTGCGGACATTCGCGTTATTCGCCGCCGAAGACCAGGATGACTTTCTCCCAAAAGGCTGCCAAGTACCATGGCGTGAGCGTTGGGGTAGCCATCATTCAGCGTGGATACATCCGGATGCGCATAGATCCAGACGATTCCAACGTTCTCGTATTTCCCGTGCAGGTAATCGAAGAGGGCAAGCGACACCATGCGGTTGCCGCCGACGGTCACGACTCTGTCGGGGTTTTCTGCCGTAAGCTTCCTCTGCGCATCCTGAATCCCCGCCAGGACTTCGTCCTCGGCATAGATGCGAGCTGCCTCCCATTCCTCATATCCAAGTTTTGGGACGCGTTTCACAATGCCGAGTGGAACCCCTGGACAGTCGGATCACGTGGTGGCCCCCTTTGAGAGGGTCGCGAGCATGGTAGTCCCGTTCTCGGAACTTGTTTCGACCTCTACTGTGCCACCGTGAAGCGCTGCAATCTCCCAAACGAGCGCTAGTCCGAGTCCTGCGCCGCCGTATGCCCTGCTGCGGGATTTGTCTAGACGAAAGAACGGTTGGAAGATGCTCTCACGGTACTGCTTGGGTATTCCCGGGCCCTCATCTTTGACTCGCAGGAGCACATGGCTGTCGCTGTCGCTGATGGAGACGTTGACAGTCGAGCCGGAGCGGCTGTAACGGATGGCGTTTTCGACCAGATTAAACACCAGCCGATAGATGAGCGTATCACTTCCGATTGCCAAAGCGTCTCCGGCGCAATCGAGGGTTACGTCCTTATTTTCGGCAAGTGGCGCAAGGTCGGTGAGGACCTCCTCGGACAAGGGACCGAGTTCAACATCGTCCTCGCAAGGAACGCTGCGGAGCTCACTCATCTCGAGCAACACCTTGGTCATCCGCGACATGCGCTCGGTTTGTTCTTGTAGCAGGCCGAGCAGCTCGGCTGTTTCGGGTTGCAGACCGGAGCGCTCGGAGATGAATAGTTCAATCTGTGCTTGCATGAGGGCGAGCGGGGTGCGCAGCTCGTGTGCGGCGTTGCCGGTAAACTGACGCTGCGCAGAGAACCCTTCGCCAAGACGGGCGATCATGTCGTTGAAAGAGGCGCTGCATCGCTGTAGCTCGGTGGGCACATCTTCACTGAGTCTGATTTCGCTTAGGTTGTCAGGCTGCACACGCTCAACCTGGGCTGCAAAAGCCCGTAGCGGTTTGAGTGCACGGCCGCTCGCAAAGTATGCTAGCGCGCCGCCAAGGAGTGTGACTCCAGCCGTGATGTACCAGGTTGTCGTGCCAAAAGACTCCTGTGCGTCGTTTACGACGATCGTGACCTTGTCATCGGGGGTCGCTTTCGTTGGGTCGAACGCCTGGGGCGAATCTTCGCCGGTCGCGTTAAAGGCCGAGATGTTACTGCCGATGGCATCCATGTAGCGCATGCCCGTATAGCCGACCAGGCAGTTCGTCAGCACGCATGCCGCACACGTGAGCAGTGCCGTCATAATCGTTATGCGCCATTGCAGGGAAAGCCTTTTCATTCGCTATCCTCCATAACGTAGCCCTCTCCAATCCGATTGCGAATCGGGTCGTATCCCAAAGCGCTGCGTAGCTTTTTGCGGAGTGACGAGATGTGAACGCGGGTTGCGTTGCTAAAGCTGTTCACGCTGCTATCCCAAACGTGCTCGATAAGCTCCTCTTGACTTACCGGACGCCCCTGATTAAGCATCAGGTATTCCAAGATTCCCGTTTCCTTGCGCGTAAGAGATAAAGCCTCGCTGTCCACGGAAGCGATGCGCGCCTTGGTGTCAAAGCGGAGCTTTCCGCAGGTTAAAACTATGTCGCTTTGTGTAAAGCGTCTGAGGGTAAGGCTGCGAATCCTTGCCGCAAGCTCGTCCAGATGAAACGGCTTGGTGAGGTAATCGTTGGCGCCGGCATCGAGTCCGGCGACTTTATCTGATACTTCGCCACGTGCGGACAGAATCAGTACCTTAGTCTCGCAGTCAGTTTTCCTAAGTTCCCTGAGTACGGTCATGCCGTCGATGCGGGGAAGGTTGAGGTCGAGTACCACGAGGTCGAAGGCCTCAACGTCCAGTAGGTCGAGCGCCTCCTGTCCGTCGTGACAGCAGTCGACGCTGTACGCCAAGTTTCGCAAGCTGCGCGCGATTGCGTCACACAGCGCCCGCTCGTCCTCGACGATCAAAATACGCATAACAGTCTCCTTGCACATTTCAAATCGCGCTTAACACGGATTTTATAGCCGATATGGTCCAATGGTCGCGTAACGAAAGGAGTGGTCAGGTTGTTCAAAGCGGTAAAACCCGTGGTACAGGTCGCTTTGTTGATCGTCGGAATTGCCATGGTGTGCTTTGGCGTTATGCGTGGCGAGGCGGATGCCGTGCTGGCCAAAGCGATTAGGCTGTGCTTGGAGTGTATCGGAATTGGATAAAAGAGAAAACACTGCGTCGCATGTTTTGGCTCGATTTCGCGGATTCATTCAGGCGGCGGCGACGCTCGTCACCAACATTCACCTGCCAAACTTTGCCAAAGGCGGCATCTATCAGGGCGCGGGAAAAACAGTCTGCGTGCCCGGGCTTAATTGCTATTCGTGCCCCGCGGCATCGGGTGCGTGCCCCATCGGGTCGTTCCAGTCGGTGGTAGGTTCATCCAAGTTCAACTTTTCGTATTACGTCACCGGAACGCTCATTCTGATCGGCGTGCTACTGGGGCGCTTTGTGTGCGGTTTTTTGTGCCCGTTTGGCTGGCTACAAGAGCTGCTTCATAAGATTCCCGGCAAAAAGTTCTCCACGAAAAAGCTCAAGCCGCTCACGTACATCAAGTACGTCGTGCTGCTGTTTGCTGTGGTAGTGCTGCCTGCGCTGGTGGTCAACGATCTGGGGATGGGAGATCCGTTCTTTTGCAAGTACATCTGTCCACAGGGTGTGCTCGAGGGCGCCATTCCTCTGGCCATTGCCAATGCCGGCATTCGATCTGCGTTGGGACATCTCTTTACTTGGAAACTTGTCGTTCTCATTGCCGTGGTAGTGCTGAGCGTTTTGTTCTACCGCCCCTTCTGCAAATGGATTTGTCCACTCGGCGCATTCTATGCGCTCATGAATAGGGTGTCCCTACTGGGGATTCGGGTTGACGCATGCAAATGTGTCTCGTGCGGCAAGTGCTCAAAGGTTTGTCAGATGGACGTTGATGTGGTCCGCGCGCCCAATCATGCCGAATGTATCCGGTGCGGAAAGTGCATTGGGGCCTGTCCCGTCGATGCCATCAGCTATCGCTATTGCCTGGATGTGTCGGCGGAAAAGCTTACCTTGACCGCTGATAAAAAGTAAACAAGCTTCGACAAAACGGAGGAATGACCATGAAGCTTTCTAAGATTGCGGCCCTGTTTATGGTGCCGGTATTGGCCTTGTGTCTTGTGGCATGTTCGGCGCCCGGTGGCAATGCGAGCGAATCTGCGAGCTCCGATCCTAAGATCGCAGAACTCACTGCGCAGAAGCCGACCAATGCCGACGAGGCCGCCGAGCTGTATGCGAAGCTCATGCAGAAGGAGAACGAGATCTTTTCGAGTGATAACGCGCTGTGGGAAAAGGTATTCAATGCGGCAAATAAAGACTCGGCAATGATTGAGGACGGCAGCAATTACGGCGATTTCCTGCTCAAGACCATCGACGGTGCCAAGGATGAGTTCACGGCGGATGAGCTTAAGACGCTCAAGGCCGGTGCGAAGCAGATCAAGGAGATCGAGGACAAGCTCGAGAGCCTGGAGAAGGAGTTCCCCGGCTGTGGAAGCACGCCGAGTGCAGGCGAGAGCGTCGACGCTTCGACCGCTGGCATGACGGCTGGTGCCAATGCTTCGAGCGAGGCGACGAAGTTCCCTAGCTTTACGGGCAAGGACCTGGATGGCAACGACGTGAGCAGTGACGAGCTGTTCTCTAAAAACAAGGTCACCGTCATGAACTTCTGGTTCACTACTTGCAAGCCGTGCGTGGGCGAGCTGGGCGATCTTGAGAAACTGAATCAGGAGCTTGCCGAGAAGGGCGGCCAGGTCGTGGGCGTCAATTCCTTTACGCTCGATGGCAACAAGGGCGAGATTGCGGATGCCAAGGACGTGCTGAGCAAGAAGGGCGTGACATATAAGAACATCTGGTTCAAGTCGGATAGCGAGGCCGGTAAGTTCACGTCAAATTTGTTCTCGTTCCCGACAACGTATGTCATCGATCAGAATGGCAACATCGTAGGGGAGCCCATCGTGGGAGCCATCAGCTCCGCCGAGCAGCGCGCTGCACTCAACAAACTTATCGACCAGGCGATTGCGAATAGCGAGCAGTAAAAAACACGTAAAGCATCGCGAGGATCGTGTGTCGCTGTGCGGAGTAGTCCGCTGCCTTTCAAGATAATCTCCACCATATAGAGGCCCCACTTGGGGCCTCTTTTTTTGGGTGCCGTTCCGTTCGTTTTTTGGCGCGGTTCCCTACATTCCTCACTGGTGTCGGTGAAAAATGGGGATAGAGTAGGACAAACGCGTCGAATACGAACGGCGGGGGAGAGTGGGCGAGTGCGCCCGCGTGGGAGAGGTTGCCGTCCATGTTGGAGCTCAAAGGTATTTGCAAAAGATACGTTACGCAGTCGTTTACGCAGGTGGCGCTCGACAGCGTAAGCCTGTCTTTTCGCGATAACGAGTTCGTGGCCATTCTGGGTCCCTCGGGCTCGGGCAAAACTACGATGCTCAACGTTATCGGCGGGCTCGATCATTTCGATTCCGGCGACCTGTTGATCGACGGTATTTCGACCAAGGACTTCCGTGACCGCGATTGGGATGCCTACCGCAACAACCGCATCGGCTTTGTTTTCCAAAGCTATAACCTCATTCCGCATCAGACCATTTTGGAAAACGTGGAGTTGGCGCTTACGCTCACGGGCGTGGGGCATGCCGAGCGCCGCCAGCGTGCGCGCGAGGCGTTGGAGAAAGTCGGCCTGGGCGAGCACGTTAACAAGCGCCCGAGCCAGCTATCGGGCGGACAGATGCAGCGCGTGGCCATCGACCGCGCCCTGATTAACGATCCCGAGATCGTGCTGGCAGACGAGCCGACCGGCGCTTTGGACTCAACGACATCCGTACAGGTCATGGATCTGCTCAAGGACGTGGCGCGCGACCGCCTGGTTATCATGGTCACGCACAATCCCGAGCTGGCGTACCAATATGCCACGCGCATTGTCAACCTGGCGGACGGCAAGATCACCGACGATTCCGATCCCTTCGATGTCGCTGACGCCACGCGCCGCGAGGCCAAGCCTACGCGCAAAACCTCGATGAGCTTTGTGACGGCGCTGGGGCTTTCTGCCCGCAACCTTATGACCAAGAAGGGTCGCACGGCCATGACGGCCTTTGCGGGCTCGATTGGCATTATCGGCATTGCGGCGATTCTGGCGCTGTCCAACGGCGTAAACGGCTACATCAAAAAGGTCGAGGAGGATACGCTTTCGAGCTACCCGCTCACCATTTCCAAGCAGGATTACGACCTGTCGTCCATGATGGGCGGACAGGGGGCTGCGGATGACGAGGCGTCCAACGGCGAGGATTTATCCGACGGTACTGGTGGCAAAGCTAAGGGAACCGATAAAATTCCCGTGGTCACGGCCGTAAAGGATATGTTTGCGAGCGTTAAGTCCAACGACATGACGAGCTTTAAGGCATGGCTCGATGCCGGTGGCGACGGCATCGATAAAGAAGTCAACGCCATTCAGTACGGCTACGGCGTGACGCCAGTTGTCTATCGTTCGAGTAAGGGCGACGAGAAGCCCGTCCGGCTGGTGCCCAACGCTATGACCGAGGCCATGAGTGGAGGCGCGAGCTCGGCGGCAACGGTGAGCATGGAATCCATGGGAACCTCGGTCTTTAACGAGATGATCGACGACCAGAGTTTGCTCGACAGCCAGTACGATGTTGTCGCTGGTCACTGGCCCACGTCCGCCAACGAAGCCGTGATGGTGCTTTCGAGCCGCGGTACGGTGGGCGACTACACGCTCTACAGCATCGGCGCGCTGGATATCGATGAGCTCAACGACCTGGTTAACAGTGCTATGACGGCCGACGGTGGGGTCGAAGCGCCTGAGACCGGTACCGACTTTACCTACGACGATGCGCTGTCTACCACGTTTAAGGTGCTGTCGCCGGCCGATGCGTATCGCAGAAACGAAGAGACCGGCATGTGGACTGACATGTCTGGCGACGCCGACTTTATGGCCGCCAAGGTTGCCGATGGCATCGACGTGCACATTGTGGGCGTGGTGCGACCTAACGAGACGGCCAATGCGAGCGCGTTGTCTCCGGGCATTGCCTATACGCATGCTCTGACTCGCCAGCTTATGGAGCGTGCTGCCGATTCGCAGATTGCGCAGGAGCAACTCGCCCACCCCGAGACGGATGTCTTTACGGGCAAGTCTTTCGATGAGCTGCAAGGCGAGGCCAAACAGGGCGTGGATCTGGGCAGCATGTTCAGTGTGGACGAGGCGGCGCTGAAGAGCGCGTCCTCGTTCGATGCCTCCGCGCTCTCGGATGTTGCCGGCGGCATTGATCTAACGGGCATCAATCTGTCGGGTCTGGACATTGACCTTTCGGGCGTTGGGAAGGACATCGACTTCAGCGACATCATGGCCAAAGCGCCAGCCCCAGATTTCTCGGGTATCTTTGACGGTCTGGAACTCACGCCCGAGCAAATGCAGCAGGTGGGAACGCTAGCCAACCAGCTGTTTGAGGGCTTTTTGCAGTCTGATCAGTTTAAGGCGCTGACACCCGAAGATCTTAAGGACGCGTCAAAGCTCGCTGCCGCGTTCTCGACGTATCTTGAGAGTGATACGGCAGCCCAGCAAATTCTGGCCCAGCTCAAAGCGCTCGGCGGCGATGCCCTGGCCGAGCGCCTGCGACAGACGATGACCGACTATGTTCAAAAGCAGCTGGCTCCGTATCTGCAGCAGGCTATGGATCAGGTGATGAAGTCGATCGGCGATCAAATTGCGGTGACGGTGTCAGCTCAGCTCAAGGCGGGCGCGGCAGGGCTCATGGACCAGATGGCGACGCAGATGTCTTCGAGTTTTGCCAACCTGGCGAGCGCCATGCGCGTGGATGCGAGTGCCTTTGCTCATGCCATCCACTTCAACATGGACGCCGAGGACCTGAGTTCGCTCATGATGAGCTATGCCAAGGCTTCGAAGCTCACCTACGACAACAATCTGACCACGTTGGGCTATGCGGATGAGGCAGACCCCATCTCGGTTAAGGTTTTCCCGCGCGACTTTGAGGCCAAGGAGCGCGTACTCGATCATATCGATGCGTACAACAAGCGGGTCAAAGCCGCCGGCCACGACAAACAAGCCATCTCGTACACCGACTACATGGGTATCATCATGGGCTCGGTGACCGATATCGTGAACACCATCAGCTTGGTGCTCATTGCATTCGTGAGTATCAGCCTGGTGGTGAGCTCCATCATGATCGGCATCATCACGTACATCAGTGTGCTGGAACGCAAAAAGGAGATTGGTATTCTGCGCGCAATTGGTGCGTCGAAGCACAACGTGGCCAACGTATTCAATGCCGAGACCTTTATCGAGGGCCTCATTGCCGGCGTCTTTGCCATTGTCGTCGTGGTGCTCGTGAGCTTTCCGGTTAATACCTGGGCGCTTGCGGCCAAACAGGTGCCCAATCTGATGAGCCTGCCCGTGCAGGATGCGCTGGTGCTCATCGCGATTTCGGTGCTGCTGACGGTTGTTGCCGGCCTGCTGCCGGCTCGCAGTGCATCCAAAAAAGATCCCGTGGAAGCCCTACGCTCCGAATAATGTGACAAAGGGACAGTCCCTTTGTCACATTGAGACCCTTGCGAAAACGGGGTCTAATTACCGTTCGGCAGGTTAAGAACTCCCTCTCCCCGCTTAATGCTTGACGAAGAGTCCTCTGGTTTATATACCTATCGGTAGGCATATAGGATGTATTGCCGATAGAAATGGAGCAACCATGACTCTCACCACACCAGCCAAAAAAGATTGTCTCCGTGAAAGCGGCGCATTTGCTTGGGTCGTCGTTATTGCGCTCGGCTTAATGTCCGCCGGAACAACTGGCACATATAGCATTATTGCCGGCTCATTCGTTGCTCCAGTATGTGAAGATCTGGGCTTTGACTACACTTCTTTTTCTTTCTATTTCACCGCGATTCTTCTTGGCCTTGCGCTTGGGCTTCCGCTTTTGAGTCGCTTCATTCCAAAAGTAATTGGCAAACCATGGCATATTTGCATTGAACTCGTCCTTATTGCCGCCGGCGCCGCAATGGCGTTCTACACCGAGGTCTGGATGTTCACCGTCTCCGCCGCAGTGATCGGCATCTGCTTTTCGTTTACAACGGGCGTCTGCATGTCCGATGTCATTGACCAATGGTTCAGCAAATCGTCCGGTCTCGCCATCGGCCTCGCTTGGGGCGTTAATTCTCTCTGCACGCTGTTATTGAGTCCTGTCATTACACTGGTCATCGAGCAGCAAGGCTGGCGTACGGGATACATCGTGCTTGCGGCCGTTTCTGCAGCTATGATTTTGCCTGCAAGCGCATTTATCATTCGCCTTAACCCCTCTGATCGCAATATGCTTCCGTACGGAGAGACCGCCTCCGAAACCCATGAGAGCTGCAGCGCCGATGAGCAGGAAGATGTCCTTTCGGGCATGGCACTCCGCGATGCCGCGAAAACGCCGTCTTTTATTCTCTGTGTCCTCTTGCTTTGCGTGGCGCAGCTCACCTGCTGCATGAACCAGCTGTTTCCAACCTATGCAAGCGAGGTCGGTTTCAATCCTATCGTAGGAAGCTTAATGGTCTCGGCAGCTTCACTCTCCGATATCTTCCTAAATCCCTTCGTGGGCAAAACATGCGACAAGCTTGGCGCTATTAAAGCAACGGTCGCATGGACAGGTGTCGGCATTCTTTCATTCCTGCTTCTTATCATTGGCGGAAGCAATGAGACCGTTTCCATCATTGCAGCTGGTGTAAACGATGTCATGTTCGCCATCGTTGGAACCGCAATGCCGATGCTTCTCCTCTCGCTCTTTGGATCACGCGATTTTGGAAGGATCTATTCGATCGTTTGCTCAGCGGGCTATGTCGTCGGTGCTTTTGGAATGCCGGTCATGATGAAGGTTTACGGCATGGCAGGGTCATTCCAGGGAGTATTTATCTTCTGCATTGCCTGCAACCTTATGATTGCTGCGTTTGCTATCGTTTCCGGCTTTCTCAATAAGGCTGCTGAAAAGTAATAAGCGCCGATTTGCATCGGCATAGATTGCCATGCAACAGGGGTCGACTCCAAGCCAGACTGGAGTCGACCCCTGTTTTCGTTTTAAAGGTTGCCCGCAGGCACCATGGGTGCCAACATGCGCTTCAGCTTGGCTGGTTTATTTGAACATAAGCTCGACTATTCCCGCCCAAACCGCTTTCTCATCAATATCCTCACCTTGAGCGACCGTATTGCTTGCTCCCTCCAGAACGGTATAAAGAATTTGTACGTAGAGCATTACGTCGGCGCTATCGGAAAACGCGCCAATCTCTACACCATGAAGAAGGATGTCTTTAAGCGCATCCATGGTTCGTTTGGTCGCCGTCGCTTGACGTTCCTGAACTGCAGGAATTCGATTTGCTTGAACGCTAACCTCGGCCAGCACGCGCCGGCGCTTTTCATCGCTTCGATAGCCACCTATAACTGAATTGCCGAGCTCGATAAGCGCGGCCTTGAACCCGTCCCTATCGACTATTAGCGAGTAGTCGCGCTGATAGTCAATGGTCGGAAACATGCTGTCCAAGAGCGTAGTGAAAATCTCCTCTTTTGAGGGAAAGTAGTAGTACACCGACGGCTTGGATATACCGACAAAGTCGCAAATCTTTCCGATAGACGCTTTGTCATAACCGACTTCTGCCACAAGATCGTACATTGCGTCCAATATTTTTTTTCTTGTGCTCACGCTGCATTTCTCCATTGCAAATCACTTCCGCACTACCAACATTATTAAGGATGGCAACGGAACTTCAATTCGTGTCCAAACATGACCACTATATACGGCGAACGGTATGTATCAGTAGGCGAGCGGAAATTATTCAAAATTATCTACCGAACGGTAGGTATAGTAGTACTATAGCAGGTGAAACCCCGCTATTGTCGCGGCCGGACAGCATCGCGGGAAACCCGACGGAAGGACCAACCATGTACGAGAACTATCGTATGCCGGGCGAGTTCGAGAAGCGCTCCAACGTCTATGTGACATGGCTTCCCGATTACATCCGTGCAGAGGGCTACGATAACCGCCAGCCCTGCGTTGACGTGATCAAGGCTCTGCTCGAGTATGGCGACGTTACGGTCAACCTCAATTGCGGCACCCCCGGCTCCTATGAGGAGGCTTGCTCGCGCCTGAAGGAGGAGGGGGTTGATCTCGATCGCATCGAGATCACGCAGTTCGAAGACTCCAACTTCTATGTCCGCGACAACGGTCCCAGCATCATGGTCGACGACAAGGGCCATTCTTATATGGTCAACCCCGCTTGGACTTATTACGGCGTGTGGGACAAGAACTCCCCGGAGTGCCAGTCCGCACGTAAGGCAGCCGTTCACATGGCGGTTGCGCTCGGTTGCTTCGATATCGTCAATTCCGAAATGGTTTCGGAGGGCGGCGACCGCGAGTTTGACGGTCACGGCACTCTGATCGCCATCGAGGACACGGAATGCCGCAAGCGTAATCCCGAGTTCACGAAAGAGGAAGTAGAGGCCGAGTATAAGCGCATCTACAACCTCAACAAGGTTATCTGGCTTCCGCAGCCTATGCTCGAGGACGACGACTATCGACTGGGCATCCTCGACGAGAAGGAAGACGGAACTCCCATCTTTGGCATGAGCTTTGCGGCTCACATTGATGAGATGTGTCGCTTTATCACTCCGAACAAGATTCTTCTTGCCGAGGTGTCCGATGAAGAGGCAGCCTCGAGCAAGGCTGGCGCAGAGTCTCGTCGCCGCATTGAGGCGGCCTACGAGATCCTGAGCAACGAAACGGACTGGGAGGGCAAGCCCTTCGAGATCGTTCGTATGCCCACCGCCGAGCCGATTGAAGTCGTTATCGCCCCTGGCGATGAGGATTACGAGCTCTATAAGGGCTTCATCGACGAAATGGGCGGCAAGTTTATGGATGGCACTCCCTGGCCCGAGGGCCCCGTCCACTTCTACGCAGCAGCGAGCTACTGCAACTTCCTCATCTGCAATGGCGTCGTTCTTGGTCAGCGTTATTACCACGAGGGCATGAACGAAGTCGTGAAGGAGAAGGACGAGCAGGCCAAAGCCGTTCTTGAGAGCTGCTTCCCCGATCGCAAAGTCATCATGATTGACTCTCTCGCGCTTAACCTGTCCGGCGGCGGCGTGCACTGCTGGACCAAGGACGTGGCAGCCAGCTGCTAGCGAGCCTTTGAGCCTGCACTGTCTGTTTTAGGCGCCACATTTACTGCTCCCCGAGGGATATCCGTGTTTCCCTCGGGGACACATTCGACATTCATCTATCACTAAATGGAAAGGGAATAGACATGAACAACAGCCTTCGTGGTCGCGACTACATCAACATCCATGATCTCTCCTCCGAGGATTTCCGCTATCTCATCGATCTTGCCTGGAACCTTAAGGCTCAGAAGAAGTCTGGTGTCGACCAGCGCTACTTCCCCGGCAAAAACGTCCTCGCCAACTTTGAGTGGGGCTCGACCCGTACTCGTTGCGCATTCGAGACCTCCTGCAACGATTTGGGCATGGGCTTCACTTATCTGACCAACTCCCACATGGGTGACTGCGAGACCGTCAAGGATGCCATGCGCGTCTTTAACGGCATGTATGATCTCATCGTCTACCGCGCACAGAAGGACGAGCAGTTCCTCTATGACGTCGCCGACCTGGTTGACATCCCGGTCATCAATGCCCTTACTCTCGGCGATCACCCGACTCAGATGCTCGCTGACGCTCTTACGATGGAAGAGCAATGGGGCGGTCTGCGTACGAGCCGCGGCAAGAAGATGGCTTTCGTTGGCAACTGCGCCGGCGCCCCGGTGTGGTATGGCCGCCTGTGCGCTATGCTCGACATGGACTTCCTCGCCATCGGCCCCGACGACCTCCGTCATCAGATGTGCAAGGAAATGATCGAAGAGGTGGAGGCCTGCTACGCCAAGTACGCTCCCAATAGGACCTTTACCATCACCTCTGACCTCGATGCCCTGGATGGCGTTGACGTTATCGTTACCGAGGAGTGGCGCTACATCAACCCCGAGTGCGGCGAAGAGGTCCTGGATCCCGACGACTACAACTCCTGGCTGGGCGATGCCGAGTCTCTGTACCCCTATCGCGTCACCAGCGAGCTGTGCAAGCGCACCAACAATCCCGACATCTTCTGCATGCATGAGCTTCCCTCTGTGCACAACGCGGATCACCGTGTTGGCAAGATGCTCCTCGACCAGTGCAAGAACGACCTTCATCGCGAGATCATCACCGAGGGTTTCGAGATTGCCGACGAGTGCTTTGAGGCCAACGCTTCGGTCATCTTCCGTGAGGCAGAGAACCGTCAGCACACCATCAAGGCCGTTATGTGTGCCCTTCTGGGTCTCTAGGAGTTGTATCAATGGAAAATGCAAAGTTAAAGAGCAGCAAGGTCTACGCATGGGTTCTCGTAATCGCGCTTGGCCTCATGTCTGCTGGTACGACCGGATCCTATAGCGTAATCGCCGGCTCCTTCGTCGCGCCCGTGTGCGAGGAGTTCGGGTTTGACTATTCAATCTTCTCGTATTACTTCACCGCGACGCTCATCGGTCTTGCGGCGGCGCTTCCGTTTGTCGGAAAACTCATCCCCAAGGTTGTTGGCAAGGTTTGGCTCCCCGTCGTCGAGCTTATTCTGCTCGCCGCCGGCGCAGGCATGGCTTTCTACACCGAAGTTTGGATGTTCATCGCCGCTGGCGCCCTGATTGGCATTTGCTTCGCCTTCACCACCGGCGTCGCCATGTCCGACGTTATTGACCAGTGGTTCAAAAAATCTGGTGGCCTGGCAATTGGTCTCGCTTGGGCAGTGAACTCGATTTACATGCTCATCATGAGCCCCGTCATCACCTCTGTCATCGAGGCCGCTGGCTGGAGGACTGGTTATCTGGTGCTCGCTGGCGTCTCCGCCGTGCTCATTCTCCCCGCTTCCGTCCTGATTATCCGCTATAAGCCTCAGGACAAGGGCATGCTGCCCTATGGCTACGTCGAGGGCGAGACGGTCGCCGAGACCGAGGTGACGACCGAGGATAGCACGCGTGGCGTTAGCTATGCGCGCGCCATTAAGTCGCCTGCCTTCTTCTTCTGCATCGGCTTCCTCTGCCTCGTTCAGCTCACTTGCTGCATGAACCAGCTCTTCCCGACGTATGCTTCCGAGGTTGGTTTTAGCCCCATGGTGGGCGGCTTCATGGTATCCGCTGCATCGCTCTTCGATCTGTTCCTCAATCCGATCGTCGGCACCACTTGCGATAGGTTCGGCAGCACGAAGGCCATTCTGGGCTGGCTCGCTGTCTCCATCCTCTCCTTTGTCATGCTCATGATGAGCAGCGGCAACTCGACGCTCAGCATCCTCGCAGCAGGCGTGAACGACGTAATGTACGTCATCGCTGGCACTGCCCTGACCGTTTTGGTTATGGATGTCTTTGGCTCCCGCGATTTCGGTCGCATCTTCGCGCTGATCTGCTCCGTGGGCTATATCGTCGGCGCCTTTGGCATGCCCGTTATGATGAAGGTCTATGAGCTTGTCGGCTCCTTCCAGGGCGTCTTCATCTTCTGCATCGCATGCAACGTTATTATCGGCCTGTTCTTGCTGCTGGCAAAAAAGACTGGTAAGAACCTCTCCTGGGACGAATAGTTCGATTCGTCTTAGACATACGCTGTAGGGCTTAACCTGCAGCCGCTTTGGGGCATCGACTAACATCGGTGCCCCTTTTCATCGAATGTGACAAAGGAACAGCCACTTTGTCACATTGAGTGGCATGTAAATCGAGGTCTAATACTTTTCCGAGAAGTGAACGGCCATACTTGGGCCTCCGAAGCATCGACATTTTTAGACGTCAAACCCGCAGGATTTGGCTGGCTAAACCGCAGGAAATTGCATCTCGAAAGTGCCGATGCTTCGGGGGCCCGTTTTCACTCGTTCACTTCTCGGGAAAAGTATTAGACCTCGTTGTATGGGGTGCGGCTGGAGGGTGGTCATCGTTCAGTAGCTACCTCTTCCTTGTGAATCGCCTGAAGCGCAAGGCATAATGCATGTGACAAAGGGACGGCCCCTTTGTTGTGTTGATATGAGAGAAGAGTAGATGATCCTTTCGCTGGCCCCCATGGAGGGGATTACCGGGCATGTGTTCCGTCGCGTGCATGCGGAGTGCTTCGGTGCGCTCGATTGCTATTACACGCCGTTTTTGCCGCCGCCGCGGGTGGGAAACCGCTTTGGCGGCAAGGCGTTTAAGGAGATCGATCCTGCCAATAACCAGGGGCTCAACGTGGTGCCTCAGCTGATGTCCAAGAACGCGGACGAGTTTGTGTGGGCGGCACAGGTGCTCGCCGACATGGGCTACCGCGAGGTCAATCTCAACCTGGGTTGCCCTTCGGGAACGGTTGTCGCCAAGGGCAAGGGCTCGGGTTTCTTGCGCAATCTCGACGAGCTCGAGGCGTTCTTAAGCGATGTGTGCGAGCGGTCGCCGTTGCCGGTGTCGGTAAAGACCAGGCTGGGGCTGGAGAATGACGACGAATACGAGCGCGTGCTCGATCTGTATTGCCGCATGCCGTTGGCAGAGCTCATTGTGCATCCGCGCGTGCAAAAGGACCGCTATACGGGTTCGCCGCGCAAAGAGTTTTATGGCGAGACGCTGGAGCGTGCGCCGTTCCCCGTGGCATACAACGGCGACATTTTTGATCTTGAGGATATGGATGCGCTGGTGGAGGCTTATCCCGGGACACGCCATGTGATGCTGGGGCGTGGCTTGCTTGCGAATCCCGCGCTCGCTCGCATGGTCAAGGGCGGCCCTGCTGCAACGGCAGCCGAACTGCAGCGCTTCCACGACACGCTGTTTGCGGCCTATGCAGAAGAGATTGGCGGTAACGCGGTCTTTCGCATGAAGGAGTGGTGGTTCTACGCCAAATGCGCCTTCGCCGACCCCGCTACCGTTCACAAGCTCGTACGTAAGACCAAAAAGGTCGACGAGTACCGTGCCGCCGTCGAGCGGGTCTTTCGCGAGCAGCCACTCGCACCCATAGCTCGCTTCCGCGGCTAGTTAGACATCGGGGACGTTCTTTAACGACTAGTCATTTAAGAACGTCCCCAACGACTACCCCCAATGCCTACTCATTTAAGTGCGTCCCCAATGAGTAGCAAAAAGTTGTACGCCAGCATCCAAAGATGTCGAAAAATGTCGACTTTGGATGCTGGTGTATATGTTTGGGTCGGCGGGGGAGTTGAGTCTAGGCAATCATTGCATCGAGCGTGATGAGCTCCCTGAGTCGCTCCGTGCGTGTTTGCCCATGGCGCTTTGCTTTTGCGTCAAACGCATCAAGAACAGACTCACCCACACGTGCCGATAAAACAACGCTTGGCTCATCGGAGATCGACGGCCTTCCCAGCTTGATGGTGCGACCCTTCGGCCACTCATCTATTTCGTATGCCTTCGCGGCTTTCTCCAACTCTCCGGGCGCAAACCCCATCATCTTTTCGAGCTGCTTAGCATCCATGGCGCCTCCTATCGATCGACATAATGTCGAGCGCCGGTTCTCGGATTCTCTTTTTGAATACAATTTTGTAGACAAAATACAAGCAGTTTATCGGGCTAATTAGCTTGTTTTGACCTGCCTGTTCGATAGGAAATGAGCATTGACGGCTTCGATACTCCTTTGCTTTTCAGCTTGGAATTTGGATGCTCATTGAACTTCCGGAGGGGAGCGCTTTATTAAGCTATCGAGATTCTGGGCAGGAGCTCTCACTGGTCTTCGGTAATGGGACCAGCTTAATTCGCGACACAGTGTGTCGCGAATTGGAGTAGTCGTTGGGTGTCCTTCAATGGCTAGTCATACAAGAACGTCCAAGTGCCGGATTTTGTCATTTAGTGTCGTTCTCAGCGACTATTCTGGAGGGTCGTGGTCAAAAAAGGGCAAATATGAGTACTGTTGCAATTATGGTTGCATTTATTTTGCTATAAATAGTAGCTCCTGATGAGATTTGTTCCCATTAGGAGTAACTTTTATTGAACATATGAGGAGAAATAGCGTCATCTGCGGGCGCATGGGACGTTGAATAGTTCCTGAAATGATCAAAATTGCTGCTACTAAACAGGTAGCAGTACTCACATTTGCCCTCTTTTGACCATAGCTCCCTCGGAAACTCTTTCCCGAGGCATCAAACAGCCATAATCCAAAGGTCGCCTCAAACAATTAGCCGGTTAAGAGCGTCCATGGCTACCCAAAAGTTGTACGCCAGCATCCAAAGATGTCGAAAAATGTCGACTTTGGATACTGGCGTACATGTTCGGCCGTATGGGTTGGGGTGGGCCGGTTGCAATGCGCGTGCTAGAGCAGGTTCTTCTGCACCCACGCGATGATGTCGCTCGATTCGTAGAGCGGCTTGCCGTCAGTGAACAGGCAGGGAACCTGGCGTTTTCCGCCGACGGCGATGAGCGTCTGCTCGGCCTCGGTATCGGTCGAGATATTGCGCTCGGGGATGGTCACACCGTTATCGGCAAGGAATCGCTTGACTTTTATGCAATACGGGCAGCCGGTCATAACGTACAGCGTGAGCTCATGATTAGTAGCCATAGGTCTCCAATCGGTTGAGGTTTCGATTGAAATACCCAAAGCAGCCGCGGTCTATGCGCGCGTCAACGACGACTCGATGGCCTGGACCAGAAACGCCGTGGCTCCGGTGCCGCAGGGCTTGTCGTAGTAGTCAACAAAGCGCTGATCGGCAAGATAGCCGTGGGCGAGGCCCAGGTATGCTTCGTCTTGGGGCTCGTGCCCCCAGTTAAGGGCAATCCATCGACGGTGCATTGCGACAAGTTTGTGGGCCTCGTTGCTCTCTGGGTCGCCAATGCCCATGGCAATCGAAAGCTGGCCCAGAACAGCGCGTTCAAGTTCCTTCATGTCGTTCCATGTCTCGGGGTCCATGTCCAGCAGCGCTTCATTTGCTGCATCGATAGCCTCATCGCCATAGCGTGCCCGCGCTTCGGCGCCGTAGCGCTCCTCGTTTTCCTGCACGGTGCGCCAGCGCTCCAGTTGCGGCAGGACGGCGCCCATGAGCGAGACGGCTTCGTCGAGCGACATGCCGGTGTTTTGCGCCAGCCGCGGGGCGCAATCCTCGATCATCGCCTCCATGGTGGTGTCGTAGGTGTACTTGCCGTGGTCGTAGCACCACTTGCAGTAATGGTCGGTCGTGGCGCCCGTGGCATCGGTGCCGCAGTCGTCGGGCGTGAGTATCATGCCGCAGCTCTGGCAATAATGCTCGGGCATTTCGAGCAGGTGAGACAGGGGCTCGCCGGTTACGGCGGCGATGAGCTTCATCATGTCGATGCCCGGGGTGACCTCGTCGCGCTCCCAACGGCTGACGGCTTGGCGCGTGACAAAGAGTTTGGCGGCGAGCTGCTCTTGGGTAAGGTGATGCGCGCGACGGATGGCAATGAGCTTTTCTGCAAAGGCCATAGCGGCTCCTTTCTGCTGGTTGATGGCTTAAGCATACGCGGCGGCAGGCGCCCTTCCAAGCAACCGTTGGTTGCACGACAGGAGTCCGCGGCGAAGAATTGCGCGCAACGCCCCACGCCTCCATGCCGTACAATGACCGGCATGGAACCTATTGCACACATACATACCGACCTGCCGCAGAAGTTCGGCATTCCGCGCAACAGCTTTTTGGCGCCTCATCTGCAGGGACGCATCGTTTTTGAGCCGGAATTTGCCTCCAATGCAGCGGTTGAGGGTCTGGACTCCTTCTCTCACCTGTGGCTGCTGTGGCGCTTCGAAAACGGAACGCCCGGCGGCACGGCTAAGGACATAGCTGCCGATGCCAAGTCGCAGGACAGGTCTGGCACCAACGCAAAATGGTCGAAAACTGTGCGTCCGCCGCGCCTGGGTGGAGCCGAGCGTGTGGGCGTCTTTGCCACGCGCAGCCCGTTTCGCCCTAATCCCATCGGTCTCACCTGCGTCAAGCTCGATCGCGTCGAGTTCACCGACGATGGCCCCATCATCCATGTGCTGGGGGCCGATCTGCGTGACGGCACGCCCATCTACGACATTAAGCCCTACATCCCGTTTGCGGATTGCCACTTGGATGCGACCGGCGGCTGGATTGAGGATGCTCCGTGGCAAGAGCTCGATGTTGAGTTTCCGCAAGCTCTGCAGGATATGGTCCCGCCCGCAAAGATTTCTGGCTTGGTCGAGGTCCTTCGCCAAGATCCACGCCGCGCGGGCAGCAAGCACGAGCCGCACCGCGTTTACCACTTGGCCTACGCCGGGCTCGACATATCGTTTACGGTCGACGAAACCCAGCTAACCGTAGTCGCCGTCAACGACGCGCGAGACTAACCAACCATTCGTCCGCACCCGTCAAATTAAGCGCCAAACCCCGCTCCAAAACCGCCCACGCTGGTGGACAATAACGCCTATCGAAACAATCAACTTTGCACGGGGGCTCAGCATGAAATATGACTTTAGCTCGCTTATCGACCGCCACGGCATGGACTCCATCGCCGTTGATTCTTGGGGTGAGATCCCCGGCATGGCTCCAAACGCACCCGACGAGGGCTTCGATCGCATTCCCATGTGGGTGGCGGACATGAACTTCGCCACGGTGCCCACGGTCTAGGAGTACATCATTCAGCGTGCCCAGCACCCCATGTTTGGCTATTTCAATCCGCGCCCCGAGTACTTCGACCGCATCATCGAATGGCAGAGCCGTCGCAACGGCGTTGAGGGCTTGGCGCCGGAGCATATCGGCTACGAAAACGGCGTGCTGGGCGGTGTCGTGTCGACGCTGCGTGCGTATGTTCAGCCGGGCGATGCGGTGCTGGTCCACAGCCCTACCTACATCGGCTTTACCAAGTCCATTGAGGCCGCGGGCTATCACATTGTCCACAGCCCGCTTA
>CABUXL010000017.1 GCA_902495525.1 uncultured Collinsella sp.
ACAGCCTCAGCCGAGCCGCACTAATCGCCCGAGATCTTCCGGAACCGCACCTCGCGGCCCGCGGGACCCAGCGCTCACGCGCGGTCCGGGCACGAGGATGCCCCCGAGTCACCTTTCCTATGCGCCATGCGGCCCCCAGGGCACGCCAGACGACCCAGGACACCGTGAACGGTGGGCGCCGCCCACCGGTCAGCGGCCAGAGCATGGGGGGCACGCCCGGTCCCGTTCCGAACCCGGAAGCTAAGCCCCATCGCGCCGAGAGTACTGCGGGGTCAGCCCGTGGGAGGCCAGGGCGCCGCTGACCGGTGGACGGCACCGAGCCGTCATCGAACTTGGAAGGGGGAGGCCTCGCGGCCTCCCCCTTTTTTTGCGTTTACGGGCTTTTGTCTCACATAGTAGCTGTGTTTTATAACCCTCGTTTGTCGCATCTTCTGTGAACGGGCTACAATAACTTAGTCTGTGCGATATGGAGGTGAACATGGCTGAAGCTGGTATCGGCGTTGATATCGTCGAGATTTCCCGTATGAAATCAATTCTTGAAAAGACGCCGTCGTTTGCTCGGCGTGTGTTTACCGAAGAAGAGCGTGCGTATTGTGATGCATCATCGCGTCCCGCTGCTCACTATGCCAGCCGCTTTGCTTCGCGCGAGGCGGTACTTAAAGCTCTCGGCACGGGTTTTAGTCAAGGCGTTGGTCGCAAGGATGTTTCGGTTACGCGTGATAAACTCGGCAAACCGAAGGCGCTGCTTTCGGGCCGTGCTCTCGAGATCGCTCAAGAGCTGGGTGTTGTTGAGGTCGCTCTTTCCATTACGCTTACAGGAGACTTAGCCGTTGCGAATGCCATCGCGATTACCGAAGATGCTCGGCCTAAGCCAAAAGAGGAAAAGGTGAGTACCAAGAAACGCGTAGCGCAGACATTTAAAGAGGCTCGCTCTGTTTTAGATGAGCTTGAGCAGCTGCAGAATTCAGCATTGACGGAGCAACTGGGCGATGCTTCGCAAGATACGCTAGGAGCATAGATGAAACCGGTTTTGAGTACCGAAGAAGTCGTTCGTCTCGAGGACATCATCGAACGCGAAGGGACTTCGAAGGCCGAGCTTATGGAGCTAGCGGGTGAGTTTGCCGCCAACGAGGTCTTGAAGCTCAATCCCGATCGGGTTCTCGTTCTGGTCGGTTTTGGTAATAATGGCGGCGACGGTTGGGTTGCCGCCGATATTCTGAGCCATAAGGGTGTGGACGTCGATATCGTTTCGCCGGTTGAGCCGGATGAGATTCCTGCTGCTCTGGCACGTCATGTTGCTCGTCGTACTGCCGGCCGCGATGTGCACGTTTGCGTCGGCCCCTCGCGTGACGAACTCGAGGTTTTGATCGATAAGGCCGATGTTGTTGTCGATGCCATTTTTGGTACCGGTTTCCACGGGAATCTGCGTGCGCCGTTCTCCATCTGGATTCCTACGGTCAATGAATGCGCCGATTGTGTCGTATCCATTGATGTCCCCTCGGGCCTGAATGCCGAGACGGGCGTTGTTGATGACGACTGCATTCGTGCCGAGCATACGGTGACGATGATTGCGCCCAAGATTGGTCTGTATAGCGCTGATGGCCCTGAGTATGCTGGCGATTTGATCTGCGGCAATCTTTACGACCGTCTTGACGAGGTCATCGATGATGTCGACCACGCCGCCGAGATTGTTGAGCCCGGTGACTTAGTTGATTACTTTGCTCCGCTACCTACGAATATCGATAAGTATTCTCGTGGCTCTGTGCTTATTGTCGCCGGATCTGCGCAATATCCTGGTGCTGCCATTATGGCGGCCAAGTCTGCAGCTCGCGCGGGTGCTGGTTACGTGGCAGTCGCGGCTCCTGACGCCTGCGCCAATCTCATTCGCATGGCACTTCCTTCGATTCCCGTCTTTGCTATTCCGTCTGATTCCCGCGGCTCCTTTGGCGCCGCTGCGCGCATGACGGTGTGCGAGATTGCAAAGAAGTACAGCTGCGTGCTGTGCGGTCCCGGTATGACGACGTCTGCCGGCGCTATGCAGGTGGTTTCGGGCTTGCTCGAGCTTGATGTACCGCTTATTTTGGACGCCGATGCACTCAACTGCCTTGCTAAGATTGCCATTGACGGTATTGATAGTAACCCCGAGATGTATCGTCGCGAGCAGCCGTTGGTTATGACGCCGCACTATCGTGAGCTTTCGCGTCTGGTTGCCGGTGACGAGGTGAACGACCTTGGTACCGCGATTGCGGCCGCGCAGAAGGTTGTCTGGGCTGCGGGCTCCGACAATCTGGTGGTCATTGCCAAGGGGCCGACGACGGCTATCTGTGGCGTTGAGCGTGTGCTGCTGCCGCTCTCGGGTCCGGCTTCTCTGGCAACTGCCGGTTCGGGTGATGTTCTCGCGGGTATTTTGGCCGGCACGCTTGCCACCATGCGCGACGAGATGGATCGTTGGGAGTTGCTGTATTCGTACGCCGTCGCACTTCACAGCTACGCCGGTTTTGCCGCGGCGACGGAGTATGGTGAGAAGAGCGTCATCGCGACCGATCTTATCGACTTGATCGGTCCTGCCATGGAACTGGCGGCAAAGGATGCGCTCGAAGATCTGGGAATCATGGACGAAGGGTCGGATGACTAATCATGAATAAAGCCGATTTGACGCGCTGGTCCTGGGTCGAGATCGACCGCGGGGCGCTCCGTCGCAACACGAGGGCCTATAAGAACTTGCTGAATCCACGTCAGCGCCTGTGCTGCGTGGTCAAGGCCGATGCTTACGGTCATGGAGCTGTTGAGTGCGCCAAGATCATGTATTCGGCCGGTGCCGACATGTTTGCCGTGGCGACGGTTAACGAGGGCGTTGAGCTCCGACAGGGCGGGATTACGAAACCCATCCTCATCCTAAGCGAGCCGCCTATCGAGGCCATTCCGACGTTGCTCGAGTTTGATATCATGCCCTCGGTCTATACGTCTGACTTTGCTCTTGCGTATGGCGAATGTGCCGTCGCGGCGGGCAAAGTGGGCAAGTATCATCTCGCCATCGAGACGGGCATGAATCGTATCGGCGTTCACTACACGCAGGTGCTCGACTTTGTCCGCGGTATTAATTTCCATCGTGGTATTCAGTGCGACGGCGTATTTACGCACTTCGCCACGGCCGATGAACCTTCGGGCTGGGACTACAAGCTGCAGTGTCAGCGCTTTACCGAGGCCGTTCAGGCCATTAAGGATGCGGGTTTTGAGTGCGGTATCGTGCACTGCGCCAACACGCCGTCCTCGATGCTCGACCCCTCGATGCATTTTGATATGATTCGCGCTGGCGTTGGCTTGTATGGCATGCAGCCGTGCGAGCTGAGTGGCCGCGTGATGCAGCTTGATCCCGTTATGAGCGTCCATGCGCGTGTGACGCGTGTGGCACACCCTGCGATGGGTGAGGGCGTGGGCTACGGTTTTACCTACCGCGTACCGCGTACGCGCGTTCAGATCTGCACGCTGCCGATCGGTTATGCCGACGGCCTATCGCGTACGCTTTCCAATCGTATGGATGTGCTGTATCGCGGCGAGCGTGTGCATCAGGTTGGCAATATCTGCATGGACCAGTTTATGGTCGCCATTCAGTCCAACCCGGCACACGAGATTCCCGAGGCCGAACATGGTGATGAGATGATTATTGTCGGCCGCGATGGCGATGCCGAGATCACTATGGACGAGATGGCGCGCCTACGCGGCACGATTAACTACGAGGTCGCCTGCGGCTTTGGCATGCGCCTCGACAAGGTCTACGTGTAGGAGCCGCTATGGGCGTCATGCACATCCCCGGCCATAGCCATCAGGCGCCACGTGAGGTCGCACTCGAGGAGATTGAGGCCGTTCTGGGCGATTGTCACCTCTGCCAGCTCTACCAGTCGCGTCGCAATATCGTGTTTGGCGTGGGAAACCCCCGCGCTCGCGTGATGTTTATTGGCGAGGCGCCGGGCCGCAATGAGGATTTGCAGGGCGAACCCTTTGTGGGGGCGGCGGGTGAAGACCTCAACGGCATTTTGTCGCTGGCGGGGCTCAAACGCGAAGACGTCTACATTGCCAACGTGCTTAAATGCCGCCCGCCGGGAAACCGCAATCCGCGTCCCGAGGAAGTGCTGGCTTGCTCGCCGTTTTTGCGTGAGCAGATTCGAAGCATCTGGCCCGATATTATCGTGACGCTCGGCAACCCCGCGACGCACTTTGTGCTTAAGACCGAGATTGGCATTACTAAGCTGCGCGGCAGGTTTCACCAGATGGGGCATTTTGTAGTAATGCCCACGTTCCATCCGGCAGCAGCGCTACGCAATCCGGCGTGGCAGGAGTTGCTGGAGGAAGACTTTAAGATGCTGGGCGACTATCTGGAGCGACATCCCGCACCAGAGGACGCCTCGGAATAATAAGGAGCATATATGTCCCTGGAGCGCCTGGGGGTAGGTACTTACAAAACGACTTGCGCTGCCGATACGGAGTACTTTGGCGAGCTAATTGCACCGTGCCTTGAGGACGGCGATGTGCTCATCCTGACCGGTGGCCTGGGAGTGGGCAAAACTCACTTTACCAAGGGCGTCTCGCGCGGGCTGGGCGATGGGCATATGGTTACGAGTCCTACGTTTGCGCTCATGGCCGTTCACGATCAAGGTCGTATTCCGCTGTTTCACTTTGATCTATACCGCCTGGAGCATGCCTACGAGCTCGAGGATACGGGCATTTTCGATGTGCTGGGCTATGAGGGTGCTTGCCTGCTGGAATGGGGCGAACAATTCCAGGACGAACTGACGGATGAGTATCTTTCGGTGACGCTCAAGCGTGATGAGGGCGACAGCGATGTGCGAACGATAACGCTTGAGGCGCACGGTGACCGCGCAATGGAGCTTTCCCATTTGATTGATAAGGCTGTACAAGATGAGCTTGCATAACGACAACGCGCTGGTGGTGGCGCTCGATACCTCGACCGACATGCTTGCCTGCGCGGCAAGCTGGATTGATGGGCGGACGGGCGAGACGAAGCTCGTGAGTGGCGACCACATGTGTCGCCGTCATGCCAACGTTGAGCTCGTGAATACCGTTGATGGCGTGCTGGCTCAAGCCGGTCTGGATCGCAGCGATGTTGGTTGCTATGTGGTCGGCCGCGGCCCGGGGTCCTTTACGGGTGTGCGCATCGGCATCTCCACTGCCAAGGGCCTCGCGCGTGGTGCCAATGTTCCGCTGCTGGGCGTGTCGACGCTCGACGCTTGCGCTTGGACGGCGTGGAAGGCTGGCGTGCGCGGCAAGCTTGGTATCTTGGCCGATGCTATGCGCGGTGAGGTATATCCGGCGCTGTATATGCTGGTCGATGAGGGTCCCGAGCGTCAATTTGAGCGCGAACACGTGGTCAAGGCCGCCGTGGCGCTCGATGAGTGGCGCCGAGCAGCGGACTGGGACCAGGTTCAGCTGACCGGTGACGGTCTCGTGCGCTATGGCAAGCTGCTGGGTGAGGACGAGACCGCCCGCTGCGTGGAGTGCGACCTGTGGTGGCCTTCGGGCGAGGGCTTGCTGCTCGCGCACGCTGCGGGTGACGGCGATCCGGCCCGCGTCCTGCCGATTTACACGCGCCTTTCGGATGCCGAGGAAAACGAGCGCAAGCGTCTTGGTCTTGCCGAGAGTGCGCAGAGCGAAATTACGGGCGTTGCCGATGAGCTCGCCGGTCGTCATCTGCAGTTCCGTCCCATGGGCGCGGCGGATGCCGAGGGCGCGAGCGCGCTAGAGGCTGCCTGCTTTGAAGGTGCCGGACACGAGGCGTGGACGCCGGGCATGTTCCTGTCCGAACTGGGCGAGGACGTCGCTGCGCCGCGTAGTTGGTGGGTGGCACACGACGACGGCAAGCTGCTGGGCCTTGCCGGCGGTATGGTCGTGGACGGTGATGTGCAGATTCTGGATGTCGCCGTCGACTCGGCACATCGCCGTGAGGGCATTGCCCGCAAGCTGCTGTCGCATGTGAGCTATGATGCCCAGATGCTCGGCTGCACCACGGCTTCGCTCGAGGTCGAGGACGGCAACGAGGGCGCGATTGCGCTCTATGCCGCTCTGGGCTTTACCGAGGTGGGTCGTCGTCGTGGCTACTACGGTGTCGGCAAAGACGCCATCGTCATGACGGCCCCACTTCCCCTCGTACTTCCGGTCGATAACGCCTCGCCCGAGCCGACGGCGGCAGAGCAGCGCGTATGGCCGCTGCCTGCGCCCGGGCGCTCCGAGGGGGAGCGTGCCGAAATTGAACGCCGCCGCCTAGTGCTCGCTATCGAGAGTTCCTGCGACGAGACGGCCGTGGCGATTATCGATGCGGATGGCAATATGCTGGCCAACCAGGTGTCGACGCAGATTGATTTCCATGCCCGTTTTGGCGGCGTGGTGCCCGAAATCGCCTCGCGCAAGCACGTTGAGGTGATTGTGAGTGTCGTGGATGCGGCGCTCGAGGATGCCGCAGCATCGCTGGGCCTTACGGGCGGAGCCATTGCACCAAGTGAGCTTGCCGCCGTGGGCGTGACGCAGGGTCCGGGCCTGGTGGGCGCGCTCGTGGTTGGCGTCGCCTTCGCCAAGGGCTTTGCCTACGCTGCTGGCAAGCCGCTCGTGTGCGTCAACCATCTGGAGGGGCACCTGTTTGCCAACCTGCTGGCGCAGCCCGACCTCAAGCCGCCGTTCATCTTCACGCTTGTCTCGGGCGGGCACACCATGCTCGTGCACGTGAAGGCATGGGGCGACTACGAGGTGCTCGGTGAGACACTCGACGATGCTGTGGGCGAGGCCTTCGACAAGGTAGCCAAGGCGTTGGGTCTGGGCTATCCCGGTGGCCCCATCATTTCCAAGCTGGCCGAGACGGGCAACCCCAAGGCGATCGATTTCCCCCGTGCGCTTAACAGCAGAGGAGACTATCGCTTTTCGCTTTCGGGCCTCAAGACAGCGGTGACGCTCTACATCGAGCAAGAGACCAAGGCCGGGCGCACGATTCACCTTCCCGATCTGGCGGCTTCGTTTGAGGCAGCTGTCTTTGACGTGCAGTACAAGAAGGCCAAAAACGCACTGCACGCTACCGGATGCAAGGAATACTGCATCGGTGGCGGCGTCTCGGCCAACCCGCATCTGCGCGAGATGATGATCAAGAAGCTTGGGCGTCAGGGGATTCGCGTAACGGTGCCGCCCTTGTCTGCCTGTACCGATAACGCAGCCATGATCGCGGAGGTCGCTCGCCGTAAATTCGACCGAGGCGAAATCTCGCCGTTCGATGTCGACGCCGATCCGAACATGACGCTGTAGCTGGTACGGCGCGGTCCCCGGACGGAGGGGCCGGATATAAGGTTTCCTGCTCTACAGTCCTGCGCAAGACGAAGGCCACATTAAGTGGCCTTCTTTGCGTGCGGAACTCGCGATAAAGTTCATATGCGCCGCCCGGCTCCCGCGGCTCTCAGGGGCATCTCTCATGCAAAAACTGTCGTGGGGTAAAGTCCGAGGTCAGTGGCGTTTTATACCGAGAATTTCAATAAAAGCTGAAAATTCATTACAAATTTGCGTTGACTTTAGGTAACTAAAGTTTCATACTCCTTTTCAACCACTGGGGGATGTGAACGCGCACGGATCGTTCGCATCATGATTGAAGAGGATTTCTTAGACATGTTCACGCATCAGCTAAACATTATCAGCGTAGTAATTATCTGATGCGGGTTAGCACATACAGCTAGCCCGTACGATAACGGGCGGCTGATGAAGATGAGGGCCGTCGAGCGCAACCGACGGCCCTCATTTTTTATGTCTAGGAAGTTCTTTTTAGAGGAGGAAATGTAATGAACGGAGTTTTGCTCATGGTTGTGGCCGCGGCGGTGCTCGCCTGCGGCTATCTGGGCTACGGCCGCTGGCTGGCCAACAAGTGGGGCGTTGACAAAGAGGCCCTCACGCCGGCCAAGCGCATGAAGGACGGCAAGAGCTTCTCGCCCGTCTCCGCCTTCACCGCGTTCTCGCACCAGTTCAGCTCGATCTGCGGTGCTGGCCCTGTTACGGGTACGATCGTCGCCATGGCCTTTGGCTGGCTGCCCGTCGTGCTCTGGGTCCTCGTCGGCGGCATCTTCTTTGGTGCCGTCCACGACTTTGGTGCCCTGTACGCTTCGATGAAGAACAACGGCAAGTCGCTCGCTCAGCTCATCGAGAAGTACATCGGCAAGACCGGCCGTCGCCTGTTCCTGCTGTTCTGCTGGCTGTTCTGCATCATCGTCATCGCCGCTTTCACCGACATGGTCTGCAAGACGTTCATGTTCACCCCGGCCGTTGACGCTTCTGGTGCTGCTACCGGTGCCGTCGACTTCACCAAGTCCTATGCCGCCGGCTGCGCTGGTACCATCTCCATCCTGTTCACCTTCGTCGCTATCGCCTTTGGTTGGGCCCAGAAGAAGTTCAACCTCACCGGCGCTGCCGAGTTCGTCACCGGCGTGGTCCTCATGGTTCTCATGTTCGCCGTCGGTATGCAGTTCCCGGTCTACCTGGATAAGTTCCAGTGGTTCGCCGTCGTCATGGTCTACCTGGTCTTCGCTGGCGCTATGCCCATCCAGATGCTCAAGACCCCGCGTGACTACCTCACTTCCATCATGATGATCGTCATGATCGTCTGCGCTGTCCTCGGCATCGTCGTCTTGGGCGTCAACGGTCAGGCCACTATCACCGCTCCGGTCTTCACCGGCTTCTCCACTGCCTCCGGCATGATGTTCCCGGTCCTGTTCGTCTCCGTCGCTTGCGGTGCTCTCTCCGGTTTCCACAGCCTCGTTTCTTCCGGCACCTCTTCTAAGCAGGTCGAGAAGGAGCAGGACGCCGTCAAGGTCGGTTACGGCGCCATGATCGTCGAGTCCTTCGTCGGCATCCTTGCCATCATCGTTGCCGGCATCATGTTCTCCGATATGAACACCGCCGGTACCGGCGCCCTCAACGCTGGTGTCGCTTCCACCCCGTTCCAGATCTTCGCCGCTGGCATCTCTCGCGGTATGCAGGCCTTCGGTGTTGACGGCACGCTCGCTACCGTCTTTATGACCATGAACGTCTCCGCTCTGGCCCTGACCTCGCTCGACGCCGTCGCCCGCATCGCCCGCACCTCGTTCTCCGAGTTCTTTGCTCAGACCAACGACGCCCTGGCCATCGAGTCCAAGGCCGGCTACATGAAGGTCCTCGGCAACCCCTGGTTCGCCACGGTCGTTACCCTGCTTCCTGGTCTCGCCCTCGCTTTTGGTGGCTATGCCAACATCTGGCCGCTCTTTGGTGCTTCCAACCAGCTGCTCGGCGGCATGACCATGATCACCCTCGCCGTGTTCTGCAAGTGCACCGGCCGCAAGGGCTGGATGCTCTATGTGCCCGTCGCCTTCCTGCTCTGCTGCACCTTCACCTCGCTGGTCCAGAGCGCCATGGGCTGCATGACCGCCGTCCAGGCCTACGGTTTCTTCGGTACCATCCCGGCTACTGCCACCACGGCCGCCGTCTCCGTCGCCGCCACCAAGGGCCTGCAGCTCGTCTTTGCCGTCCTGCTGATGGTCCTGGGCCTCATCGTTGCCGTTAACTGCCTCAAGGAGTTCTTCGGCAAGGAGGCTGGCTCCATGCCCGACGAGGATCCCGAGTGGTCCGAGATGGGCAAGGCCGAGTATGGCCGCACTGCTGCTGCCGAGACTCCCGTCGACGCCGAGGCCGCCAAGGCTTAGTCGACCTGACGAGTTGAACGTCACATCTATATGACTCGGAAAGACCGGGTCCGCGACTTCGCGGGCTCGGTCTTTTTTTCATGCAAAAGCGGGTGACGCTCGAGTGTTCTCACAGATGTTTTGCATGGATAAGGGCGCGCGTTGTACCATATAGACGTATATGTGTGCATATGAAAGGGACCCCGTGGCCAAGACGGTATATTCCGATAACCAAAATAATGTCGATGCCCTGGCTGAGCGTCTGAGCAGCCAGACGTCGCTTTCTGCCGAGCGTGCCAAGCTGGTTGCCTACGACCTGCTTTGCCGCAAGGCGCTCAAGATTAAGTCGAGTGCGCTGGCGCAAATTTTTCGCTCCGTCGATAAGGAATGCGACACAAAGGCGATGCGCGATGAGCTTATCGCGGCAAATATCGTGACCAAGATCGAGGGTAGCGGCATTAACGGGCGCCCGGCGTTCTATACCATCAATGCCGAGATCCGCGATGTCCAGGAGCAGCCTGTCGAGTCCGTCGAAGATTTTGTCGTCGAGGATTCCGCTGACGTACCTGCTGTGGAAGAAGCTGCTCCGCGTGAGCATGTCGATACCGATGAGTTGCTCGATGAGAACGTCGTGCGTGCCTTTACGGCCAAGGCAGGACGCGGCGGTTTTGGCGGGGGTGGCAAGCGCGATGCGCAGCGCCGCGCCCAGCAGGAGCGCTTCCGTCGCGCCGTTGCTCAAAAGGGTGAGACGGATGCTGAGACCGTCGAGGAAAAGTCCGTTGGGATGCAGGAGCCGACTCGCACTCAAGAGCATGCTGAGATCCAGGAGCCCAAGCGTCGCCGCGGTGCCCACTTTAAGGCTGAGCAGCGAGGTATTGCATGCGAGGTCCAGGATTCCGTCGAGGCTGCTGACGCGTCCGATGAACCGGTCAAGAAGGCTCCGGGTTCATGCCGTCCCGGACGTGGTTTTGCGGGGCGCGCGTATCCCGTAAGGCATCAGGAGAAGAGCGAACCGGCTTCGACCACTCAGGACGAGAAGGCCGTTGAGCCGGCGGCTCGCGAACAGAAGCCTGTTGAGCCGCAGCTTGAGGTCGATGCCGAGGCCAAGGGCCAGCAGCCTACTGATGAGCAGGCGGAGCAGGGCGCGTCGAGCAAGCCTCGCCGCCGTCGCCATCGTGGGGGCCGCAGTTCCCATGCCGAGACTGCAGCCGAGAAGACCACGCCGCAGGACGAAGATGCGAAGGTCGAGGTTTCTTCGGGGCAGCCTAAGCGCCAGCCGGCGAAGGAGAGCAAGTCCAATCGTCCGCAGAAGCAGGCGCCTATGCCGAAGCGCGAGCGCAATTCCCAAGGCGATTCTAAGCGCAAGTCTCAGAAGAAGCCGGAGTCTACCGCAGCAGATACTGCTGCCCAGCAGCCCAAGTCGGCAGTCCACGGCGAGGTCTCGGCGTTTGCCCTTGCCCGCGTTTTAGGCAGGCAGCTGCTCAAAGTTGTCCCTACGCCTACGGCGCTCTCTAAGATCAAGGAGCAGCAGACACAGATCGTAAAGGTCGAGGGCAAGGACGGCAAAAAGGCTCCGCAGCGCACTCAGCACAACGAGATGTCCAACCGCAAGATTGCCGAGGAAATCGCAATCATCCAGGCTTGGATCGAGCAGAACCGAGGTGCCGATACGCCGGTTGCCTCGCGCCGCCAGCGTGCCTACCAGATCTTTAACGACGAGAAGGCTTTTGACGGCAAGCACGGTGAGCGCCTGATCAGACGCATGACCGAAAAGGGCATCAGCATGCAGGCGATCAAGGTCGCCCCCAATCGCCCCGTGCACTTTACGGGCTTCTTTACGCTGGGAGCCGACAAGCCGTTCATTATGGTCGAGAACCTGGACACCTACGACGAGATCGTCAAGCTGCTGCGTGGCCGCAAGCACGCCAAGCTCTTTGGCATCAAGGTGGGCGGCGTGATTTTTGGCGGCGGATGCAAGGCGAGCGTCTCGCATGCCTTGGACGATTATCTGGCCGAGATTGGCTATCGCTTTAACTACGTCTACTACGTAGGCGATATCGATCGCGAGGGCGCGCGCATCGTCGAACAGGCTCGCAATGCCAATGTGGTTGAGATTCGCCTGCATGCCGGCATGTACCGCGCCATGCTCGCCGAGCATAAGCGTCGCGTGAAGGCCGGCGGCGAGTGCGAGCCCGCGGCTGCCAACCAGGGCGTGCCGCAGAACCTGGCAGCGACGATCAAGGATCTGCCCATGGTTACGCGCGTGCAGTTCCGCAACGTGCTGCGCGAGGGCGGGCGCATTCCGCAGGAGATTCTGATGACCGCAGACTATCGGGATGGCGACTCGGGAAGCTTCGACCGCATGCTGAACAATTAGATTCCGCCGTTCTACCGAACGGCGGACTTCTTGACGCTGCGAGGGGCCCTGGCACGGCAATCTGACGTTCAACTTCGGCGGCGCGACCAGAAGGTCAGCGCCGCCTTGTTTCACGTCACCTTGCCATACCAGGGCCCCTCTCGCTGTCACGTCCAAAACATCGAGGTTAAGTGGCCTCCTGTTCGTGCGGAACTCGCGACAAACTTAATGCCCGGCCCGTCGGGGCCACACGCCATTTTGTAGATGACGGCTCGCTTTTCGGAACGGGGCTGATATTTTCTTGATGTAAGGCGCTCTTGGTCCTAATGGGCTTGGGGCGCCTTCGCGTTTCCTCGGCTTCGCACCCTTGCGGGTTCGAATTCCTCCGCTTGCCCACAAGAAAGCGCTCCAGGTTCATAAGGGCCTGGAGCGCTGTGTTCTTAAGGGCTGGGACGGAGGGATTCGAACCCCCAACAGCCGGCACCAAAAACCGGAGTTCTACCGTTGAACTACGTCCCAATGTGTGGTGTTGCCCAAAAGCAACTCGTTTAGTTTACCTAATCTGCGAGGGCATCGCAAACACCATCGAGCAGGCGTACGGCGAGTGTCTGCGCGTCGCTGGCCGTGAAAGTGCCGTTGTAGCGCGTCATGCCCGTGAGCTCAATGCGAATGCGAGCCGGCTTCTGCTGCGCGGCGACATTGGCAGTGCGGATGCGCTGGGCCAGGTTGTGGCACTCGGCGAGGGCAATCGTGGCGCGCGGTGCGGCGTCGGCGGGCAGCTCGTCGCTTGCGATTTCGAGCACCAGGTCAACGTCGGTTGGGACCTCGGAGTCGCAGAGCATCATGCCGCTGTTGTCGGTCGTTGCCGTGGCGATATTCCACATGCGCGACGCAACACTGCGCGCGATGGGGTCCTCGCCGATAACGGCAATCTGGAAGCGCTCGAGCACGTTGGCGGCGCGAGCAAAACCGATGCGGGACTCGGCTTCGGTGACCGAGGGCTTGCCCTCCCACACATGGTGCAGGCGGTTGATGTAGGCGTAGGTGTCCTGGAAGGCCATGCCGTCGGCAAACAGGCCGACATTTTCCTGGAACTGCTGCAGGGCGGCCTCGGTATGCGGACCAAAGTAGCCGTCGTCTTCGCCACAGGCAAAGCCCAAAACGTTGAGAGCGCGCTGCAGGGCCTGCACATCGGCGCCATGGAAATTGGGCATGCGCAGATAGAGGGTGCGGTCGCCCAGCTTATACGAAGCGTCTACAAGGGCGCTCCAACAGGGGATATCGACGGCATGACCGGCAGCAAGGCCGCTGTCGAGCCTGAAGGTGCTGACGGCCTGCTCAGTGGTGGCTCCAAAGTACTTGTCGGTGACTTCGGCGGCATCAATCGTGTAGCCGAGCTGCAGGAGACGAGACTGCACGTCCTCGACGGCTGCTCCTTGCATGCCCGTTGTAATAGGTTCCATGAACGAACCCCTTTCGGCGTACCATTCGTACTATTTGAGCGTCTGTCGGATAGACAACGCAAAGGGATGCATAAACATGCACTCAACAGTGTAGCAAGTTGTGCCTAAATACGCTGCTGACAGGTTTTATAACCTCCGTTAGTTAAGGCGCTCCACAAAGAAATCTGCCATGGAGAGGAACAGCTCACGTGCGTGCGGATCAAGCTCAACGTTCTCGATGGCCGCTTTGGCCTTAGCGGTCAGGTCGAGCGCGTAAGTGTGGGCGTAATCGATAGAGCCGGCCTCTTGGAAGATCTCCACGGCGCGTGCGAGCTGCGCGGGATCATCGGTGCCCGAGGAAAGAATCGCCTCGACCTCGTCGTGGTGGTGCTCATCAGAGAGGGCGTGTACGGCGACAAGCGTGCGCTTGCCCTCGGTGATGTCGGTGCGGAAGTCCTTGTTGGCGGCTTCCTTAGTGCCGACAAGGTTGAGCAGGTCGTCCTGAATCTGAAAGGCAAGGCCTGTGTGTAGGCCAAAGGCGCGCAGCGCTTCGATTTGCTCATCGCTGCCGCCGCCGATAATGGCTCCGGCGGCAAGCGGCGTGGCTCCGCTGTAAAACGCGGTCTTGTGCGTCGCCATGTCCAGGTAGTCATCAACCGAGATATCAAAGCGCCCGTCACGGACCCAACCCAGGTCGAGTGCTTGACCCTCAATGGTGCGGACGATCATCTCGGTAAGCTCGTGGAGCACGCGCAGCTTCACGTCGGACTCCAGCGTGGGGTCGTCGAGAACCGTCTTGGTGACCATGGTGAGCGCCAGGTCGCCACAATTGATGGCAAGGCCCGTGCCCTCGGTAAGGTGCATACAGGGCTTGCCTCGACGAAGCTGTCCGTTGTCGGCGATGTCGTCGTGGATCAGCGCGCCCGACTGGAAATGCTCGATGGCTGCCGCGGCGCTGCGGGCGCTCTCAAAGCTGCCGCCCACTGCGGTTGCGGCGAGCATGCAGATAAGCGGGCGGTGGCGCTTGCCGGCGTTGGCCGTAAAAGCCGAGAGCGGCGCGTACAGGTAGCGCTCGATATCGGCAGAGGTCGCCTGTCCGTCAAAGAACGTGGCCAGATAGTCGTTAATCTGGTCAAAGTGTTGGGCTAAAAAGCTGGTAAACGGACTGGACACGGGTTCTCGCATTCTTTCTGAGGTTGCATTGATGCAATATGCAGACAACATATTGCCACATCAGGGCGTTTGGCGCGGCAGTTTTGGCGATTTAGGACAACGGGCGTGCGTTTGATGGAGCGTGCCTAAATCAGCCTAAAATGCTCGAGCGCCGCAACGACGCCGTCGTGATCGACGGTGTCGGTCACGTAATCGGCCTTATCCTTGAGATAGTCCGGTGCGTTGCCCATCGCAATGCCGACATCGACGGCGTTCATCAGCGAGACGTCATTGCTGGCGTCGCCAATGCCGTATACGGTTCCGTGGTGGGGATCGAGGGCGTCGAGTACAGACTGGATGCCCCCGCGCTTCGTGCATTCGCGGGGCGAGATTTCGGTTACCTCGAGTTCGAGCTCGTTAAAGCACAGCAGCGGCTCAAGTGTCTTATCTTGAGCGATGTGGTTGGCGAGCGATGTAGACATCAAGATCTTGTAGACACTGTAATGTTGCAGCTGCGTGACTGCGTCGCCCAGGGTGCGCGCGTATCCGGGGGCATCGGGGGCATCGGCACTCATGCGCACGACGCCGTTGAGGCCCTCAAAGCGGATGACTTCGCCCGATTGCTCAAGATAGGGGGCAAGATGCTGCAGCATGCTGGGCGTCATCGACAGATCGCGAATTGCGTGTCCGTTGATCTCGGCGTAACCGCCCGCAAGACAGACGATGCCGGTCCAGGGCAGCTCAAGAAGTTTGGGGTGGATGCAGCTCAGGGTGCGTCCCGTGCAGATAAAGGCCATGTTGCCGTTGGCGACAAACTCGCGGATTGCCTGCGAAACCGCCTCGTTGGGATAGGGGGAGAGGTCCCGCTCGTCTTCGGGAAGGTCTTGGGCGAGCCTGGGGTCTTGCCAGGCGAGCGTTCCGTCGATATCGAAGAAGCAGATATCGCCGCGCTTATGGGCTGCGCTGGCGGCAGGGGAGGCCGAGGTGGTGGGCACAAATCCCGGCTCGAGGCCCATGATCTGGTCAAAATGCTCTTTAACGCGGGGAACGGAGATGCCGATGATCACCTGGGCGGTCTTGTCCGTAATGATGAGGCCCTTGGCGCCCGCCGCGACAAACGACGCGTTATCTGCAACGATGGAAGGGTCTGCGACCTCGACGCGCAGGCGCGTGGCACAGTTGGTTGCGCCCACAATATTGCCAACGCCACCTAAAAGCTGAATTACCCGCTCAGCGAGGACGTGATCTTGATCGGATCGACTATCGACCTCGTCATTGGGAGATTGCTCTTTGGCAAAGCCGCTTTCCGTTAAACGATCGATTGCCGCGCGATTGGCAACATGATCCTCGCGGCCCGGCGTCTTAAGGTCATAGACCAAGATGAGTGCTCGAAAACTAACAAAAAAGATGAGGCTAAAGGCAAGGCCGATACCGAGCGCCAAAAGATAGGCACCGGCATGCGTGCGCATGAGCGGAATAAAGTTGAAGGCTGCCATCTCCATCAGGCCGCCCGAGAAGATGCCGACGATGCCAAAGAGATTCATGGTTGTGGCAAGGCAAGACGATAAGACGGCGTAGAGCAAAAAGAGCCCGGGGTGGGTGAACATAAAGAGAAACTCGAGTGGCTCGGTAACGCCGCAAACCACCGAGGCGACGATGGCGGGCAAAAGGATGACCTTAAGGCCGGCGCGGCGCTCTGGTTTTGCGGTGGAGTAGAACGCGGCTGCGATGGCGGGAAGGCCAAAGAGCTTGACCCAGCCGGTGGCGGTAAAACCGGCCCACGGCGCAAGTTCATTAAGGGGGCGCGTGCTATGGGAGAGGATGGGGAGCAAGCTGCTCCACGTGGCGTAGATGCCGTCGTTAATGACCAGGTTGTCGTAGTAGATCGGCATGTAGAGCAGGTGGTGCAGCCCCATGGGCTCGAGCGCTCGCTCCAAAAGCACAAAGATGCCCACGCCAAAGGGGCCGACGCTCGTAAGTGCATGGCGCAGCGTTTCGGTCATTGCGTATACGGAGGGCACGATGGCGGCCGAGATAGCGGCAAGGGCAAACACGGCAAAAAAGCTGATGAGGTAGACCAGCGAGGAGCCCGAGAAGGTGCCGAGCCAATCGGGAACCTTGGCATCGTAGAAGCGGTCATGGATGGCGACGACGGTTGCCGATACCACCAGCGGGCCGATAATGCCGGTGTCGAGCGTCTTGATGCCGTCGATGATGGTGATGCCGCTAGCGGAGGTCAAAGACGACGGGTACTTAAGTCCAAGATTGTCTCCGCTCAGCTTAATGATCTCGCTCAAAAAGAAGCAGTAGGCAAAATAGGCGACGAGAGCCTCGAGGCAGCAACGAGCCGGTTGTTTTTGGGCAAGACCGATGGGCAGCGCTACGGCAAAAAGGAGCGGGAGGCGTTTAAAGACCGTCCACGAGCCGCGCTGGATGATGGTCCAAAAAGCGTACCAAGGGGTTCCGTATACGGCGAGATCGCCGACGATGTCCGCAGTCGTTGCGAGAGCGGAGACGCCGACCATGAGGCCTGATATAGAAAACAGCATGGCGGGCGCGAACATTGCCCCGCCAAAGCGTTGGATTTTTTGCAGCATGTTCTGCCTTCCGAATATCGAGGCGCGTTGCGCGTGGGGAAACGTTTAAACAATGGATTCATTGTAGAGGACCGGACGATTGTCGTACCGGCAGTTTTGAGCGAAACCGATTTGGGCACGACAGAAACCGTCAACGGTTAAATCCTGTCGCTTTACCGATATTCGGTTTAAACAACTTTAAGAAATGCTATCGTGCCTAGCCGGAAATGAACAATGTAGAGGTGAAACAATGCCAAAAGCGATATACGAAGGAATCTACCGCGAGATCCGTTCGCGCATCATTAATGGGACCTATGCGTTTCAGGAGATGCTGCCAACCGAAGCCGAGCTGACCGCGGAATTTGGCTGCACGCGCAATACCGTCCGCCGCGCTTTGAGCATGCTGGCCGACGGGATGTTTGTGCAGCCCATACACGGCAAGGGCGTGCGCGTTATTTGGCTTAAGGGCGAAACCGACATGTTGGGCGCACTCGAAGAGGTTGAGTCGTTTGGCGAGTTTGCAAAGCGCAACAATGCCGTTGCATCGACGGACGTTAAGTCTTTTGAGCATCTGGTCTGCACCGAGCAGCTCTCTCGTCACCTGGGCTTTAAGGTGGGCGAGGAGCTTATTCGCGTAGTGCGTGTCCGAAGCCTCAACGGCAACGCGCGCCAAGTGGACCATGGCTATTTTTTGGCGTCGATCGCCAAGGGCCTGACCCCCGAGATCGCGGCAGATTCTATTTATGGCTATCTGGAGCACAAGCGCGGTGTCAAAGTGATGGCGAGCCGTCGTACGGTGAGTGTCGAGCTCGCCAACGATGAAGACTGCAGCTATCTTGACCTCGGCAAATACAACTGCGTTGCCGTCATGGAGAGTCAGTCGTACACCTCGGATGGCATCTTGTTTGAGGTGACGCACACTCGCACACACCCCGAGATCTTCCATTACCGCGTCAATTCCAAGCGATAGCCGGCTAGCTTGCAGCCTGACGAGACTCATGCCCTCAAAGAGAAAACGCCCGGTCAAACCGACGATGCATCGGCTTGACCGGGCGTTTTCTCTGCATTCGATAACAAATAATTGTTTATACAAAACTTGTCAAGTATCAAGTTGAAATTACCGTTCACCGAAGTTTTTCTACCGCTCTAGTAATACTTGTTCAAACAACTAGCCAAATAGCGTATCGTACAAATCAGCAAAAGGGGCAAAGTCCCCGAGCCAATCTCCGAAGGCGGCGGCAAAGGGTGCCGCCACGGTGTGAAAGGGTGGATTGTAATGAAGAACGAAATGAGCAGAAGGCAGTTCCTGGGCTTTGCTGGTTCCGCGGCTGCGGTTCTTGGTCTGGGTCTCGTGGGCTGCGGTGGTTCTGCCGGCTCCGGCTCCTCTGCTTCTGGTGACGCTGCCGAGGTCTACTTCCTCCAATTCAAGCCTGAGGTCGACAAGGAGTGGAAGGAGATCGCCAAGGCCTATAAGAAGGAGAAGGGCGTCGAGGTCAAGATCGTGACCGCTGCTTCCAACACCTACGAGGAGAAGCTCAAGTCCGAGATGTCCAAGAGCTCCGCTCCGACCCTGTTCCAGGTCAACGGCCCCACCGGTCTTAAGAACTGGAAGGATTACTGCGCCGACCTGTCCGATACCAAGCTCCGCGGTGAGCTCATTGACGACTCCCTGGCTCTGCAGTCCGACGGCAAGGATGTGTGCATCGACTGGGTTCAGGAGAGCTTCGGCATTATTTACAACAAGCAGCTGCTCGAGAAGGCTGGCTACAAGGCCGAGGACATCAACTCCTTCGACAAGCTGAAGGCTTGTGCCGACGACATCCAGGCCCGCAAGGACGAGCTTGGTGTTGAGGGTGCCTTCACTTCCGCCGGCATGGACGACTCCTCCAGCTGGCGCTACACCACCCACCTTGCCAACATGCCGCTCTACTACGAGTTCGAGAAGGAGCACAACCAGGAGGACGACGAGATCAAGGGTGAGTTCCTCGACAACTACAAGCAGATCTTCGACCTGTACATCACCGACTCCACCTGCGATCCTTCGCAGCTTGCTTCCAAGACCGGCGACGACGCCACCAACGAGTTCGCAACCGGCAAGGCCGTCTTCTACCAGAACGGCTCTTGGGCCTACTCTGACCTCGTCAAGGCCGGCATGACCGACGATCAGATTGGCATGATGCCCATCTACATCGGTGTTGACGGCGAGGAGAACCAGGGCCTGTGCTCCGGCGGCGAGAACTACTGGTGCGTCAGTTCCCAGGCTTCCGAGGATGCCCAGAAGGCCACCGAGGACTTCATGTATTGGTGCGTCACCGCTGACACCCCGACCAGCATCATCGCCGACAAGATGGGTCTGACCGCTCCGTTCAAGAGCGCCAAGGAGACCACCAACGTCTTCTCGCAGCAGGCCGTTGCCATGGCCAAGGACGGCAAGAAGACCGTCGCTTGGGACTTCGTCTACATTCCCTCCGAGGAGTGGAAGAAGAACCTCAAGCAGGCTCTGATTGCCTACGCTGCCGATAACAGCAAGTGGGACGGCGTCAAGAACGCCTTCGTCGATGGCTGGAAGACCGAGAAGGCCGCTTCCGAGTAAGCAGTTGCTGCCCAAGCTATCTGATTAGCGACAGGGGGCGGGCAGACGTTGGTTTGCCCGCCCCCTGCATATTGAAAGGACCCTTTTATGGGCAAAGCACTCAAGCGCTGGTGGCCGCTCTTTATGCTGCCCACGTGCCTGGCGTTTATGATCGGGTTCGTGATCCCTTTTATCCAGGGCTTCTATCTCTCGTTCTGCCAGTTTATTATCATTAGTAACGCGCACTTTGTCGGTATCGAGAACTACGTGCGCGCGCTGTCCGATCCGCAGTTCTCCACGTCGTTCTTCTTTACCGTGGCGTTTGCCTTCCTGTCGACGGTGCTCATCAACGTGATCGCCCTGGCCATTGCGCAGGCGCTCACCCGCAAGGCGCTCAAAGGCACCAACATCTTCCGTACGATCTTCTTTATGCCTAACCTGATCGGCGGCATCGTGCTGGGCTACATTTGGCAGATTCTGATCAACTGCCTGCTCTCCAACGTGGGCGCCCAGCTCATCGCTCTTAACTCTGCTGCTGGCTTCTGGGGCCTTATCATCCTGACCCTGTGGCAGCAGGTCGGCTACATGATGATCATCTACATTGCTGGTCTGCAGTCCATTCCGTCCGACTACATCGAGGCCGCCAAGGTCGACGGCGCTACGGCATGGCAGACGTTTTGGAAGGTTAAGATCCCTAACCTGATGCCGACCATCACCATCTGCCTGTTCCTGTCCATCACCAACGGCTTTAAGCTGTTCGACCAGAACCTCGCCCTTACCGGCGGCGCCCCCGCGCACTCCACCGAGATGCTCGCCCTGAACATCTACAACACGTTCTATTCGCGTGCCGGTATCGCATGGCAGGGCATTGGTCAGGCCAAGGCAGTTATCTTCTGCATCCTGGTCGTAGCCATCTCCATGATTCAGCTTAAGGCCACGAGGTCCAAGGAGGTGCAGCAGTAATGAAACGCGATAAGGTTATCAACCGCGCGCTCTCGATTTTCTTTACGATTCTGTCGCTCGCGTGGATCTACCCCGTGTTCATGATTGCGCTCAATTCCTTTAAAAAGGCAACTGCAATCAGCACCACCACGGCATTCGATCTGCTCACGCCCGAGACGTTCAACGGCCTCGCAAACTACATGCATGCCCTTAACGAGCAGGGCTTTGCCTCGGCATTTATGTACTCGCTCATCATCACGGTCACGTCGGTCGTGCTGATTCTGGTGTGCTGCTCCATGTGTGCTTGGTACGTAGTGCGCGTCAACAGCAAGATCTCGAACTTCTTCTATTACCTGTTCGTCTTCTCGATGGTCGTGCCCTTCCAGATGCTCATGTTCACGCTGTCCAATTTGGCGGACCGCATCGGCTTCAACACGCCGTTCAACATCTGCTTTATCTACCTCGGCTTTGGCGCGGGCCTGGCGGTCTTTATGTTCGCCGGCTTTGTAAAGAACATCCCGCTCGAGATCGAAGAGGCGGCCATGATCGACGGCTGCAACCCGGTCCAGGTGTTCTTTAAGATCGTCCTTCCCATCATGAAGCCCACCTATCTTTCGGTCGGCATCCTCGAGACCATGTGGGTCTGGAACGACTATCTGCTGCCCTACCTCACTCTCGACTCCACCAAGTACAAGACCATTCCTATCTTGATCCAGTACTTCCGCGGCGGCTACGGCCACGTCGAGCTCGGCCCCATGATGGCCTGCATCATGATGGTCGTTATCCCCATCGTCATCATGTACATCCTCTGCCAGAAGTACATCATCGACGGCGTGGTGGCAGGTGCCGTCAAGGGCTGATGCCGTAACTGTTTTGCAAGTTTCTGCGGCGCCCTCAACATGGTGCCGCATATCGAAAGGTAAAGACATGGCCGAGATCGTTCTCAAACATGTTCAGAAGGTGTATCCCAACACCGAGTCCAAAAAGAAGGGCTTCTTTGGCAAAAAGAAGAAGACCGAGGAGAAGAAGCACAACCTCAAGGTTACCGAGGATGGCGTGCTCGCTGTTGAGGACTTTAACCTCACCGTTCACGACCAGGAGTTCGTCGTCCTCGTTGGCCCGTCTGGCTGCGGTAAGTCCACGACGATGCGCATGGTCGCCGGCCTGGAGGACATTACCTCGGGCGACGTGCTCATCGACGGCAAGCGGGTCAACGACGTGGCGCCCAAGGACCGCGACATCGCCATGGTGTTCCAGAGCTACGCTCTGTACCCCAACATGACGGTGTACGAGAACATGGCGTTTACGCTTGAGCTCAAGAAGGTCTCCAAGGACGAGATCGACCGTAAGGTTCGCTCCGCTGCCGAGATCCTGGGTATTACCGAGTACCTCGACCGTAAGCCCAAGGCGCTTTCGGGCGGCCAGCGTCAGCGTGTCGCTATCGGCCGCGCCATCGTGCGTGACCCCAAGGTCTTCCTGATGGACGAGCCGCTGTCCAACCTGGACGCCAAGCTTCGTAACCAGATGCGTGCCGAGCTCATCAAGCTGCGCCACGAGATCAAGGGCACGTTCATCTACGTCACTCACGACCAGACCGAGGCCATGACCCTTGGCGACCGCATCGTGGTCATGAAGGACGGCGTCGTCCAGCAGATCGCCACGCCGCAGGAGGTCTTCAACCATCCCGCGAACATCTTCGTCGCCGGCTTCATCGGCGTGCCGCAGATGAACTTCTTCGATGCCCAGCTGGTGCGCTCGGGCAACGGCTTTACCGTCAAGACCGAGGACATGAACGTTGCTCTCGCCCCCGAGACCTGCGCTCAACTCGCTCTTAACTGGGACGGCGGCGACGTGAAGGAGATCACGGCCGGCGTGCGCCCCGAGCAGATCCTGCTTGCCGACAAGGGCGAGGAGGGTGCGCTCCAGGGTACCGTCGAGGTGACCGAGCTCATGGGTTCGACCGAGCACGTCCACGTGACCGCCCCCGACGGCCAGTTTGTCCTGATTATCCCCGTCGTCGACCTCGAGGCCAAGGGCGCGCTCAAGGCTGGCGACACCATCTGGTTCAAGTTCGAGAAGAACGCGACCCATCTCTTCGATAAGGTGTCTGGCAAGAACCTTATCTAGGCCCGGTGCATCCGGACCCTCCCTTTGGGCGACTGCGGTATTGCCATCCTTTTGCCGCGGTCACATATAAGGCTCCCCTCCCGTCCGCTGGGCGAGAGGGGGGCCTTTCTTTGTGTCGGGGTTGTCCATCTGCCAGTTTGTCTCGAACTGTAACAGGTAGAGGGCCAAAGTCGGTCTAGTTGTTACAGAACGAGATTGAGTTGAGCCGCCTGTCCTTTCGTCTCAATCTGTAACACGAAGGACTGTTTTTGGCAGCTACCTGTTACAGATTGAGATTGTTTTAGCCGCCTTGCCCGTCTGTCTCATTCTGTAACAGGTAGACCCAATTCTGCCGGCTAGATGTTACAGATCGAGATTGTTTGGTCGAGGCAGGCCACGGGCAACACAAGGGCACAAAAAACGGAGCCGTGTTGCCGCGACTCCGTTTTCAAGAGGATGGGTAAGGGAAGTGAAATTAGTTCAGGTGCCAGATCTCGTCGTTGTACTGGGAGATCGTACGGTCGGACGAGAAGGTGCCGGCGTTGGCGATATTGATGAGCGCCTTGCGCATCCAGGCGTCCTGGTCCTCGTAGTCGACCAGTACGCGCTCCTTGGTCTGGATGTACTCCTCAATGTCGAGCAGGGCCATAAACCAGTCCTTGCCCTTAATGTCGTCGTGCAGACGCTGCAGGCGCTCGGCGTTGCCGGTCGCCATAAAGGCCGGGTTGGTGATGAAGTCCACCAGCAGTTTAATGACGGGCTTGCGGTAGAGCGCGCCGGCGTCATAGGTGCCGTCGGCGTAGAGTTGCTCGACCTGCTTGGACGAGGCGCCAAAGGTGTAGATGTTTTCGTCGCCCACGAGCTCGGCAATCTCCACGTTGGCGCCGTCGAGCGTGCACAGGGTCAAGGCGCCGTTGAGCATGAACTTCATGTTGGAGGTGCCGCTCGCCTCCTTGGAGGCCAGGCTGATCTGCTCGGAGATGTCAGCAGCGGGGATCACGCGCTCGGCAGCGGTGACGTTGTAGTTCTCGATCATGACAACCTGCAGGTAGGGGGCTACGTTGGGGTCGTTGGCGATCCACTGCGACAACGTCAGGATCAGGTGAATGATGTCTTGGGCGATGGTGTAGGCAGGGGCCGCCTTGCCGCCAAAGATGATGGTGACGGGGTGCACAGGCTTGTTGCCGTTCTTGATGTCGAGGTACTTCCAGATGATGTAGAGCGCGAGCATCTGCTGGCGCTTGTACTCGTGGATACGCTTGACCTGGACGTCGATGATGGCGTTGGAGGGAATGGTCACACCCTGCTCGAGCGCCATGAACTGGCGCATGATGGTCTTGGCCTCGGCCTTGGTGGCGGTCAGGCGCTCAAGAACATCTTTGTCGTCAACGAACTTGGCGAGCTTGCTCAGGCCACCGGTGCTGCGCCAATCGGTGCCGATTACGTCGTCGAGCAGGCTGGCGAGCGCGGGGTTGGCTCCCTGGATCCAGCGGCGGAAGGTGATGCCGTTGGTCTTATTTGAGAACTTCTTGGGGTAGATCTCGTAGAACGGATGAAGCTCGGTATCCTCCAGGATCTTGGTGTGGAGTGCGGCGACGCCGTTGATGGAGAAGCCAAAGTGGATGTCCACGTGGGCCATGCGGACGGTGTCGTATTCGTCGATGATGGCGACGCGCGGGTCGTCGTGCTCGGCCTTTGCGATCTCATCGAGCTTGACGATGATGTCGGCGATGGCAGGGGAGACCTTCTGTAGGCTGGCGAGCGGCCACTTCTCGAGGGCCTCGGCAAGAATCGTGTGGTTGGTGTAGGCGACCATGGAACGCACAATGGTAACGGCCTCGTCAAACTCGATGTCGTGCTTGGTGGTGAGCAGGCGAATGAGCTCGGGGATGACCATGGTGGGGTGCGTGTCGTTAATTTGGACCACGGCGTAGTCGGCCAGATCGTGCAGGTTGCTGCCGCGCTCGATGGCCTCGTCGATCAGGAGCTGGGCGGCGTTGCTCACCATGAAGTATTCCTGGTAGATGCGAAGCAGGCGGCCCTGCTCGTCGGAATCATCGGGGTAGAGGAACAAGGTGAGGTTCTTGGCGATCTCGGTCTTGTCGAAGTCGATGGAGCTGCCGGGGACCAGACCGTCGTCGACGCTCGCCAAGTCGAACAGGCGCAGGCGGTTCTTGGTGGGCTGGCCGTAACCGGGCACGTCGATGTTGGCGAGCTTGGAGGTAACGGCAAAGTCGCCGAACTCAACAGTGTAGGAGCGGTCGTCATCGATCAGGATATCCTGCTCGCCGAGCCACTCGTCGGGGACGGCCTGCTGCTGGTTGTCGACAAAGCGCTGGCGGAACAGGCCGTAATGGTAGTTGAGGCCCACGCCGTCGCCGGTCAGGCCCAGCGTTGCGATGGAATCCAAGAAGCACGCGGCCAGGCGGCCCAGGCCGCCGTTGCCGAGCGACGGCTCGACCTCAAACTCCTCAATCTTATTGAGGTCGTGGCCCGCGGCGGTGAGCTGGTCCTTAACCTCGTTATAGATACCGAGGTCGATCATGTTGTTGATCAACAGTTTGCCAATCAAGAACTCAGCAGAGATGTAATAGAGCTTTTTCTTGCCATTGTTGAGCGGGCAAGCTGCAGAGCGCTCCTGCACGAGCTTGGCCAGCAGCTTATAAATATGGCGGTCATCGAGCTGCTCGAGCGAGGTTCCAAAGGACTGCTCGGCGAGTTCTGTGAGATTGATACGGGGCATGTTTCCTCCTGTGGTGAGTTGACGACATGTCAGAAATTCAAAAGAAGCCCGCGCGAGGGATTGGAGCGGCCTCGCGCGGGAAAAACGGACGCGTCCGCACGGTGGGGTGGGGTCGGGCGCGGTGGCTCCTATTGGGGAAGCTCAATTTCGGCTTTCGACGGGATGCGGAAGTAGGTTTCGGTCCAGTCGGTGAGCTTGTGCTCGAGCTTGCGGGTGATGGCGCCATCGAGCATGCGCCAGGTCCAGTTGCCGCCCAGGGTGGCGGGAGTGTTGATGCGTGCCTCGTTGCCCAGGTTGAGCAGGTCTTGCATGGTGTAGATGCAGGTATCGCTCACGCTGGCGGCGATGGTTCTGTTGAGCGCGTCGGCCATGGACTCGCCGGCCTGCTGGTGGGTGTACAGGGCAGCTTGCTCGCGCTGACGCGGAGTGGCCGTACCCTCGAACCAACCGCGCGCCGTCTCGTTGTCGTGCGTTCCTACATAGGCGACGGTATTGGCGATGTAGTTATGCGGCAGGTAATACGAGTTGGTGCCCTCAAAGGCAAACTGCAAGATCTTCATGCCGGGGAAGCCCGAGGTGTCGCGCATATCGATGACGCCGGGGGTAAGGAAGCCCAGGTCCTCGGCGATAATAGGCAGCGTGCCGAGCTTTTCCTCGAGCGTCTTGAAGAGCTTGAGGCCGGGGCCCTGCGTCCACGAACCGTAGGACGAGTCGGGCGAGGAGAACGGCACCTCCCAGTAGGCCTCAAAGCCACGGAAGTGGTCCAGACGGATAACGTCATACATGTTGAGTGCGGCGCGGATGCGGCCTTCCCACCAGGAGAAGCCGTCTGCTTCCATGGCATCCCAGTCATAGATGGGATTGCCCCAGTACTGGCCGGTGGCCGAGAACTGGTCGGGCGGCGTGCCGGCGACACTGACGGGGTTGCCGGCGGCGTCGATCTTAAAGAGCTCGGGCGCGGCCCACATCTCGACCGAGTCGCGCGAGACGTAGATAGGCAAGTCGCCGATGATAAGGATGTCGCGCTCGTTGGCATAGGTCTTGAGGCGGCTCCACTGACGATTGAAGAAGTACTGCGTCATCTGGTGGTAGAGCATGCGCGCGGGATGGGCGGCGCAGACCTTGGCAGAAGCCTCACCGCGGGTACGGAGCTCTGCAGGCCACTCCCAAAATGCCTTGAGACCGCATTCCTCCTTGACGGTCATGAACTCGCAGTAAGGAATGAGCCAGTCTTCGTTTGCCTGGACATAGTCGTCGAAATCGGCCGGCTTGTCGGTGGCAAAGCGCTCGGCGGCGCGGTCGAGAATCTGACGACGGCCAACAAAGATGGCGCCATAGTCAACGTTGTTGGGGTCGGAGCCCAGGTTCACGCCGTCGATATCGCGCTGCTCCAGGTAACCTGCCTCGATAAGCTCGACAAAGTCGATGAAATTGGGGTTGCCCGCACGGGCCGAGAACGACTGATAGGGCGAGTCGCCATAGCTCGTCGTCGTAAGGGGCAAAATCTGCCAATAATGGTTTTTGCACGAGGCGAGGAAATCGACAAAGTCGTAGGCGTTCCAGCCAAAGCCGCCGATGCCGTACGGTCCGGGCAGGGACGAGATGGGCATGAGAACACCGCTTGCACGCTCCATGGATGCGCTCACCAACCTTCTTGTTGTGGGACCGGCCTGCAGATGGGTGAACAGTCCGCCCCCCGGTGCTCTGATTCAATACGCCTATTGTAGAACATGTTGTTTAAACATGTATAGGTAAGATGGAAAAGTTGCTCGGATTTCGGTGAATGGTTACGCGCCATGAAAAAGCCCCGGTCTCACATCGTGAGATCGGGGCAAGAACAGCATGCAGGTTTTTGCTACTCGGCGTCGGCGAAGCCGTTGGGGTTGTGGCTCTGCCAATTCCAGCTGTCGCGGCACATATCCGCGATGTCGTACTGGGCCTTCCAGCCCATCATACGTTCGGCCTTGGAGGCATCGCACCAGTTGGCGGCGATGTCGCCGGCACGGCGCTCGCGGATCACGTAGGGCAGCTCCTTGCCGCAGGCCTTGGAGAAGGCGGCGACGACCTCGAGTACCGAGGTGCCGGTGCCGGTGCCCAGGTTAAAGATCTCGACGCCGGTCTTGCCGTTCATCCAGTTGAGGGCGGCCACGTGACCAGATGCCAGGTCGCACACGTGGATGTAGTCGCGAACACCGGTGCCGTCGGGGGTGGGGTAATCGTTGCCAAAGACCTGAACGGCCTCGAGCTTACCGACGGCGACCTGGGCGACGTAAGGCACCAGGTTGTTGGGGATACCCTTGGGATCCTCGCCGATCAGGCCCGACGGATGGGCGCCGATGGGATTGAAATAACGGAGCAGCACGACGTCCCACTCGGGGTCGGCGGTGTGGACGTCCATGAGGATCTGCTCAATCATCCACTTGGTCCAACCGTAGGGGTTGGTCGCGGGCTTCTTGGGGTCTTCCTCGGTGACGGGCGGATTGTCCGGATCGCCGTAGACGGTCGAGGAGCTCGAGAAGATGATGGACTTGCAGCCATGGTTGCGCATGACGTCAATGAGCACCAGGGTGTTCTCGATATTGTTGTGGTAGTACTCGACGGGCTTGCTCACCGACTCGCCAACGGCCTTAAAGCCGGCGAAGTGGATGACACGGTCGATCTGGTGGGTATCGAAGATCTTGTCCATTGCATCGCGGTCGAGCACGTTGGCCTCGTAGAAGGTGAGGTTCTTGGCGGCCTCGTCGCCCACGATGGTCTTGACGCGGTCGACGGCGACAGCGCTGGAGTTGGAGAGGTCGTCGACGATGACGACCTGGTAGCCACCCTCGAGCAGCTGAACAACGGTGTGCGAGCCGATAAAGCCGGCGCCGCCGGTAACGAGGACGCAGGTGTCTTTGGGGTCGAGTGCTTTGGACATGTAGTCTCCTATCGAATCAGGAACACTTCTTGAGGGGAGTATAGCGCAGGTAGGGGTGCCAAGAACGTGCACAGCGGGAAAACCAGAGGATTGATGTTAACGTACTCATAGAAATGCTTGCGTGGGCATAACCTCGACTTTGGCACTTGCATACGAGCCGCCGACCATACGGTTTGCTGCCGTTCGTGGAAATCGTTGGGATGCGCCGGATGTACGCTAATATGTATGAGTTGAGCGACATATAAATAAACATGTAACGGAGTAGATATGTCACCAAACAGCGATTCCATCCTTTCCCAGGAGCTCTCGCGTCGCACTGCCCTCAAGGCTCTGTTCGGCGCAGCTTCTGCAGCCGTTCTTTTTGGTCTGCCCGCTCGCGCCCATGCGGCTGAGGCCAGCCAAGAAACCACTGACAAACTGAATGCCGCCCAGGCGCAGCTCGACGAGGTCCAGGCGCAGCTCGACAGCATTGCCAATGAGTATGCGGTGCTGGCCAACAAAAACGCCCAGACCCTCAACGATATCGAGGGCGTTCAGGGCCAGATTGACAGCACGCAGGCGCAGATTGATGAAAAGAAGGCCGAGCTCAAAAAGAAGCGCAACGATCTTTCCGATCGCGTTGCCGCCAGCTACAAGTCGGGCGGCACCAACATTCTGTCGCTGCTACTGGCTTCTGGCTCATTTGAGGAACTCGTCGCCAATGCACACTATGTTGAGAAGGTCAACAAGAGCGACCGCGACGCCATCGAGGACATCCAGACCATCCAGGAAGAGCTCGATGCGCAAAAGACCGCGCTCGAGTCGCAGAAGGCCGACTTGGAGAAGCTCAAGGACCAGCAGACTGCCCAGATGCAGGACATGCAGGCCAAGCAGCAAGAGGTCCAGACCGTGCTGAGCGGTCTTTCCGACGACGTCAAGGAGCTCATGGCTCAGCGCGATTCCGAGATCCTCGCTGCCGCCCAGGCTGAGGAGGCTGCCAAGAAGGCCGCCGCTGCCGCGGCTGCCGCGAACAAGAACAATTCCTACTCGGGTGGTTCGAGCTCGGGTGGTGGATCGTATGCGCCCGGAACTCCGCAGCAGAATGCCGGCTCGGGCAAGCAGCAGGCTGTCGTCAACGCGTGCTACTCCACGCCTTCGCCGGGTCAGAACTGGTGCGCGGCGTGGGTTACCAATGTCTTCCGTAACGCTGGCGTTGGCTACTTTGGCGGTAACGCGTGCGATATGTTTAACGCATGGTGCTATAGCTCCGACCGCTCGGCGCTGCAGGTGGGCATGATCGTGGCCGATTCCTCGCACAGCGGCACGGGTGCTCCGGGCCTTATCTACGGTCATGTGGGTATCTACGTTGGCGGCGGTATCGTTATGAGCAACGAGGGTGCCATTACGTCTAAGTCGCTTGACTCGTTCATTGGGTTCTACGGCACTGGCTCTGGCGTGCGCTGGGGCTGGCTTGGCGGTATTGCGCTGTCGTAGCTGCGGTTTGAAGTAAGTTGGTCCGTGGCTGCCCGAAAGGCATTAGGTTGCCTGCTCGGACAGTCCTGCTCGCACGGAGAGCACATTAAGTGCTCTCCGGCTCGTGCGAAACTCGCGATCAACCTAATGCCTTTCGGGCAGCCACGGACCTCTCGGGTCCAATACGTCACACACCGGACCGGTTTATCTGAATTAAAGAAAGTGAAGGCCCCTTTCGGGGCCTTCTTTTTATAAAAATTCGCCTACTCGGTGGACTTCGGGTTCTAGGTCTACGTCGAACTGCTCTTTGACTTTGGCTTGGATGTCGCGGATGAGTTCGTCGACGTCGGCGGCGGTGGCGTGGTCGGCGTTGACGATGAAGCCGCAGTGCTTCTCGCTCACCTGGGCACCGCCGACAGCGTGGCCGCGCAGGCCGGCGTCCATGATGAGCTTGCCGGCAAAGTGGCCCTCAGGGCGCTTGAAAGTGGAGCCGGCGCTCGGCATGTCGAGAGGCTGCTTGTCCTCGCGGCGTTGACGGTAGTCGTCCATGTCGGCCTTGATCATCGCGGCGTTGCCCGGGGCAAGGTTAAAGGTGGCAGAGAGCACGATAAGGCCGTCGTCGGCGATACGGCTCTTGCGATAGCCCAGGTTAAGCTCGTCGACATCGAACTCAATGATATTGCCGCTGCCGCGGGTGCCGTCGTCGAGCTGGCGAGCGGGTTTGTAGACGCGCACGGACTCCAGCACATCGGCCATGCAGGCACCGTAGGCACCGGCGTTCATGTAGCAGGCGCCGCCGACCGATCCGGGGATGCCCGAGATGGGCTCCATGCCGGTGAGACCGGCCTCGGCTGCCGCGGCTGCGACATCGGAAAGCAGCGCGCCGGCTGCCGCCGTGACGTGCGTGCCGTCGATCGTAATGTCGGAGAGGCCTTCGCCCAGCGCCACGACGACGCCGCGGATGCCCTTGTCGCCGACGAGTAGGTCGGAGCCGTTGCCCACGATGGTGAGGGGCAGATCGCAGCGATAGCAGGTATCGAGCGTGGCGACGAGGCCCTGCTCGGTATCGGGCGTGACAAAGACGTCGGCCGGGCCGCCGATCTTAAACGTGGTGTGCTCGCGCATGGGCTCGCTCATCAGTACGTTGTCCTCGCCGGCAACGCCAGCAAGCGCGCACAGCAGGTCCTCGTTAAAAAAGTCGTTCTCGTGCATACGAATATCCGCCTTTTGGTGGTCGTTGTCATCAATCGATTGCAATATACCCCACCCGGACGGATTTGGTGCGCTGGCGGCGATAAAACAGCCGTCTACCGGATTGGTAAAGTGTTTATCACCGAGGTAGAGGGGTAGTCGCTATACTTTCAAGAGATTGCGCGTAAACCCGGAAGGAGCGAGATGGCCAACAAAGTCACCCTCAAGCAGATCGCCCAGGAGGTGGGGCTTTCCCCCTCGTCGGTCTCGCTTGTGCTCAATAATCGGCCCTGTCGCATCTCGGAAGAAAACCGCAAGCTCATCAAAGAGGTCGCGGCGCGCAACCACTATGTTCCCAACCAGATCGCGCGCAGCCTGGTCATGCGCGAGTCGCGCACCCTGGGCCTTATCGTCCCTAACATCGAGAGCCGCTTTTTTGCCTCGCTCGCCGGTAGCCTGGAAAAGCGCTGCCGCGAGGACGGCTATGCGCTCTTCATTACCAGCTCGGGCGGAAGCGCCGATGACGATCTGGAGCTGCTGCGCCAGCTGGTGACGCGCGGCGTTGATGGCGTCTTCCTGGTCGTAGGCGACGAGTTCTCCGACGACCGCGCCCTGCGCGAAGAAGTCAGCCATCTGCCTATCCCTGCCGTGATGGTCGACCGTGCCATTGAGGGGCTCGAGTGCGACAAGGTGATGTTCGACCACGAGATGGGTGGCTACATGGCCACTCGCTATCTGATCGAGCAGGGCCACCGTCGCATTGCCTGCTTGGTTAACGCGCGCCGTTCCAATACGGGGCGTAAGCGACTTGCCGGCTATGAGCGCGCGCTGCGCGAGGTTGGCCTGCCTATCGACGCACGTTTGGAGTTTGAGAGCGAGTACTACATTCCGAGTGCCTATGAGGCCTCGGAGGCGGTGCTCGCAACTGATGCCACCGCTGTGTTCGCAAGTTCGGATAACATCGCCCTCGGTCTGCTCAAGCGCTTGCACGAGATGGGGAAGAGCATCCCGGGCGATATCTCGGTGGTGAGCTATGACAACTCGGCGGCCGACGTTCTCTTTGAGCCGGCGCTGACCGCGATTGAGCAGGATCCTGGTGTCCTTGCGGAGCATGCTTTTGGCTGCATGTCCAAGCGTCTTGCCGGTAGGGGCGGCAGGCGTGCCGAAGAGGTCGTCCTGGAGCCGGCGCTTATCGTTAAGGGCAGCGTGCTCGAGCTTACCGAATGTAGCTAAGCGTACTTGTTTGTTTGCATAGATTGCATGCGGAGTGTCCGCTATTTGCCGGCGGGGCCGGGGTGCCTGCCTTGTTTTGAAAAGTGGGCTCCGCGAACTTCTCAAAACAAGGCAGGCACCCCGGCCCTCGTCCGTAAACTCTTCCGCTGGGCGAGCCATAGACGCCGCGTACCGATACGGTAAAGTGGCGGCTTGAAATTGGTGCTATATTCAGCTTGAGTTGTTTAATGCTAGTACGGGAGGGTGATATGGGGCTGTTCAAGAAGAAAAACCCGCAGGATGCCTTTGATCCCGATGTGTTTACCATCACGGATACGATTTTGGACCCACCGCGGTTTACGTTTTTGCCGGCTATCTACCAGGATGCCACGCGCCGCAAGTGGGCCGTGCATCAGCGCGGCGGCGAGCCGAAGATTTTTGACTATGCGGATGTGCTGCAGTGCGAAGTGGCCGAAGCGGGCGATCCAGAGGCCGAGGAAGCGGTCTCAAAACAGGAATTTGCCCAGCGTATCCTGGCAAATCCCGCTAAGGCGGCAAAAATGAACGCTGCCAAGCGTAATATGTGTCTTGGTATGGGCGTTGTTGTGGCGGTTCAGACGGGAAAAGACGAGGTTTCCAAATTAGAGATTCCCGTTATGACCGACGAAGTCAAACGCGATTCAAGTCTATATAAGTCGTATCGGAATGTCGCCGAGAAGATTAAGGCCGAATTTGATGCCATGGGAGGGCTGGCCTAATTTTGGCGGCATACGTTTCTGAATGAGGAGTCTGTGCAATGGCAGGCGAATCTTATGCAATTCCCCCCAAAGATCGTGCTGTTGAGGGAATTCTTTGGTATATCCAGCACTATCAGCTCGGCGGCGGCGATCGTCTGCCGGCCGAGCGCGTGCTGTGTGAAGAGATTGGCGTTTCGCGTACGGCGTTGCGCGCCGGTATTATGCGGCTCATTTCGTGCGGAACGCTCGAAAGCCGCCGCGGATCGGGTACGTATGTGTGTCCTCCCAAACCGCTCAATATCTTCCAGGAGACGTATAACTTTTCCGATGCCGTGCGGACTGCAGGCTTGCACCCCTCTTCTCGCTTGGTTTCCACCGAGACTCTCGAGGCGGATGAGACACTTGCCGACAAGCTTGGGGTTGCCGTAGACGCTCCTTTGCTTCGCATGCAGCGCGTTCGACTTATTGAGGGCGAGCCGGCATCAATCGAGACGGCTCACGTTAACCTGTCCCTGTGTCCATCGCTTCCCAATCACGACTATACGCAAGAAAGCCTGTACGATGTTTTGCTTCAAGAAGGCGGCGTGCGCGTGGAGCATGGGTGTGAACATGTTTCGATTTCGCGCCTGAATGCCGAAGAGGCCGAACTGCTTCAGCAGGACGAGGGGACGCCTGTTTTCTATCAGAGCTCGATTGAGTTCGATAAGGACATGCGTTTTGTGGAGCATTGTAAATCGGTGATTTTGCCTACAAAGTTCCGCTTTGCCGACAACGGTGAAAAGAACGGCATGAGGAGCGTGGCAGGTGAACAATGGCTGAAACAGTAGATGCCACCCCGGTTTATATACGCATTCGACGTCGCATTGAAGAGCGTATCGAGCGCGGAATATACCCTACGGGTTCGATGATTCCGTCCGAAAATGAGCTTGCCGAGGAGTTTGGCACGACACGCCTGACTATCCGGAGTGCCGTGGACGAGCTAGTTCGTCGCGGCCAGATTCGCCGTGTCCGCGGAAAGGGTGCCTTCGTGGCACAGAAGGTGCCCGTTACGTTTGAGCGTACGGGCGGCTTCCGTGAATCGGTTCGCGCCTCGGGCGGCGAACCGTCCGTCCGCATTCTGGCGCGCTCCAAGCGTTATGCGGGGCCATACTACGCTGACCTATTTGGTATTGCCGAGGACGACCTGCTCTATTCCATTCGACGTTTGAACTGCATTAACGGCGATCCCGTATCGATTGAGATGGCGCTGATTCCCTGCCTGCTGTTCCCAACAATCGAAGAGATCGACGTGTCGGTTTTCAGTTTGTACGAGACCTATGAGATGCTGGGCCGAAAGCCGGTCATGGCACAGGAAAAGCTCGATATCGAAGCGCTGGGCGCGCGAGATGCCGGTCTGCTTGGACTGGAGCAGGGCGATCTTGCCTTGACGCTGGAGTGCGTGAGCTTCGATGCAAGCGGGCAGGCAATCGAATACGTCAAGTCGTTTAACCGCGGTGATGCGGGTGGATATACCTATACGTACTAGCTGGTGTTTTGTGAATAACGGCTGGGAAGCTAACCAGTTTTGATCGTTGGGTCAGCCGTATATACAACCTTACATGGCTCAAAATCGACCGTTCGCCGATGGGGATAAATTAATCGACAAAGAGGTATCAAAAAGACGTAACCTGTAACTGTGATTGGTATCAAATACTAATGATTTGTTACGAGGTGAGACGATGAAAATGCTCGATTACGTTCAACTCGCCCACGTGCGTATGGGTGAGAACCTTGAGCGTTCGTCTGAGCTTGTATGCCAGCTCGTAGATATTTTCCAGTCTGGTTCCTTTAGCGCACTGCGCATCGTTGCTTCGGGTTCGTCGCGCCATGCCACCGATTGCGCCCGCGATTACCTGCAGGATGCGCTGCAGATGCAGGTGTCCGTTGTGACGCCCGAGGCCTTCGTCGATTTTGAGCACACCTATCCGCAGCATGTGCTCAACATCGCCGTCTCTCAGAGCGGCTACTCGACCAACACGATCGCGGCGCTCGATTACATGCGCGCTCACGATATGCCTGCAGTTGCGCTCACGGCAAACGTCGAAGCGCCTATTAAGGAACACGCTGATATCGTTCTCGACTACGGCGTGGGCGTCGAGTCGGTGGACTTTGTGACTCTGGGCGTCGAGGTTCTCGTTGAGTACCTGGTGCTCTTTGGTATTTACGGCGGTCAAGCGCGCGGAACGATTGACGCCGAGGGCGTTGCCCAGCGTCTTGACGACCTGCGCGAGGCTATCCAGGGCAATGCCGTGATGTGCAAGACCGCCGAGGCATATGTCCAAGACCACATGCTCGAGCTTTCTGAGCACATGCCCGCCATGGTCGTCGGCAACGGCCCCAACTATGGCGTTGCCGAAGAGGCGGCCCTCAAGCTGAACGAGACCATCAAGATTCCTGCCATGCATCACGAGGGCGAGGAGTTCGTTCACGGTCCCGAGATGCAGATAACCCCAGGCTACCTGGTGTTTATCGTCGACGATCCACAAGGGTCGGAGCGTCTTGCGAATATCGCCGATGCGCTATCGAACGTTACGACAAAAACGGTGCTGCTCACGGCCCATCCCAGGGGTAGGGCTCACGAGGTTGCGGTGCCTCAGGTGGCTCCGCTGCTCAGCGCGATTCCCAATCTTGTGTTCTTCCAGACGATTGCGGCAATGATCGCCGAGCGTCTGAAGTCATGGGACGTGCACCCGTATCTCGATGCCGTCTCCAAGCAAATGGAGGTCAAGGCAGAGGGCTACGAAGAGTCAGTCAATGCGCTTAAAGCCAAAGCGGCTGAGTGTTACGGAATGTAAGCGGGCTTTGATGCCCGTTGGCATGGGGGATGTGGAGACAACCCCAGAAAGGAGAGACAAATGAAGGAAACCGAGAAGATCGAGATCATGCATTTCGACCAGGAGGGCTACCTCGAGGACGGCAAGGCGCTCTACGAGACCGGCAAGAAGATGACCGCGCTCGCCGACAAGGTCGCCGACGAGGGCTACGACGCCGTGTTCCTGATGGGCGTCGGCGGCACCTGGGACGA
>CABUXL010000018.1 GCA_902495525.1 uncultured Collinsella sp.
CCGTTCCTTCAACTGGGAAAATGCCGCCCCCGGGGCCCGGATGGGGCCTCGGGGGCGTTCGGCTAGCTGTGGGAATGGCCTATTTGCTCAATGTGTTCGGCTGAGATCGGAAATCAACCACCACAAAGGTGCCTGTCCCCTTTGTGGTGGTGAGGTGCTAGGGGAGGAGCTTCATGGCGGCGTCGTGGGCGGCGTGCTCGTAGGTGTCGTCGAGGGTTTTGAGCGGCAGCAGGGCCGTGGCCTGCGCATCGCCGCGGCGCTCGAGGGCATGGGCGATCAGCCAGTCGGCGAGTTCGGGGTTTTTGGGCAGCGCCGGCCCGTGCAGGTACGTGCCGATGACGCCCTTGTAGATCAGACCCTCAAGGCCATCGTCGCCGTTGTTGCCGGTGCCCGCGACGACGGACGTTCCGAGCGGCGTTGCCTCCGCGTCGAGCAGGGTGCGACCTCCATGGTTCTCGAATCCCACAAAGGGCTCAGGTGCCAGATCGGTTTTGACGGCTACGTTGCCGATCAGGCGATCGGAGCCACGTACGGTTTCGGCGGCAATGACGCCCAGGCCCTCGATGCGATTTTCGCCCATATAGTACGAACGGCCGAGCAGCTGATAGCTGCCACAGATGGCAAGCAGCGAGCCGCCATCCTCAACATAGGCCGCGACCTTGTCTTTTTGGGCGAGCAGCTCGTGTGCCACGGCTAGCTGGTCGCGGTCGGAGCCGCCACCCATCATGACGATATCGGCATCGGTCAAATCAAGCGTTTCGCCCATACGGACCTCGTCCACGCGCACGGGAATGCCACGCCAGGCGCAGCGGCGCTCGAGGGCGATGACGTTGCCGCCGTCGCCGTAGAGGTTAAGGGCATCGGGATACAGGTAGACGATGCGCAGCGGGCGCGAAAGCTCGACTGGCGCGATACCGACAGGAAGAGCGCTGCCGTCGGCACGGGCTACGGCGCGCCCAGCAACAGCGTCGGCGGTGGCGCCTTTCAGCCCGTCGAGCTCCTTGACCAGCGGCGGGAAGGCCGTGTAGTTGGCGACGGCGTAGAAGGTGTCATCGGCGGCCTCGTCTGCCACGGCGCCAATTGCCTGCGCGACGTCCGAGATAATCGCGGCATCGATGCCGGCGTACTTGAGGCGCACCTGCATGTCGTGCGCGCGCGTGCCTCCGGCAAAGGCGACAAGACCCGGCGTGTCGGCGATGCGCTCAAAGTCGACGTCGTAGATCCACGATACATCGTGGCCGTCGGCGTCGTTGTCGTTGAGGAAGAAAGCGCAGAGTCTGCCGCCTGCCGTCTTGATGGACTGGATTTGTCGATCGAAGCCTACGGGATTCTTAGCCAGGTTGGCCTCGATGGTGCGGCCGGCGATATCCCAGCGGCCCATGCGTCCGCCGGCGGGGACGTAGGCGTCGAGCGTGGGCTGCAGGTGCGCCGTATCCACGCCTAACTCATGTGCGGCAAAGAATGCAGCGGCAACGTTGTAGACCATGTACAGGCCGTTGTAGCGTGTGGCGATGTGTACGGCAGCCGCGTCGGGCGCAGATCCAAAGACCAGGTCGAAGCCGTAGCCGTCGCAGCCGAGCTTCACGTCCGTCACGCGACGGACAAGCGCAGGGCGGGCCCAGCCGCACGAGGGGCAATGGTAGGCGCCGAGCTGGCCGTATTGCACGTAGTCATACTCCAGCGGCGCGTTGCACTGTGAGCAAAAACGTGAGTCGCTAATGCGGTCGGACTCGGTGTTGGTGGCGCCGTCGATGCCAAAGGCAATACTCGCGTTGGGAACGCGCGCGGCAATCGAGGCACACAACGGGTCGTCGGCGTTGTAGATGAGCGTTGTCGTCGGAGAGAGCTCCAACGCATGGGCGATGACGTCTTGGGTATGGTCGATCTCGCCATAGCGATCCAGCTGGTCGCGGAACAGGTTGAGCAGCACAAAGTACGTCGGCTTGAGCTTGGGCAGAACGCGTACGGTGTAGAGCTCGTCACACTCAAAAACGCCCACGCGCTTGCCGCTGCTGGTGTGCTTAAGGCCACTGCGGGCCTCGAGCAGCGCACCCACCACGCCCGGCTCCATGTTGTTGCCGGCGCGGTTGCATACCACGGTGGCGCCGCTGGCGGCAACGGCGTCGGCGATGAGGTTGGAGGTGGTGGTCTTGCCATTAGTACCCGTAATCACCACGCTGCGGTCGACAAGGCCAGCGAGGTCGCTCAGCAACTCGGGATCGATCTTCATGGCGATGCGGCCGGGGAGTACGCCGCCCTGGCGTTTGAGGACAGAGCGCAGTCCCCAGCGAGCGATATCGCTCGAGGTGCAGGCAAGAGATGAGCGGAGATTCATGAAACCGTTCCTAACGTAAACGACATGGTCGGGTCGAGTGCGTCACTAAAATCCGTAGCGGCGCGCAAATTCCTGGGCAAGCTGCGATACATCTTCGCAGGCGTTGGCCCAGGGGGCAAAGTCGGGGGTGTCCGAGATAATGCCGTCGGCTTCCCAAACCGCCTGGTGCGAGAGGTCCCAGGGGTCGCGCGGCTCGGGTCGGCAGGGAAGGTACGGTGTCTGGTACATGGGATTCAGCAAGAAGAATGCGCCGCCCTCGCAGCGGTTAGCGAACTCACGCAGCGCACGCACCGCCGGACGCATCTTGTTCGTTTTGAACAAGAGGATGGTGCGGGCGAGCAGGTACCAGGGGGAGTTCTCGAGTGCATCAGCCCCGATCTCTTCCTCGAGCTGGTGAGCCAGGGCAAAAAAGCCGTCCTGGTCTTCCAGGCGAGCGAGGGCGAGCAACACGGTGCCTGCGGCTCGGGTGGGGTAGCCTTCCGCCTTAAGGACGCGGCGGGCGTAGTTGGCGGCAGCACGGTAGCGGGCGCTCGCCATGCACAGCTGCGAGATGGCCTCGAGCGTGTGGAGCCACCCGATAAGTGCCGGCTCGTTCACGGTGAGATCTGCCGCCGTCACGCCGTCCGTCAAAACTTTGTTGGCCCAGTAGTGTGGGGCCTCCATATCGAACCCGGGCACACTTTGCTGCAGGTAATCGGTCGTGGTCGCCTCGAGCTTCATCAGGTCGCCCAGGCAGGCGTCAACGGGCGTGTCCGCCAAAATGATGGCGAGCAGCTGGGCATCGACGGCCAGCGCATCGACGCGGACAATCTTGAGCAGCTCATCGCGCATGTCGTCGAACAGACGATTGCGCGTCTGCTCGAACTCCTCGTCGCTGCCCATATCCTCGATGCGATGGAGCTCGTCGAGCAGGTGGCGATGAACACCGGCGTAGGACAGCAGTGCCTGAGCATGCTCGGTCTGCGCATACTTATGAGGGTTGACGCTCACGTCGTTATGGACAAGCTCGCGTGCTGCATCGGTGAGTTCGGGGTGCGACGCCAGATAGGTGCGCTCCAGGTAGGCGGGGATGTAGACGCTCGGATCCATTAGAGGTCTCCTCCCTTAAACGGCAAACCCTGCTCGGCCGCCCGCAGTATGCGCTCATCGATTTGGGAACGCACGATATCGTTGGTAGCGACCCAGGCGGCGAAGCTGGCGTTGTCGGGGGCGCCCAGGCCCTCCTGCAGTACCGGCGTCGCCTCGGACAGCGCAAGGACGAGCTCGTCGGTGGAGCCCACACCCACGTTGACGCGGGCATAGACGCCATCGGGAAACTCGGTTTGGAAGTAGAGCGCCTCGGCCGCGTGCAGGCACGAGCGTGCGAGGATGCGCAAATAGTGCTCGGCGCCCTCGTAGTCCAGCTCGCGCCAGGCAGCGCTCATCAGCGCGATGAGCGTCCATGGGTCCAAGTCGCGCTCCGCGTCCTTGGGACGACGACGCAGCGGCGTGCTGGCGAGATAGGGGACGGAGTGGGCAGAGCGAAATCGCTTGAGCTCCTCGGCGGGGTATTCGAGCTTTGCCATAGCGAGCATCGCGGTGTGGCGGACACCAGCGGGGTCGTTGGGCGCAAAGTCCAAGCTGCGATTCGCGGCTTCGAGCGACATGCGGTAGCGTCCGCTAATGAGCGCGCGCGATGCCAAGGCGGCAAGCCAGCGCAGGTAGGGGCGGCGCATAAGGTCGCCTGCGGCCTCACGCTCGTAGGGGTCCTGCGCCGAGGCGGTCTTGAGCGCCAGATCGTGCTCCACTTCGTCGCACTTGGACACCAGATACTGCACGTATTCCTCGTTGGAGCCGGCGGTGAGGGCGGTCAGCATGCGCTGAGCGTCCCAGTTGGTCGGGTCGAGCGCGGCTGCCTCGCGGAGCATGTTCTCGGCAGCTGCCTCTTCTTGCTCTGCCTGGGTATCGTCAGGGATAAAGGGAATGCGGTAGTCGACAGCCTCGACCACCTTGGCAATGAGGTGCCCGGCGCGGTCGCGGTCGTGCACGATGAGCGGTGCGGGGTTGCGGGTGAATTGTTCCATCAGACGCTCTACGGCGGCACCGTCGGTGAGCGGGATATTGTCGCGGCGCAAGGCCTCAAGAACGAGGCGATGGCAATCCTCTTGAATGGGATCGAATGCCATGGGGCCTCCTTTGCTGCGGTTAGGGTTCAAATGTTTCTATATAAGGTTCTAGTTTACCCGCATGTGGCACACCGGGGGTGCCGCACTTGGACTTGCACCTTTGCACCACGAAGACGGATGTCGCACAAATGTCGGCACCTTGGACGACCGAGTGGTATCACGGTGCCGCAAACGGTCGATTTTTGGCGGCGAACGGTGCATATTTTGGAGGGGCACGGTCCTGCCCGGGATATGTAGTCAACCTTGATAAAACGTTTGCCCAGCTTGGGAGTATGGATGCCGCACAAGGGTCTTCAGGGATAGAAAAAACGTTTCATCATTGGCGGCTTTAGGTGAATAACTGACCAACCAGAACGGTAAAATAGTGTTTGTCTGAGCGTTGAGACGTTTAGACATCGCGCATTGTCATCGCCGGCAACGCGCAAACCGGTCCTAACGGAGCCAATTGGGTGCTCCGTTATATACGCAAGTCTAAGAGGGGCTTGTTTAGGAGGCACAGTATGGGACGTTTTACCAATCCTCGCGATCTGTACTTTGGTGAGGGCGCTCGCCACGAGGTGAAGAACCTCAAGGGTAAGAAGGCCATCATCGTTTCTGGCGGCAGCTCTATGCGCCGCGGCGGGTTCCTGCAGGACGTTGAGGCCGACCTCAAAGAGGCCGGCATGGAGGTCAAGCTGTTCGAGGGCGTCGAGTCCGATCCCTCCATCGAGACCGTCATGAAGGGCGCAGCCGCTATGCGCGACTTCGAGCCCGACTGGATTGTTGCTATCGGCGGCGGTTCGCCCATCGATGCCGCTAAGGCCATGTGGGTCTTCTACGAGTATCCCGAGGAGTCCTTCGACAACATTATCCAGCCGTTCAGCTTCCCCGAGCTGCGTCAGAAGGCTCACTTCTGCGCCATTTCCTCTACCTCCGGCACTGCTACCGAGGTCACCGCATTCTCCGTCATCACGGATTACGAAAAGGGCATCAAGTACCCGCTGGCCGACTTCAACATCACCCCTGATGTCGCCATCGTCGACCCCGAGCTCACCTACACCATGCCCGCCAAGCTGTGCGCTCACACCGGCATGGATGCTCTGACCCACTGCATGGAGGCCTACGTTTCCACCTGCGCCTCTATGTTCACCGACGCCAACGCTCTGCACGGCATCCGCGAGATCGTCGAGTGGCTGCCCAAGTCCTATGCTGGCGACCATGAGGCCCGTCAGCACATGCACGAGGCTCAGTGCATCGCCGGTATCGCCTTCTCCTCGGGCCTGCTCGGCATCGTTCACTCCATGGCTCACAAGACCGGTGCTGCCTTCGAGAACGGCCACATCATCCACGGTGCCGCTAACGCCATGTACCTGGGCAAGGTCATCCAGTGGAACTCCAAGGATCCCCGTGCTGCCGAGCGTTACGCTTACGTGGCCAAGGAGATCCTGCACCTTCCCGGCGAGACCAACGAGGAGCTCATCGCTGCGCTCGTCCAGAAGATCCGCGACCTCAACGACCAGCTCAACATTCCGCAGTCCATCAAGGATTACGCGAATGGTGGCGTGAAGGTCGACGCCGAGAACCCGCAGATGGTTTCCGAGGAGGAGTTCCTCGCCAAGCTGCCCGAGATTGCCGCGAACGCCGAGCAGGACGCCTGCACGCCCGAGAACCCGCGTGAGACCAAGGCTGCCGACTTCGAGAAGATCCTCAAGGCCTGCTACTACGACACCGACATCGATTTCTAATCGACTCTTGTTATCGTAACGAGGGGCTCCGCACGTATCTGTACGGAGCCCCTTTCTTTTTTCTTTTAGAGAATGGGATAGTTATGGCTGCAATTTTCAATAGCCCCAGCAAGTACATCCAGGGTCCGGACGAGCTGGCCAAGCTCGGCTCCTATGTCGAGCCGCTCGGCGCTAAGGCCCTCGTCATCGTGACGCCTTCGGGCAAGAAGCGCGTCGGTGCCAAGATCGAGGGCGGCTTTGCCGAGGCTAAGGCCGAGCTGCTGTTTGAGGATTTTAACGGCGAGTGCTCCAAGGGCGAGGTCGATCGCCTGGTTGCGCTCGCTCGCGACAACGGTTGCGATATCGTCGTCGGCGTCGGTGGCGGCAAGATCCTCGACACCGCGAAGGCCGTCGCCTACTACCTGGAGTCCCCGGTTATCATTTGCCCCACCATTGCTTCGACCGATGCCCCGTGTTCGGCGCTTTCGGTGCTTTATACCGATGACGGCCAGTTCGACAAGTACCTCTTCCTTAAGGCAAACCCCAATATTGTCCTTATGGATACGACGGTTATCGCGGCGAGCCCGGTGCGCCTGACGGTTTCCGGCATGGGCGATGCGCTCGCAACCTATTTCGAGGCCCAGGCAACGCACGATGCCGACGGCGGCACCTGCGCTGGCGGCAAGGGCGGCATGGCCGGTCTGGCGCTTGCCAAGCTCTGCTACGAGACGCTTATGGCCGATGGCGTTAAGGCCAAGGTCGCGCTGGAGAAGGGTGCGCTCACGCCTGCCGTCGAGCATATCATCGAGGCAAACACGCTGCTCTCCGGCATCGGCTTTGAGAGCTCGGGCCTTGCTGCTGCTCATGCCATCCACAATGGCCTGACGATGCTGCCCGAGTGCCACGGCATGTATCACGGCGAGAAGGTCGCCTTTGGCACTATCGTCCAGCTGGTACTCGAGGATGCTCCGACTGAGAAACTCGAGGAAGTCTTGGGCTTCTGCATTGAGCTGGGCCTGCCGGTCACGATGAAGGAACTTGGCGTTGCCGAGCTTACGCGCGAGCAGGCCATGATTGTTGCCGAGGCCGCCTGCGCACCCGATGACACCATGTGCAACATGCCGTTTGAGGTGACGCCCGAGATGGTTGCAAACGCCATTCTGGGTGCCGACGCACTGGGTCACTACTATCTCATGGATGAGTAAGTCAAGCTAAGGAAGGGGCAAAGCCAACAGATGGCTTTGCCCCTTTTTGCTATGGTGCAAAGGGGTCAGGTTACTTTGCACCAATCGTTGTTTGATGAAGGGCGGATTCTCGTATGGCGCTTCCTGTGGTTTACGGCGGTCCCGGCCGGTATGTTCAGGGGCCGGGCGAACTGTCGCGTCAAGGCAAGTATTTGTCATGGTTGGGCTGCGCTGCCTATGTCTTGTTTGACCAGGGCACCGAGGATCGGCTGTGCAGACAGATCGTCGATGGATTTCTGGACGACGATCTAAGCGAGCCGTTCTTTAAGATTTATGACGGTCCGTGTACGGAAGAGGCCGTTTTCGAAATGGCTAAGGAAGCCCAGGCCGAGTATTGCGACATGGTAGTGGGTATTGGCGGCGGCAAGATGCTCGATATCGCCAAGGCCGTTGCGTTTTATGCCGAGTAGCCGTTGTGCGTATGCCCCACGGCGGCTTCGATGGACGGTCCGTGCAGTGCGATTTCGGTGCTGTATCACGAGGATGGGTCGTTCGACCGCTATCTGATGCTCGAGAAGAATCCGGACCTGGTCGTGGTCGATACCAACGTGGTCGCGACGGCCCCACTGCGTATGACGGTTGCTGGTATGGGCGATGCGCTGGCAACGTACTTCGAGGCGCGTTCGTGCGCCGCGGCGCGGGGCACCAACGAGCACGGTGGCGCGCCAGGGCACTTGGCTCTGGTTGCGGCTCGCGCCTGCTATGACACGCTCATGGAGTGCGGCGTCGCTGCCAAGCGCGATCTCAAAAAGGGCCGTACATCGCCGGCAGTTGAGCGTCTGATCGAGTGCAATATTCTGCTCTCGGGTGTTGGCTTTGAGAGCGGTGGTTTGGCGCTGGCGCATGCCATCGCCAACGGCCTGACGATTTTGCCCGAGTGCAAGGCCATGCATGGTGAAGCCGTAGCATTTGGCCTAGTGGTGCAGCTGCGCCTGGAGCGTGCGCCCGAGCTTGATCAGGTGCTTGAGTTTTGCCAGCGCGTTGGTCTGCCGACGACGCTCGAGGGACTGGGCCTTGGCGAGATTTCCGATGCCGACCTGCAGGGTGTTGCAAATGCGGTTTTTAGAAACGAGCGTAATATGGCCAACGAGCAGGTCAAGGTGACCGAACAAAAGCTCGTGCAACTCATGTGCGAGGCATAGCTTGGCGCTCGATCGACCTTGTGCGATCGAGGCGGCGATAGGCCATGGGCTATTTGCTGCAAAGATGCTCCGCGTGTAATTTGCCCGAGGCGTGGGCCGATAGCGTATCATTATCTCTTGCTTGTTTGCACTGCTCAGGGAGGGGCCGCGCATGGCGCAGGAACACGATCTGTTTGATGACATTATCGAGATCAGCAAGGGTTTCGACTTTCTTAAAAACCCGCTTGGCGGCGTGACCGATGCACTCGATCCATCGGCGCCGCAGTGGAATCCTGCCGACTACAAGGAGCGTCCGCGCGGCAACACCATTCCGTGCCTGACCTGTAAAAACGAGAAAAGCGGCTGCACCGCGTGCATGGACGTGTGCCCGGTCAACGCTATCGAGGTCGAGGAAGACGCCATCGAGATCCTCGACTCCTGTCGCAAGTGCGGCCTGTGCGCCGCCGCCTGTCCGACCGAGGCAATCATCTCGCCGCGCCTGGCGCCCAAAAACCTGTATGACGACATCGTCTCGGCGGCTACGAGCCATGAGACCGCCTACGTCACCTGCACGCGCGCCCTCAAGCGCATGCCGCGCGAAAACGAAGTCGTCGTTGCCTGCGTGGGCGATATTACGGCCGAGACTTGGTTCTCGGTACTGGCCGACTATCCCAACGTGAGTGTGTACCTGCCGTTGGGCGTGTGCGATAAATGCCGCAACATCGGTGGTGAGGACATTCTGGGCGAGGCGATCGCGAAGGCCGAAGAGTGGTCTGGCACGGGTATGGGTCTGGAGGTCGACCCCAAGAGCCTCAAGTGCCATAAGCTTCGCGAGTACGAGCGCAAGGAGTACATGGAAAAGATCGCCCGCACGACGGGCCTGACAGTGACCAAGCTCAACCCGGCGACGGCGGCGCTGGCCTCGGTGACGCAGAAGCTCAAAGCCCATCGCCATCAGATTACCCAGCTGGAGCGCACGCTCAACACCATGTGCGGCACCACGACGACCAAGCGTCGCCGTTCGCTCACGCACGGGCGGCAGCTGGTGCTCTCGACGCTGCAGAACCATCCCGAGCTTGCCCAGAACATGCAGGTGAGCACGCCGGAGTGCGATTTTGACAAGTGCACGTCGTGCGGCGAGTGCGTCAACGTGTGCCCCACGTTTGCCTGCGATTTGGTTGGAAGCGGTCGCTTTGCGTTGGAGTCCACGTATTGCCTAGGTTGCGGGGCCTGCGTCAAGGTGTGTCCCGAGCATGCGCTTAAGTTGGTTGAGCATGATGCATCCAACCTGGTCGTCGTCGATCCCGAGGCCGAGGAAAAGGCCGCTCAGAAGGCCAAGGCCCACGAGGAGGCCGAGAAGGTCAAGGCCGAGGCAAAGGCCAAGCTCGATAAGATGCTCGACCAAGTGGAGAAGCTCGCGGACTAGCCAGCGACCCCAATCTCTGCTTCATTTGCGCCGCCGTGGCGTCCGGGTTCGCCCAGATGCTGCGGCGGCGCTATACTTATGCAGTTTGAAGTACCTGTACCAAAAGGAGCTGTCGTGTCCCTTTCCATCGGTATCGTGGGCCTGCCCAATGTGGGCAAGTCGACGCTGTTCACCGCGCTTACCAAAAAGACCGGCCTTGCCGCCAACTACCCGTTTGCCACGATCGACCCCAACGTGGGTATCGTCGATGTGCCCGATAGCCGCCTGCAAAAGCTCGCCGACATCGTCAACCCGGGTCGTATTGTGCCGGCGACGGTCGAGTTCGTCGACATCGCAGGTCTGGTGAAGGGCGCTAACGAGGGCGAGGGTCTGGGCAACCAGTTCCTGGCCAACATTCGCGAGACCGATGCCATCTGCGAGGTCGTGCGCTACTTTAAGGACCCCAACGTTATGCGCGAGGTGGGCCGCACGGGCGAGTTCGTCGATCCCGCCGGCGATGCCGAAACCATCATGACCGAGCTTATCCTGGCCGACATGGGCACGCTCGAGAAGCAGCTGCCCAAGCTCGAGAAGGAGGCCAAGCGCGACAAGGAGCTCATGCCCAAGTTCGAGGTCGCCAAGCGCCTGCTTGCCTGGCTCAACGAGGGTAAGCGCGCCGCGTCCATGGAGATGACCGACGAGGAGCGCGCCGCTGCCAAGGGCCTGTTCCTGCTCACCATGAAGCCCATCCTGTACGTGGCCAACGTGGACGAGGACATGCTCAACGAGGACCTGGCGCCCATCGACGGTGTCAAGCCGTTGCCCATCTGCGCCAAGATCGAGGCCGAGCTTTCCGAGCTCGATCCCGAGGATGCGGCCGATTACCTGGAGAGCTTGGGCCTGGAGCAGCCCGGTCTGGACGTGCTCGCGCAGGCAGCTTACAAGCTGCTTGGCCTGCAGTCGTTCTTTACGGCCGGCGAGATGGAGGTCAAGGCCTGGACGGTTCGTCAGGGCGCGACCGCCCCGCAGGCCGCTGGCGTCATCCATACCGACTTTGAGCGCGGCTTTATTAAGGCCGAGGTCATTGGCTATGACGACTACATCGAGCTCGGTGGCGAGCAGGGCGCCAAGGCCGCCGGCAAGCTGCGTATCGAGGGCAAGGACTATGTCATGGCCGATGGCGACGTCGTGCACTTCCGCTTTAACGTGTAAGGGCGACGCGCATGTTTAAATATGGCAAAAAAGCCGGCTACATGGGTATTGCACTGCTCGTACTTGCGGTGATTCCGCTGGTGGTCGCAGCGTTTCTGATCCCCAACATTGGACCCGAGGTGGCAACGAAGTTTAACGCAGCTGGCGAGGTAACGCGCTGGGGCAAGAGCTACGAGTTGCTGGCGCTGCCGGTGCTCAACTTGCTGCTGAGCGTGGCGACGTACTTTACGGCGGGACGCCAGGCCAAGAACAATGAGGACTCTGCCGCCATGGCGCGCATCGTGTGCGAGCGCTACTTGCGAAACGGCTGCATCACGGGTGTGTTTCTCAACGTGGTCAACGTTTACTTTATGTACTCGGCGATTACCGGAACGGGCTTTGGCTTTGGTTTCTAGCTTGTCCTTTTAGGCAACGAGCCTGCACGCATATTCAATGGCTGCTGCGAGGCCGCCGCTCGATCGTGGTTTAAATACCATGTCGGCGGCGGCCTCGTTTTCGTATCCGGCGCCGCGAAGGGCGAGTGCGATACCGGCTTCGAGGAGAAGGGGCAGGCCACGCTGGCTGGTTGCTATTACTACGGCCTGGTCAAGGGTGCAGCCGTGCGTTCGGCATTGAGAGGCGAGCTCGCCTCTCGCCGGGTTGGGGAGCAGTGCGGTCGCAACACGGCTCGATAGCAACGTAAAGGCTGTTCGTTCATCCGGGGAAAGGCATTCGGCCTCAACGACGACAAGCTTGGGCTGCACGCCGTCTGTGCAGCGTGATTTTTGACGCATGCAAATTGAGCAAGCCGACATAGAAAACTCCTGTATATTCGGCAAAACGTAAACTATAGTTTACGTTTTTGTTTTGCTCCATTTCAAACTCGTCTGCATGAATGAGCATGCGAAACAGATTCTTGGCGAGCGAGTTGAGCGGACGCGCAAGGCCCTTGGTATCTCCAAGGTCGATTTTTGCGTGGCGACAGGAATCAGCCGACCCTACCTCGACCGAATCGAAGATGGGACAGCAAATTTCACGCTCAAGGTTCTATTTAAGATCGCGCCCGCACTCGGCATGACGGTGTCAAAACTTCTCGAGGGCATCGAATAGGGGGTACCCGTCGAAAACTGAATTACACCATCGGGATACGGTCGTGATTGACTTGGCTGTAGAACAGGCGTTGAATCTCTGCCGCATCACGTGACTGGCCGAGTGCCCACATGGTTTTGGCCACGAGCGTCTCGGTTGTCATATCGTCGCCGCGTAGAATGCCCGGATGGTCGGCGTAGGCACGGCCGACCTCATAAACACCCAAATCGAGGCCCTCCTCGGGGACCTGTGTGGTCATAACGACGGTGCGACCCGAATTAACCCAGCGGAAAATTGCCTCTTGGAATGACTCGCCGGACTCGCCAAACTCGGGGATACCGCCAATGCCAAAGGTCTCCAGAATCACGGCGTCGTAGCTATCGGCAAGGGCGTCGAGGATGCCCGGGTTTACGCCGGGCGTAAGCTTGAGTACAAATACGCGCGGGTCGATGCTGTCGTAGAAACGCACCGGGTTTTCGCCCTGATGCGTGCCGTGAAGCCCGTTGCGCACGATGCGGTCGTTGCGGATGTAGGCAATGGGCGGATAGTTGACGCTAATGAACGCGTTAAAGCTCATGGTGCGCTGCTTGCGGGCGCGCGTACCGGCAATGGCGACGCCGCCAAACACGATCGAGACGTCGTGCGAATGCTCATCGAGCGCATAGAGCAGGCTCTGGTACAGATTGAGTTTGGCGTCAGTAAAAGGGTTGCCCATGGGCTTTTGCGAGCCGGTGAGTACGATGGGCTTGGGACTGTCCTGAATCAGATAGGAAAGCGCTGCCGCGGTGTAGCTCATGGTGTCGGTGCCGTGCAGAATCACGAAGCCGTCGTGGTCGGCATAACCCTCGACGATGACGTCGCGGATACGCATCCAGTCGCTCGGGCGCATATTGGTGCTGTCGATGTTCATGGGCTGCACGACGTCGAGCTCGCAGAGGCCCGAGATCTCGGGGACGCTCTGGGCGAGCTCCTCACCGGTCAGGGCGGGGGAGAGGCCGTTGCCGTCCTCGGTCGATGCGATGGTGCCGCCCGTGGCGATGAGAAGGATGCGCTTCATGCTGATATTCCTATCGTATTTGCCGCCGCAGAGGCGGAGTCGTTCGGCAGTATTGTGGCACAGGGCGTCCAATGTTCAAACGTATTACATCATCTGTAACGTCTGGTAACACTTCAATTGCCGTCAAATAGGGGCTCAGGTCGTGCGTTTGCCGTGCGCTGATGGCTGCGAGGGACGAGAAACCCCATATAACGTGTACACTATGTAAGCTGTTTTCGTTTATTCGCGCGGGTGGGCACCGGCTCCCCGCCAACAAGAGGGGGAAACCATGGATCAAAAGGCTTCCGCAAAGGTCCTCGTACTCGACTTTGGTGCGCAGTACGGTCAACTCATTGCCCGTCGCGTCCGCGACCTCAACGTGTATTCCGAGATTGTCCCCTGCGACATCTCGGCCGACGAGATTCGCGATATGAACGCCTCTGCGCTCATCCTTTCCGGCGGCCCGGCTTCTGTGTATGCCGAGGACGCTCCGTCCATCGATCCTGCCATCTTTGGCCTGGGCCTTCCCGTCCTGGGCTTTTGCTACGGCCATCAGATCACGGCCGTGACGCTCGGCGGCAAGGTCGGCCACTCCGAGGTGGGCGAGTACGGCCGCGCCACCATCACGCGCACGGCCGGCGCCAAGCTCTTTAACTCCACGCCCATGGAGCAGACCGTGTGGATGAGCCACCGCGACGCCGTGTCCGAGGTGCCCGAGGGCTTTACCGTTACCGCCAGCACCGACGTGTGCCCGGTCGCTGCGATGGAGTGCCCCGAGCGCAAGATCTTCACCACGCAGTTCCACCCCGAGGTCAAGCACTCCGAGTACGGTCAGCAGCTGCTGAGCAACTTCCTGTTTGAGATCTGCGGCCTGGAGCCCAACTGGAGCATGGACAACCTGGTCGAGACCATGACGGCCGAGTTCCGCGAGAAGGTCGGCGACGACCGCGTGATTCTAGCCCTGTCCGGCGGCGTCGACTCCTCCGTCGTGGCTGCGCTGGGTGCCCGCGCCGTGGGCAAGCAGATGACCTGCGTGTTCATCAACCACGGCCTGCTGCGCAAGGGTGAGCCCGAGCAGGTGGAGGAGGTCTTCACCAAGCAGTTTGACGTCGACTTTATCCACGTCCACGCCGAGGACCGTTATGCCGAGCTTCTGGCCGGTGTGACCGAGCCCGAGGAGAAGCGCCGCATCATCGGTACGCAGTTCTGGAAAGAGTTCTTCGCGGTTGCTCAGCAGCTTGAGACCGATGGTAAACCCGTGAAGTACCTGGCTCAGGGCACCATCTACCCCGACATCATCGAGTCCGGCGCTCGCAAGACGGGCGGCAAGACGGCCACCATCAAGAGCCATCACAATCTGATCCCGTTCCCCGAGGGCGTGCACTTCGACCTTATCGAGCCGCTCGACCACTTCTTTAAGGACGAGGTCCGCGCGCTTGGTCTGGCGCTGGGCCTGCCGGGTCACATCGTGTTCCGTCAGCCTTTCCCGGGCCCGGGTCTGGCCATTCGCATCATCGGCGCGGTCGACAAGGAGAAGCTCGAGATCCTCAAGAACGCCGATGCCATCGTGCGCGAGGAGCTCGACGCCTACAACCAGCGTCTGTTTGAGCAGACCGGCGAGCGCAACTCCGAGCACAGCTGCTGGCAGTACTTCGCGGTCCTGCCCGATATTAAGTCCGTCGGCGTTATGGGCGACGAGCGCACCTATCAGCGCCCGATCATCCTGCGTGCCGTCGAGTCCAGCGATGCCATGACCGCCGACTGGGCCAAGCTGCCCTACGACGTGCTGGCCCGCATCTCCGGCCGCATCGTGGCCGAGGTTCCCGGCGCCAACCGCGTATGCTACGACATCACGTCCAAGCCGCCTGCGACCATCGAGTGGGAATAGTAAATAGCCCTTTGCGAGGGAGGTCGGATACGGCCTCCCTCGTTTTTTATTTGCGTGCCATGGGTGCTTGTGCATTGTGGTGTATGTGGTACATGCAAACCAGTCACGCAATCTCTCAAGCTGTTTAGCTGGGATTATTGTTTGCTGGTATGTTTTAAAGCGCTTTCAATTACCGAAGCAACGTCATCAATTTATTTCTAATTAATGCTGACCGGCAGATTGCGTCCGCCCGCGAGAGGCCGCTCGGACTGGTACTCAAAATGTACTCACGACGTTTTGAGTATCGATTTGCTGGTACTCACAGACGGTAAAAACGGCTGTCTACCTCGATATATTCGTTATCCCCAACGATTCGCCAACGAATACTGACTAGTGATTGAGTGCTGCATGGCTCAAATTGGCCTACGTAATTACATAATTACGTATTCTGAAGTAAAATGATTTCGGTCAATTAAGGAACGTAGAACAGGTCAATTCGGAGGGGCGACCATGGAGGAAGATCAGGCTGTTCATGCCGAAAGGGAGCTGGATAAGTTCACGCTCTCGATAACCCGCGAGGATAAGCGGGCTCTTAAGTCCTATGCCGCGCGCCAGGATAAGACGGTGGCTAAAGTCCTGCGCGAATGGATTGACGAGAAGTGCAAGGGGGAGAAGTGATGTCTCAGACGGCGCAAGCAGTCGTTCAGAACCTTGTTGATCGCGCTGTCAAGCTGGGCGATCGTCAGCTCGCTGCCGACATCCGCGCCTTTGCGGCGCAGCGCCAGTTTGGGCTTGTATTTGAACACAACCGTCCAGAGCGACTTCGCCTTTATGGCAAACCTATCATGGAGGGCGATGTCGTGCAGGTGCTTCCCGAGCGCGGTAAAAAAGAGGACTCTAGCTCCCAACTGCTATGGTTGGTAAATGCCGTTCGGGGGGGGGTTGCTGATCTAAAGCCATATCAATCGCCCTCATATGACGAAAACGAATGTGAGCCCCGCTCCGTTGCTGTCGACGATGTCGTGCCTGTTGCTGAATATGACCAGCCGATTTATGCTGGCCTCAAAGAGACTGGGCGTGTCGAGCGCGCTAGCGATAAGCCCTATCAAGTAGTCATTAACGGCGAAAACTACCATGCTCTTGAAACCTTGGCCTTTGCCTATGCAGGCAAAGTGGACTGCATATATATTGACCCACCCTATAACACTGGCGCCCGCGACTGGAAATACAACAACGATTACGTCGACGGCTCCGACGCCTATCGCCACTCCAAGTGGCTTGCCTTCATGGAGCGCCGCCTCAAGCTCGCCAAGCAGCTGCTCAACCCCAACGATTCCGTACTCATCGTGACGATCGACGAGAAGGAGTACGCAAGGCTCGAGCTTCTTTTAGAGAGCGTTTTTCCCAACGCGACCGGTATCCAGACGGTTTCAATCACCATAAACAAGAACGGGGTTGTCCGCGGCAACCAGTTCAAGAGAGCTGACGAGTACGCTGTCTTTTGCTTTTTTGGCACCGCCGCGCCGTGCCAAGTGGACCGCAGACTCTATTCCGTTGAGTTCGGAGAACTTGAGGAAAAAGTGGCTGATGACGCGTCGAGCAGCCGCTCCCAACGTAAAGTACGTTGGGAGCGGCTGCTGAGGGGCGGTCCCAATGCCGCTCGCACCGCAAGGCCGAACCTCTTCTATCCCATCTATATCGATGAGGAGACCGCGACCATTAAGGAGCTCGGCGCTTCTCTCCCCCTTGAACAAGACTGGACAAAGATACCGACAAAAACGGGTCTCAGGGCAGTTTGGCCTATTAGGACCGATGGCCGAGAGGCGACTTGGAGGATCTCCCAGAATGCTCTACAGGCCAAGCTTGATCGCGGGTGCGCAAAAGTAGGTGAGTACAACAAAAAGAGTGATCGGTACTCCCTCCTTTACCTAGGAGATTCCCAAGAGGAGCGTCTCAAGAATGGAGAAATTAAACTCATCGGCAAGGCTGAGGATGGGTCCTTGCTTCTCGAAGAGCAGGGAGAGCGCTCTGCCATTCCAACAACTGTTTGGAGTGGCACGCAGTTCTCTGCCGGTGAATACGGGAGCCGATATATCAAAAAGTTCATCGGCGATAGGCGCTTCACATTTCCAAAGTCCCTTTATGCGACCGAGCTCTCAATCGCTTCCGTTGTTGCCGACAAGCCCGACGCCCTTGTAGTCGATTTCTTCTCAGGATCGGGCACCACGGCACATGCCGTCATGCGCTTGAACCATCAGGACGGCGGGCGCAGGCGCTCCATCAGCATAACGAATAACGAGGTCTCCGAGGACGAATCCAAAAAGCTCACCAAGCGCGGTCTTCGTCAGGGCGACCCCGAATGGGAGGCACTGGGCATCTGCCAGTACGTTACCAAACCTCGCGTCACGGCGGCCATCACGGGCAAGACGCCCGAGGGCGATTCCATCAAGGGTGACTACAAGTTCACCGACGAGTTCCCCATGGCCGACGGCTTCGAGGAAAACGCCGTCTTCTTTGACCTCACCTACGAAGACCCAGACGCCGTCGAGCTGGGCGTGGCCTTCGAGGAGATTGCGCCCCTGCTCTGGCTGCGCGCTGGTTCGCGTGGCAGCATCATCAAGCACGAGCAGCCGGGCTTTGCCATGGCCGACGCCTACGCCGTCCTTTTCGACTTTGCTTCGGTCGGCGCTTTCATAGACGCCGTCAAGCAGAATGCCAGCATAGGGTGCGCCTATGTGATCACGGACGACACGGCTCGATACGCCTCCGTCAAGGCACAACTGCCTGGGCTCGACGTCGTCCGCCTGTACGAGAACTACCTGCAATCGTTCAAGATTGCCGCCGAGGATGCGGTGAGGTAAACATGAGAGTCGAACTTAAGGATTTCCAAGCCGGTGCGGTCGCGACCCTGGCGAACAAGTTGCAGTCGATGCGCCGACGCTACGAGCAGGACGGCGCGCTGTCCTCGATATGCCTCGCATCTCCCACGGGGTCGGGCAAAACGGTCATGTGCGCAGCGACGATCGAAGCGCTCTTCTTCGGAGACGACGATCTGAGCCTCATGCCCGACGAGAATGCCGTCGTTCTTTGGCTCTCGGATTCCCCGAGCCTGAACGAGCAGACGAGCGTGCGTTTCTCAAACGTGGCGGACAAGCTAGCAGACAGCATCCTTGACAGGCGCCACCTGGTCACAATTACCAACGACTTCGGAGCCGCGCACGACATTCTCGAGCCGCGCCACGTCTATTTCCTCAGTAAGGACCTACTCAGTAAGAACGGCCTGCTCACCAAGGGTAGTGAGGCCAACTCCGGCCGCGTGTTCTGGGACATCCTTGACCGCACCATCAGGGACCCGGAGCGTAACCTCTATCTGTTCATAGACGAGGCCCATCGCGGTCTGGGGGCCAATGCCTCGAGCGAGCGCGGCACCGCGACGATCTACGCCAGCCTCATTGATGGGCTCGACGGCCGTGCAGCGATGCCCATCGTCGTCGGGGTCTCTGCCACGCCGCAGAGGTTCGAGGCGGCCATGGACCAGCGCGCCGATCGCGTGCGTATGCCAAAGGTCGCTGTGACCCCTCGCGAGGTTCAGGAGTCAGGTCTGCTCAAGGACATCATCGAGTTGCGCGTGCCAGAGAAGGACGACCCTGTCGAGCACCAGTACCTCACTATGGCGTGCGAGCGCTATGCCTTGGCCTGCCGCGAGTGGAGCGAGTACTGTGCCCGTGAGGGCGAGAGCCCCGTCAACCCGCTGCTGCTCATCCAAGCGGCGGACAACGTGAGCAGCTCGGCCCTGGCTGAGATGTGCGACCAGATCACGAGCCTGGTCCCCGGCCTTTCCGAGGCGATGTCGTTCGCCAACGTCTTCGGCGAGCATAAGGACATCGCGGCGGGAAAATACCTCATTCCCTATGTCGAACCCGAGTTCGTTCAGGACGCCTCGCGCATTCGCGTGCTCTTTGCCAAGGAGGCTGTCTCCAACGGATGGGACTGCCCGCGAGCGGAGGTCATCTTCTCGCAGCGCAGGCGTTCGGACTCGACCTATATCGCACAGCTCGTGGGGCGTATGGTGCGCACCCCACTTGCGCGGCGCATCGAATCCGATGACCTTTTGAATTCCGTCGCCTGCTACCTGCCCCAGTTCAATCCCGAGAGCACTCAGGACGTGGTTGACTACCTCATGGGCCGCAAGGACGACATGGGCGAGAGCTCCATCGGCAAGCAGAACATCGTTCTCAACCCCGTGACCATCACGGCGGCTGCGCCCAAGTCCGAAGCCGACTACCAACAGGAGCTCAAGGCGTACGAGGAGAACGAGAAGGCCATTGAGACAGCGCGGCGGGCACAGCCCGGCTATCAGGCGCCGCTTGCCGGCATCGCGATTCAGGAGCCGTTGGACATGCAGGGAACGCAGCCCTCGCTTGCCTCGGGGGTCAACCCCGTCGACGTTCCGGCGCCAGAAGCGGAGCCGGCGCCTCAGCCCGCAACGGGCAACGACGTTGCAGCGTCTGCCCCGCAGCAACCTGCGACACCTGAGCCAAGTTCCGCACAGACCGAGCCGACCCAGCCCGTCTCGGTCGTAATACCCGTGCCCATGGCAAAGCCCAAGCCGCCCACCAAGCGCGAGCAGTCTTTCACGCATCAGGAGTGGCAGGGCATCCGCACAGCCTTCGATTCCATCCCCGTGCAGCGCATTCCGAAGAAGGCCAGGAACGAATTCCAGAGCCTGGTTAAGACGGCGACTCTGCTTGTCGAGACTGGCCTCGATGTCAATGCCGCGGCCGACGTGAAAAAACAGTTCGTCCAGAAGCTCAAGGGATACATCGTTGCTAACGAGGACGAGTACCGCGAAGCCAAACACGACGTAGAGGTTGCCGAGACCGTCAAGATCACGCTCGACAAGCTCAACGAGACCGAGGACCAGGAGCAGGAGGAGGCCCGCACGGACGCCGAGGGCCTCAGAAAGGCCGCCCGCGACGCCGACATGCATTTCACTAAGGAGTTTGCGAATGAGTATCGTCGCGCCAACTTCAAGGAGCTTGGGCGGCCCGAGTGCGACCTGCGCCTTGCCGCAGCGGTGCGCACGCAGGTCATCGTTGATGCGCTCGAGGGCTGGGCGGCTCAATGTCGAAAGGAATACTTCGATAAGGTCGATGGATCTGGCGATTATGACTACCTTAACGACGCGGCAAAGCAGCGCTACGACGAGCTGGCCCGTGAAACCGAGGGCAAGCGCCTCACAAAGATAGAGTGGCCCACGTCTGCCAGCACGTCGGACGACTTCGCTAAGTATCCGTGCCATATCGTGCAGAAAGAGGACGGCCTCTGCCCGCTCGACCTGAACCCGGCGGAAGACTATATCGTTAGGAACGAATTGGCAAAGAATCGCACGGTTGCCTTCTATCGCAATCCGTCGGGCAGCATGTCTGCCAAGGCGTTTTCGATCCCGTACATGTCTTCGGTGGGGCGTAAGGCCCTGCATCCAGACTTCCTCTTCTTCGTGAAGGATGCAGCGGGCGTCATCAGGCCGTCCATCGTTGACCCTCATGGCGAGTTCCTCGGCGACACGCTAGCAAAGCTTAGGGGCTATGTGACCTATCTGCGCGATTATCCCGATGTGTTCAAACAGGTACTCTTCGTCGGGGATATGGGCGAGGGCGTGTACAAGGTGCTCAACCTCTTGCGATCCGATGTGCAGGATGCCGTGATGGGCTACAGCGATGTCGACTGTAAGGCGCTCTTCTACGGCTCCTTCGCAAACGACTATCACTAGGATTGTCGGGATTTGCCCGGCGGGCGTCTCGGATCATATACCAGAACCGAATTAGTAAGGCTCGCTAAGGCGGCCGTCCGTTAGGGGCGGCCGCCTCTCTTCAGTCTTGACCAATGATTTCAAGCGTTTCGGTGGCATTCGCCGGTCATGACCTCGTATCCGCTACGTGGGTGGCACCTCCGCTACGCCGCGTCAAGGGGCCCATGAGACCCCGCACAAACCTCCGCTTCGCTCCGGTTGGTGGAGGTCGTCATGGACTCCCTTGACCCGTCTTCGCTCCGGTGCGGCTTTGCAGGGAGCAAAGCCGACGACGACGCGCGGCGTCGCCATTCGGCTTTGCCCGCAAGGGCGAGATGTTCAGGGCAGCGTGCCCGGAAACGGAGGAAGACATGCAGGAGCTGATGACGAGGGAGATTGCGGAGGGGCTGCCGAGGCTCTATGAGCAAGACGGTGCGGAAGACCCCACGGTATACGTCCACTACTTCTCGTGCGTGAACGGATGGGACTGGTGGCTGCTCGAGTTCGATGGGACGGACGAGGCGTTCGGCCTCGTCGAGGGCTATGACGACGAGCTCGGCTACTTCAGCATCAAGGAGATGGAGGAGCTGAACCGCCAAATGGGGTTCGCCGCCGTCGAGCGCGACGAGCACTTCGAGCCGAAGCCGCTTAGCGCCGTCAGAGGGAGGTAGCTTCATGGAGATGGACGAGTTTGACGCCGTGGGCAGATTCGGCAAGTCCCCGGGCGGAGCCGTCGGGCTGACTGTCGTCGTCGAGTTTGAGTCGGGCGGCGAGGGCGGGGCGTTCGAGGTGGGTGCTGCTCCGGAGGGGTCGACCGAACTCGAGCGACTCGTCTCGGACGCACGCGACGAGGCCGACGCCTTGGTGGAGGACGGGGGCGGATGGACTGCCGTCCGCATCGGATTCGGCGACGTGGAGAGCATTGACTGCGAGAGCGGCCGGACCGTGTACGTTGCCGGAGAGGGGTGAGGCGCATACGGAGAACGCGGGCATGCCATCGGCGTGCCCGCGCCAGCTTTTCCGGGGATGCCTCGCGCCATCCCCGAACCCCTGCGCGCCAAGGGGCGCTGCCCCTTGGAACCTTGGCTAAGGTGGCTCGGGGGATATGGAGGATACCGGAGCGCATGCGTCCGGCGGTATCAATAGGACTCAACCTGATGCTTGACCGCTACGGCCTAGAATTCAGTGGCTTCCGCTACTTCGTGGCTCCGCAACCCGAGCACTTATACCCGGTGGTCACGGTCTCGTCCCATGCCGCGCTCACCTGTACCTGTTCGTCGTAGGCAGCCTGCACTGTACGAGACTCTTCGTGGCAAGAACCGCAGTTGCCACCGTTGAGTAGCGAGTTCTTAATATGAGCCGCTTCGTTCCCAGTGATATCCGCCCCACAGTTGTTGCAAATGCTGACATACTTTACAACTGCGTCATGGTGGACGGTCCTGTACTGCGCGTCATGATGGACGGTCTTGGTTTGGACTACCCAGTTGTGCTGGTGGGAGGCAGTTTCCTGTGCGGAGGGGTTTCCCGACTCTGGTTTGCCGGAGCTCTTTCCATTCTCGCCTGACGACGGGACGTCCGAGCCATTACCCGTCGTTCTCCTCTCGTTCGCAGTGGTTTCTTCAGGCTGGGCGTCTTCCGCCGTCGGTCCTGAGGCTTCGTCTGTCCCGTCTCGCGCGACGGAGCTCGTCTCGTTTTCTTCTTCGGTTGCTCCCGCGGCTTCTCGCTGCGTTGTCGCAGCCGAATTGCCTTCGTCTTTATTTCCCGTGGGCATGGCGTGCGGCCAGGCGAGGGCGAGGAACGCGGCGAGCAGGACGGCTGCTGTCGCTATTGCTGTCCTCTTTGGCTTTGCTCGCGTGAGGATCGTCGTCATGAGGTGTCTGTTCTCGCCCACTTTGGTGTCTCCATCGTGCCTATTTTCCATTGGCGAACGTCACCGCGCTCCACTCGGAGGAAAGGGTTAGCGTGAGGGAGCCCCTGCGGTCGGACAGCTTAAAGTCTGTCGCCTCGCCCCCGACGGTCATCGTCCCCTCGTAGATCAAGGGTCGCGGCGACGATCCGTCCGAGCTCACCCACTGGGAGGTCACGCCGAGCTCGTACTCGCCAGAATGGTCCGAGGCGAGCCACGAGCTCTCGCGCGGGGCATCGGTGTAAGAGCCCTTCCTTTGGTACTCGCCCTTCGTGAACGCAAGCGAGCCGTCGTCGAACGAGAGCGTCTCTGCGACGGTTTGGGTCGAGGGCGGGTTCTTCACCGACCAGGTGGCACTCTCCAGCGTGGCTCTCACCCTATCGGGCGTGGCCGCCGTGTACTCGTCGTAGTAGGACTGCGCCGCGGACTCGTCCACGAAGTACCTCTCGCCGTAGCCCTCGGACCCCGAGGGCACGTAGCTCCCGTCGTCCTGCCTTACGAGCGTGACGGTGCCGAGCTGCGATGAGGACAGGACCACATCGTCGCCTTCGGCTTTCCAGTCGCCGCTGAGCTCGGTGGAGCCGACGTAGTGCCATGTGTCGTCGTCGAACTTGATCGTCGACGCGGATCCGGGCTTGTTCACGCACACCTTGCCAAGGGCCACGCTGCCGCAAACCGAGTAGTAGTAGAGGGTCTTGCCGCTGATGCCGCTCTTGCCGCACCCGGCGAGCCCGAGCGAGCCCATGACGGCGAGGGACCCCGCTGCGAGAAACGCCCTCCTAGAGATTTCAATGTTCATCGTGCTTCCTCCCAGATTGAAATCCTCTGATTCCCGTATTGTATTTCAAATTGTCACTTATATAGGTGTGACTTATATAGAACAGGGCCGAATCATTGACACCGACGGTAAGGAGGTGCCAATGACTCAACTGGGCCCCAAGATGCGCGTGGGGCTTCGCGTCAAGGAATTGAGGGCCGGACTCGGCGTGAGCCAAGAGGCCTTCGCATATTCCATCGAGATGTCGCGCACCTATTTCGCCGAAGTCGAGACTGGCAAGCGCAACGTCTCCATCGAGAACATCGAGCGCATCGCAGGCGGGCTCGGCGTCTCCCTGCGAGAGTTTTTCAATTCAGACCTGTTCGATGGATAGTTCGGCGGCGGGCTTCTGACGTCATTTTTCGACGCTGTGGTTCGAATGCTACGCGTCACCCTGGATTCGGTTTTCCGCCACGAAGCGGCGGTGCAGGATAAGGCTCCACTACGTTTCGCCGGAGGCAAACGGCGCAACTCGGCGAGCCGAGTTCGAAAGCGCAGGTAGATGCCTGTGCTGAGAACGGAAGGCGTCCATATCCGCGTGTAATGCGCGGACATGGGCGTGTAGTAGATCGAGGCGTTTTCGCTGGTTATGGACGATTACGAGGCTAGAAGCCTTCGGGAACGTAGCTTGTGACTGCTTTCGGCCTCGTCGGTGCCGCCGTGCCATCGGTAGTACACGGGCCCTGCCAAACGTTCGGTACCGTCTCGTTCCTGATCTCGCGGCGAGCGGTCGATTGCTCCATAAGTGCCCGTTCGGCCTCGGGGGACGTCATCCCGAGCATGGGCCCGACGAAGGTCTCGGTGACGTCCCTGCTGGGGAAGGCCATAGGTACGCCGTCGTGGATCACGAGGGCTCCTGTCTCGCGGCCCGTCCAGCGTTGAAGCTCGTCGGGCGTGATGAGCGGCCTGCGGACGAGTCCCTCGCTCGTGCCGGTTGACCCGGTGTTCGTTCCCTTCGTTCTGCTCGTGGACTGCGCGATCGCGGTGTAGGAGCCCATCGATTCCGAGAGCTTGCGTGCCGTGTCGAGGTTGGAGCATGAAAGTACGACCTTATCTTTGAGAAGGTCGAGTATTGTCTCGGCTTCCTCGCGGCTGTAGCCGGAAGCTGACTGGAGCTGTAGGAGCGACTGACAGAACCACAGGACGCTGATCCTCTCTGATCTCATCTCACCGAGGTCCTGGACGATGCGTTCGTTGCGGCCGAGGGACGCCGCCTCGTCGAGGAGAAGGACGGTCTCTACGGGACAACGGCCGGCGTGGGCGCCGGCGCAGGAGCGCAACGCCGAGAGCGCCTGTGAGACGAACGTCTGCACGAGCCGCTTATAGTTTCCGGTTGCTGAGGAGGACGAGACGAAGACCACAGTGGGCTCCTCGCCGATGCCGCCGAGTTCGCACTCGTCGTCGTGCAGCATTCTCGCCACGTTGCCGTCGATGTATTCGGTCAGGCAATTGCTGAGGGTCGAGACGATGCCCGGGCCGCCTCCGTGCTCGCCGTTGAGGCCTCCGAGAAAGGGGAGTGCGGGGTCACCTGAAGGCAGAGATGCCGCCAGGGCGGCGACGCGCTCGAGCGCTCCCTTCTCGCCCGAGGGCGAGATCGCCGCGGCGACGGACATGACGGTCTTTTCCTCATTGGGGATGGACGGACCCTCGATGAGGGCGAGGGAGATGCCGACGAACAGGTTCCGGGCCCCGTCATAAAAGAACGGCTGTCCCTTCGACGGTGCGGGTACTATGCAGCGCGCGACTTCCCGCAGCTCGCGGGTGCAGCCGCCGGTTCCCTCCGCATTAAAGGCTTCCTTCGCCCTCTCGAGCGGGTCGAACCGCGCTGAAGAGGCGGGCGAATCGAACATCACGTCGACGATGCGGTGCGTGCCGGCCTTTTCAAACGTCGGCTCGAGAAAGGCGCGGAGCTCCCCTTTGATGTCGTTGATGATGAGGGAACGGCCTTGCTCGAAGTTAGCCAAGGCTGACAAAATGGCGACTCGACGGCTTTTGCCCTCGCCACTCTCGGCAAGGATGCAAGCGTGGACCGAGTCGATGAGCCTGACGCTCTTCCCGATCTCGCCCACGACCAGTGTGCCACCCGAGGGTCTTTCGCCCTCCTGCCACGATTTGCTCTTGCGCTTAAGCTCGCCGTGTGCCGAGATGAGCCTCGCGTCGCCGTGGATGGGCGCGCCCGGCGCGCGGCGCCCACCGACCCAGGTCCCGTCGTGGAGCCAGCGCGACCAGTCGAAGTGGCTCCAGACGCCTGCTATCGTGGAGATGGCGAGGGTCGCCACGCATCCCACGAGGAAGGCGTCGTCCTGGATCAGCTCTGGCAGGACTTCGAGTGGGTTTTGGAACATGGTATCGGGGAGTTCGGGTGCTGCGGCCGTCCCGAAGCTTGTGAGCGTCGTGGCGATGCCAGTGACCCATGCTTTCAGCCAGTGCCATGCTGCCGGCAGTAGGATGAGCGCGATCGCGGTCCCAGCGGCCGTGCCGGCGGCGACACAGCGCTTGAAATGCGCGCCCTCGTCGACGTTGAAGCTCTTCTGCTTGCTCATAGAATCATTCCCTTCACTATGGTTTTTGCGGGGTCGAGTGCGATGCCCGCCGTATCGCCCCTGATTGCGGCCGATGCAGCGGCTGCGAGCGCCCTTGCGAGCGCGCGCTCGGCTTTCTGGCCGACCTCATCTGACGGATCCTTCTTGCCTCTGGGGTTCTCCGTTGCGAATGCGAGCGCTTTGGTAAGGGCTCTGCTCACGGCAACCGGGGCTTTTGCCATAGAAAGCGCGTAGGACGGACATGACCGGAGACACCTCTCCGGGATAGGCCTGAGCTCGCGGACGGCTTCTCGCGCCCCCTCCAGATCTTCACCGGTGACGCAGGCGCGGACCTCGCCGATGAGCGGTTTCATGCGCTTGCGCTCCGTTGCAGGCCCGCCGTCCGGCCTTGCGGACCTCATCAGTTCCCTTTCGGGGTCCGTTGTCCGGTCGGGTGCGATGACCCTCAGCAGGGCGTTGCCCTGGCGCGCGCGTAGCTCCTGCATGGCGTTGTTCACGTAGCGGTCCCGCGCAACGCTTTCGAGGCCTTTGAGGCCGGCGCAACGCTCCACGGACTTGCTGTAAGCGGCGCTCGCCCCTTTGATTTCAGGATGCCTCGACCCTGCTTCCGCGATTGCGACATCGACGGCCTTGGCGACATTTGGGTGCCAGCGGCGGAGGTGCGCGTAGGAGATTCGGCCGTCCGCAGGCAGCGTGACGCCAATCTCGTCGGCGGGGATTTGGCGGACGGCGTCGACCGCCCGCGACCTCGCGAGGTCGCGGGCCTCATACTCGGCCGCGAGCGCCGGGGCCAGGGCCGCGTCGGTGAGCGCGTTTCTAGCCCGGTCGAGCCTGTTGCGGGCCATGAGTGAATCGAACGAGCCATCGGACGACCACGCAATAACGTGCGCGTGCTTGGAATTCGGGTGGTTTTCGTGCTCGGCGGCTACCCAACGGACGCTGGACTCGGGGATGCCCATTGCCTCGGCAAGCGCCGGCGCGAGGTTTCGGCGGCAGAAGCGCTGCCAGTCCTCCTTGCACGCGAGGTCGAGCTCGCATGCCTCGTCCCTGCGGACGCTGAGCACAACGGTAGCAATCGCGCCGTCAGCCTTTTCGAGCTCCTTGCGGGCCGTGCGGAGCTGGACGGCCCCGTTCTGGTCGAAGAGCGCGGTCGACCCGGGCCTCTCGGCGCAGTAGCCGATGAGTCCCATCCTCTCTGCGAGCTCGTAGCGCTTGAGGTCGTCGACGGTTGCGGATTTGTCGGCCCCCTCGCGCGTGGCGACGTACTCGACGTTGTTGGTGATGACGGCGGAACGCCCGCGCGACCCGGAGAGGTGCACACGGGCGTTCACGACGAGGCTGCTACGACTTGCCATCGGACAGACGCTCCCTTGCCTCCGAGAGCGTCATGCCGCGCTGCATGAGGCCGGCCTGCTTGTCGTAAGCGGCGTAGATGTCCGAGGCGCTCACGCCATCCAGGCCCTCGAACGTGCCCTTCTCGATCTCGACCGCCGCGATGGCCGCGACGATAGAGGCGCGGGTCGCGCGGTGCACGACGCGCGCGATGCGGTCCTCCTGCTCGGCGTTGCGTTCGTCGAGCATGTGGTCGAGCTGCTCGAGCAGCGGCTGCATGACGCCGCGCAGATAGGTTCCGAGCTCAGTGGAGTAGAGCGCCAGGCCGTCGGAGGCGAGCCCGGCGGCGATGAGCTCGCGGGCGGCTGCGCTGTCGCTAAGATCCCTGGAAACCCCGTAGGCGTGGAGGCGGCGATATGCCTTGTCAGGGAGCCGGAGGCTCATGACCTTCGACCCGTCTTTTCCGATGGCCATTTTAGAGTCCCTCGTTCGGGAGGGGCGCACCGACGGCGCGGAGGGCGGCGATGTTCTCGGGCGTGCGCTCGTAGGTCCTGGGCCAGAAGGTGATGGGTACCATGACGAGATCGTCGCGGGGGATTCCGTAGGCGAAGAGATAGGCCGCGATGGCATCGCTGTACTCTACGTCGTCGACGTTGAAAGTGTCGGTGAAGAAGATGCCTGTGGGGTCGTCGTTGCAGCCCTTGACGAAATAGACGCCGTTTCCGCCTTCCTTGAACGGGTTCAAGACCTTGCACTCCCGCTTCGCGTAGTAGGCGATTCCGGCGCGAACGACGCGCGTGAAACCCGGACGCTCGTTGACCCGCGCTGCTCGCGTAAAGTTCAGGCCGGGATCGGATTCCAGCAGATGGGAGAGTACGGAGTCGACGGCGTCGCCCTTGTGCTCGGGGATTGTCCCGAGGAGGTCGGCGAGGCGCGATTTCATTTTCTCGATCAGTTTCATCGTGTGTTTCCTTTCTGCCGGTGCCGCACGGGTGCCGGCAACTCGCTTGAATGTCTTGGTTAGCGATGGTTCTAGCTGCGGAGAGACTGCGTGGTGCCGAAGGTGCCGAGGAGCGGCCAAGAGTTTTGGAATCCATGGCACCTTCGGCACCGTCTGCCGAGTCTTGCAGGTGAAGGGCGGTGGACAGGGTGCCGCTGCGACATGCTGCGGCACCCAATCGGCCCTAATCCGTTTCCCGGAACACCCAACAGCGTTGCTTGCCGTATGGAGGGCAGAGGCGCTTGTTGCCCGGAACCCATCCGGGGCACTGCGACGAGAGGATGCGGCTGACCATCTTGCAGTTGGCCTTGGTCTTCTCAAGGTGGAGGGCCTTGTCGAGGATTTCGAACGTGCACATGGGATGGTCGGTGTTGCCGGGAAGATATGCGAGGACCTTCTGAACACAGGGGTCCTCCTCGACAAAACGTCCGCGCTGTGCGGCTGCCTCGACCTCCATCTCGGGCGTGAGGACGGTCGAGAAACGGGGGTCGCCCGTCTTCATCCACGTGCGGGCCTCTGCCCATGCCTGCCGGATGGCGGTAGGAAAGCCCTCGTCGAAGACGGACTTCTCCGTGCGCTCGATGCCGCAGAGCACCGGGAGGAAGCGCCTTGCGCCGCTCGTCCGCTCGCGGATGAAGTCGGCCTCGTTCGTGGTGCCGACGAAGACTACGCGCCGGGGGAAAGCTTCCGTCCGTCGACAGTAGGCTCCCCGGAACTCATCTACCTGACGTGTGATCCCGGCCTTCACGCTCTCGACGGAGCGCTCGGACATGCCGTTGAGCTCGGGGATCTCGACAATCCACTTGCCCCGGTTCTGCTCGCCCGTGAGCTTGACGTCGCCGAGGTTGATCACGGAGTCGCTGAAATACTCGTCGCGCATGGCGAGGCCCCTCGCGAAGGAGGACTTGCCGATGCCTCCGGCACCGCACAGGATGGGCATGTAATCGGCCTTGCAGCCCGGGCTGTAGACGCGGGCGATGCCCTCGCAGAACAAGATGCGCTCGACCTCCGAGACGTATGCGTTCCTCTCCGCGCCAAGGTAGACATTGAGGAGTGTCCCTACGCGCGGGATGCCGTCCCAGGTGAGGGTATCGAGCATGGCAACGAGCGGGTCATAGGCGTTGTCCTCGCCGACGATGGTCAACGCGAGCAGCATGAACTTCTCCTTCTGGAGAGAGATGATCTGCTGGAGGAGGGCGAAGAGCCGTGCGTCGTCGCTATCGCGCCACCGGCGTTCCTGCGAATCTGCATCCCAGGGCAGGGGCCCAGTCTTGAAGAGCTCGTTCGCGAGACGGTTGTAGCCGACGTTCAGGGGAAGAGACTTGAGCTCCTCGACGATCTCGTTGACCGTCGGCGGGGAGTGGCGCTCCGGGGACTGCGGCTCGGGGGCGTCGTCGTGCTTCTGCGTGCCCATCAGATCGCCTCACAAGAATGGTGACGGCGAGGGCCATTGATGGGGTGGTTCTTGGCGGAGGCAAGTGCTTCGAGCCGGCGGAGGCGAAGCTCCGTGTCGATAAGGCGCTCGACCAGCTCTTCCTCCGACAAGGGGTGGTCGAGGCGGTAGTCGCGCAAGACGGCGCGGCGTCGGGCGGAATTCATCATGCTAAGATTCATCGACAGAGTCCTCCTTACGTGTGGGCTCATGTTTTTGGGCGACGGCCGAGCTTTGGTAGGGGAGGCCGTCGTCCAGACCCAGGTTTGCGATGAGGGCGTCTTCAAGCTCCACAGGGGAGCGCTCGGGCGCGAACGATCCGGCAAAGGCGGCGAGCGTCTCAAGCGACTCGACGAGCTCGTCGTCCATATCTCCTGCGCGCCGGATACGCCGGAGTTCCGCTACGACAGGTCCCATGCGCTCCTTAACCGCCTTGCGCATACGGGTGGTTGCGACCACAGTAAAAGTACCTTCCAGCAGGCTTCTCGCGATGAAGTCCTGCTTCGACAGACCGCTCAAAGCGACGCGGAGGTCGAGCTGGTCCGCTTCTGCGGGCGACATGCGGAAGGCGATGGTCTTGCAGCGACGGCGTCCCTTGGCGTCCACAATCGGCCTAGACATCCGACATCACCTCGTCCAGCGCCTCCACGAGGTCGTGCTGGGTCGAGGGGAAAAGATGCGAGTACATCTCCGTGACCTCGGCGGTCTCGTGACCCATGCGGTCGGCGATCGCCGTGGGCGAGTAGCCGCTGTTGATGAGCGCACTGACGTGAGAGTGGCGGATGTCGTGGATGCGGATGCGCTTCACGCCCGAGAGCTCGCAACCCCTCTTCATCTCATGCGACAACGCGTGCTTCGTGACGGGGAAGAGCCGGTCGGTAGGGGCGATCTCGGGATGTGTCGACAGATAATCACGCAGCTCCTCACGAAGGAGGCTCGGCATGACGATGTCCCGCTTCGAGGCGCGCGTCTTGGGTGGACCGATAACGTCCTCGCCCTTGATGCGGGCGTAGGAATGACGGATACGGATAACGTTGAGATTGAAGTCGATGTCTTCCGGATGGAGGGCGAGGAGCTCGCCCTCGCGACAGCCCGAGAGGTAGAGCGTGAGGAATGCAAGGTAGATGAGCGGCTTGTCCTCGATGGCCTGGGAGAAGCGCTTGAACTCGGCAGGGGTCCAGTAGAGCATCTCCTTCTCGGGGCGCTTGGAGCCGACCTTTCCCGCCGCCAACATGGGATTCTGGGGCAGGCGGTAGAATCGGACGGCGTGGTTGAAGATGGCTGAGAACTGGTTGCAGATGGTGTGGAGATAGCTCTGCGACAGGTTCTGCTCAAGGAGCCAATTCTCCCAACGCACCACGTCCGCAGCCTTGACGTCACAAAGGCGCATGGGGCCAAAAATGGGCAGGATGTACTTGTCGATAATGGCATCCTTGGTGAGCCTGGTGCCGACTCGCAGTCGAGGGTAGATGTCACGTGCGTACATGGTTTTGACGAAGGCCTCGACGGTGACCTCGACACGCTCGTCGCAGGAGGCGAGGAAGTCGCGCTCCCAAGCCACAGCCTCCTTCTTGGAGGCGAACCCGCGCTTCGTCTTCTTATGACGCTCGCCCATAGAGTTGCGATACCAAGCCTCGACTGTCCAGGTCCCGCGCTTCTTGTCGCGGCTAACTGACATTAGTCATCGCCACCTTCTGCTTAGAAGGGGCGGAGAGAAGGCGTGCCTCGAAATACGAGCGCTGAACCTTCCCGGGGATGGTCATGATTCCCTGGGCTGCAAGCTCTGTATTCAAGGTCTTGATTAGCTTGAACGAATAGGACTTGCTCATGCCCGTGATCTCGGCAACCTCCTCCGCGCCGATAAGCTGACGTGTCATATGTAGTCTCCTTTCTAGGATGGGACACCTGTTGCCCCCTTGTCTTGATTATGTCCAAAAAAAGCATTAAGTGCTACAAAAATTAGAAATTGGCTTCAATCTTGCTGCGAAAGTCGCATCTAATACATTTTCTGCACACATAAGGTTTCACGTGTACACTTGAGGCAACTATTTGTTGGAGGTGTATTTGGATGACTGCCGTCGACTGCGTCGGTGCAATTTCGGAAGCTTTGTCGTCATATGTGGTCGATAGGGAATGGGAACAGACGAGTAAACGCTGGGGAAGGCAGCAGCTGTCTCAGAAGCTGCTTCGTCTTCGTTCGACGCGAAAATGGACTCGAAAGGTGGCCGCGCAGGCAGCGGGAATCCCGGAATCGGCCTTAAGAAATTACGAGCTGATGAAGTCCGCCCCGAAGGAGGAGCATTTGGATAGACTTGCGAACGCTTTCGGAATACGGGCCGAGTCGCTGCACTATTACGACTTCAGTGATACGGATCTGATTGCTCAGGCTTTTTTCCAATTCGCCGCGACATACGGATTCGAGCCTGTTGCAAACGAGCACTATTCTGCGCTCAAGCCGACCTCGCCCTTCATGAAGGCGTTTCTAAAAAAGTGGGCCGCTCAGTATGCTCAGATCGAGAGCGACTCCGACCGAGACGACTATGAAAGATGGAAGGACAACTACGCAGCAGACTTTGATCCGTCCCAGTTTCCCCTTCGATATGAATATGATCCGCGAGAGTCCTGGGTGCCGATTACGCCCTGGCAAAATAGGATGCAGTCCAAGAAGCTGCCAGAGCTAAGGGCGCGGTGTACCCCTGCAAAGACCCAGCTGGATTTGGCCCGAGAGGCCGATCTCTCCCTCGCAACGCTACGTTCGTATGAGCAGGGGGCTAGGGTGCCGAAATATGCGGCGCTTCAAAAACTGTCCAGCGCTCTTGAGGTGAAGAGGGGAGCGCTTGTATTTACCGATTTCGGTAGTCCTGTTCAAGCTGCTCATGCGCTATTTCAGCTCTCGGCTTCATATGGATTGATTCCGGTCCAGCTGGAAGAGGGGCCGGCGCTTCTAGCGAGAGCGCCTGTTCCCGACTCTTTTCTTTTTGAATGGGCGAAGAGGTATGAAACGCGCGTGAAGCGGGCCGATGAATACGACGAATGGCTTGATCAGTTCGACTATTTCGAGCACGATAAGTCCGATGGCTATGTCGAGAAGTTCCGGCAGCATGAGATACGCCAACCGAACGGTTCATCGCTTATTGACGGCTATGTCTATAGCGATTTCTGTCCCTTTGACGAGCGATTTAAGAAGGGGTATGCCCTGCCCTAATTGTGGTCAGATTAGCCGGCGTGAGGACCAAATGAGTATCAAACGGCGATGGGAGAATGCCTGATAGAACGGACTGAGGCAAAACGAGCGCCTCATTTACCTGCGGCACCCGTTATCGAGTGGGAGTAGTAATAGAACATTTGCTCTGTTTTTTCATACGGTTTCGTACGGTCCGATGGCGACCGATGGGGACGTTTCGGAACCGTCGCACCTGCAAGCCACATGGTTTCACAATCGGGCAAAAACTCAGAAGGCTCCTCGAGAAAAACGAGGAGCCTTCCTGTTTCCTTCGGCGCGGGCGGATCGGGACCGAGCGCCGATCTAGAGGCACTCGGTCAGAATCTGGAACACCTCGCTGCGCTCCAGTTTCTTGGCGCAGCCGCCGGTGAGCACGCAGGTGTCCGCAACCTTGTGCAGCGTCTCGTTGGATGCGTCGGAGCCCATCTCGGCGAAGCTCGTGGGAAGCCCCATCTCGCCGATGAACGTCTGCAGGCGGTCGATGCCCTCGAGCGCCACCGTAAGGTCGTCTTTGCCCTTAGCGTCGACGTCCCACACCTCGCGTGCCCAGCGGGCGAACTGCGCGGGCGCCTCGGGGGCCAGGTGGCGGTAGAGCGCAGGGTGGATGACCGCGAGGCCCATTCCGTGGTTGGTGTGGGTGTACGCGCCGTACTGGTGCTGGATCATGTGCGCCTGGAAGTCCGTTGACTTGCCGATCTTGAGCACGCCGTTCTCGGCCATGGCGGAGTCGTATACGAGCTCGCTTCTGGCATCGAGGTTCTGGTCGTCGTCCGCGATGATCCGCATGTTGCGGATGACGTTACGCTGGATGGCGAGGTTGATGTCGTCGGTGACGTTGCGTCCGCGCGGGCTTCCGAAATAGCTCTCCATGCAGTGCGAGAGCGTGTCGAATGCGCCGCTCATGAACTGCGCGTGCGGTACGGTGAGCGTGAGCGCCGGGTCGAGCGCCGCCCACATGGGCATCGCTCCAAGATAGGCACCCTTCACGTGCGTCTCCTCGTTGGTGATGACGGCGCCGTTGTTCTGCTCGGCACCCGTGCCGGAGAGTGTCACGATGCAGCCCATGGGGATGAACGAGCTCGGCATCTTGCCGTCGGCGTGCTCGAACGTCTCGATGTCCTCGTCAAGCATCGCCTGCGCGGAGACCACCTTGCAGCAGTCGAAGACCGACCCGCCGCCGACGGCGAGGATGAAGTCGACCTGCTCCTCGCGTGCGAGCGCGGCGCCTTCCTGGCACTTCTCGTAGGTCGGGTTGGGCATGATGCCGCCGAAGTCCACCACGCGCTTGCCCGCGCTCGTGAGCTTATCGACCACGTGGCCGTAGACGCCGGTTCGCTTGACCGAACCTCCGCCGTAGGCGAGCATCACTGTCCTGCCCATGGCACCCATCTCGGCGTCGAGTGCCTGGTCCATGGCCCCCTCGCCGAAGTAGTTCCTGACCGGGTAGTCGTACGTGAATGAGTTCATGGCAATTCCTCCTAGTAAGTTATCAGTGTGGTCTGACCGCTCGTCTACACGTTGCGCGCGAGCCCGGACAGCCATTCGATGGTGGCGGGGTCGTGGTGGTCGAAGAACGCGCTGCGCCCGGTGTCGAGCGCGGCGATGGCGATCATCTCGTCGTCGCCCAGCGCGAAGTCGAAGACGTCGAAGTTCTGCTCCATGCGATCGCGGTGCGTGCTCTTAGGGATGCAGACCACACCGCGCTGCAGCAGCCAGCGCAACACGACCTGGGCGACCGTCTTGCTGTGCGCCTCGCCGATGCGAGCGAGGACCTCGTTGCGGAAGAGGTCGTTTCTGCCCTCCGCAAAGGGCGCCCAGCCCTCCATGGCTACCTCCTTGCCGACCATGTACTCCTGCGCCTCGCGCTGCTGGAAGAACACGTTGCACTCGACTTGGTTCACGGCGGGGGCGATGCGGTTGAACGAGATGAGGTTTGCGAGATGATCGGGGTAGAAGTTAGCTGTGCCTATGGCGCGGATAACGCCCTGCTCGTAGAGCTCCTCCATGGCGCGCCACGCGCCGAAGACGTCGCCGAACGGCTGATGGATGAGGTAGAGGTCGACGTAGTCGAGCCCCAGCCTCTTGAGCGACGCGTCGAAGCCGCGCTTGGCCCCCTCGTAGCTCACATCCGACATCCACAGCTTGGTCGTCACGAACACCTCGTCGCGCGGCAGGCCGCTCGCACGAATGGCGGCCCCGACCGCCTCTTCGTTGCCGTAGCTCGCGGCCGTGTCGAGCAGCCGGTAGCCGAC
>CABUXL010000019.1 GCA_902495525.1 uncultured Collinsella sp.
GTCAGTAGCGGTCAGTAGCGGTCAGTAGCGGTCAGTAGCGGTCAGTAGCGGTCAGTAGCGGTCAGTAGCGGTCAGTATATTCTTCGGAGCCGTTTCTCTGGGCTTCGGCGGACTTGCCAACTCGCGCTTGGGCACTACTCAGTAGATTACTCAGCAGTGCCCAGTAGATTACTCAGTAGTGCCCAGCAGGGGGAGGGCAGCAAACGCAATGGGCCTGTTTCCCGGCTAGGACCTGCAGCCTCAAACTTCGCTTGGCATCCTGTAGAACTGGTGCGGGTCTTTCGGGCTTTTCCCTACCCATTCCAACAGGCCTCGCCCGGCAAGGTCTTTCAGAGTCTTCGAGGCCGTTTTCCTACCGACATTGGACTCCCGCGCGAGGTCGGAGGTCGTGATTTTCCCCTGAGCGGCGGCAATTGCCATCGCTGCTCGTTCGCGCTCGCTGAGGAGCGGTCGGTTGTCGGCCGCGGTTCTCCTGAAGGCCGCTTTCTGTAACCCAGGACGCTCGAAGACGACGACGGTGCTGTTGACGGTCTGCTCGAAGCGGAACCTCACGCCGGCTGCCTCGCAGGCCTCCTTGATGCGCGGTATGCCCGTGCCGTACTGCTCGATGACGCCGGCGCGGAACAGGGTGCGCGCGATCGCGGGGTTTCGGAGGCCGAACTCGCTCGCGGTACCGTCTAGGTGCTCTTGCGGCGAGTCGCCCTCGGGGAACAGGCCCGGGCTCACGATCTGGACGGTGTCCATGAACACGTTGACCTCGACGGCGGTGCCGGTGGTGTAGTCGCGGTGGCACAGCGCGTTGGCAACCGCCTCGCGGATGGCCTCGGCCGGGATCTCGGGGATCTCCTTGCGGTACATGCCCGTCTCGCCGATGACGAACTCGCGCCTGATGTTCGACGTCACGAAGTACTCGGCGAAGTCGAGCAGCTTGAGCATGGTGCCGCACTCGCGGCGCAGGTCGAGGATCTTGGCCTTGGTGTTGCCGCCCAGAAGCCCCAGCTTCATCCTGGGGTAGGTGTCGGATCCCTCGCAGAACAGCTCCACCGCGGCGTTTCTTAGGCTGCCGTCGGGCGCGACGAGGTCGAGCCTTGCCAAGGTGTCCTCCACGCCGGCGAACCCGCCGCCCACGCGTCCGGCCCTGCCGCCGCGCGCGACGAAGTCACGCACCGCCTGCTCGTCGGCGTCGGAGACGGGCCTGCCGGACGGCAGCGAGTCCCACGGGCTACGGGCGCGCTCACGCTTGACGACCATGGCGCTCAGCTCCGAGGCCGACAGCGCTTTGTTCGAAGTCCCCACGCGGGTGAAGTAGCGTCCGTCGGCGGAGTAGGGGGCGTCGGCACCTGAGAAGGCAATTTTGATGTATCGCAGCCCATCATCGGCGTCGAGGCACTCGACCGTCGGGAACACCGCGGGCTCGATCTTGTCGGACACCCACGACGTCACCTGGCGCAGCGTTGCGTCGCTGACATCCTGGCCGATGACATCGCCGTTGTCCTTCACGCCGAAGTAGAGCTCGCCGCGGCCGTGCTTGTTCAGCATGGCGCTGATGGCTTGCAGTGCTTCTTTATGCTCGCCAGTGGACTTCTTGAACTCGACGGTCTCGCTCTCGCTGCCCAGGTTCATCCGCGCTGCCTTTCCCGTTCGTTGCTTGTCTCGTTGGATTATACCGTGGTCACCATGGGCGAAAACGTGGAAGCGCGCTTGCTTGCCTCTACCATGTTCTCATGCGCCTTAATGCCCTTTGTGAAGAATCATCCCATTGGGAAACGGGTCCCTATGGAACGATTTTGGTATCAGGCATAGGGGGGCGCTATCGTGGATGTCGTCACCATTGCCTGCGCCCTCGATCCAGAGATGTAATTACAGAAGTGCGGGGAAAAATCGAAAACCTTCGAGCACAACGCGGTTTTTTTGTATCAAAACCGCAGGTCGCGGAAGCCTAAAACGGGGGTCTGGTCAGCATTCCTTTGGTTTTCCCCGCACTTCCGAATTTGGCCTCTCGCCACATCCCGATTACGTCTTAAAGTGGCGCAAAAAGCCGTGTGCTCTGCTTGATTTTGCTCAGGAATTATGCCTGAGGGGTAGTGGATTCGCCTTTCTCCGCCGTGCAGCGGCACGTGTAGGGCTCTCTGGCTCAGGCGCGAGTCGCTTCCCGTCTGAAAAAGTTCTTAAAACAGCTTTAAAGTTGCCTTTGGCCTACATTGACAGCGTACAATACGCATGTTTACCATGGCAAAAGCTAAATTTGGGGAGGGGGAGCGCACGGTGGAAGTGCTGGTTGTTGGCAATACCGCGTATGTCGATGACGACTTTTGTGCCAAGGCGTTTCCCGGTGACCATGTTCAGGTCGTGGCGGCCAACGAGGCGCGCCGCGACGGGTCGTCGCTCCATGCGTCTTGGAAAGAGCTGCTGCAGCACCTGGACCAGGCTTACGAATTCGACCGTGTGGTCTACCTCTCTACCTATCTCACGCCGCATACCGAGGCCGTTGGCGACATCGAGCTGCTGCGCTCCGTCTTTCGAGCTTGCATGGGTCGCCAGATTCAGCTGCTGTTTGTGACTGGTCCCATGGGAGCGGACGGTGCGGTGGACGTTGCGGGGCAAAACGGCAAGGGCATCATTGCCCGTGCGGCCAACGACCTGTGCCGCTACTATGCGGTCCGCGACGGCATTCAGGCCAAGATCTTGCGCGTGCCGTATCTGTACACCGCCTCGCCCACGCTGGAAGACCCGATTTTGACCCCGCTGTTCGAGGCGTGCTCGCAAGGCTCTGCTGTCATGAGGGCTGGGGCGGACTCACCGCTCGGTGCCCTCTGCGCCGAGGAGCTGGCCGTTCTGGTGCGTCGCATCTTCGACAGCTGGGATGCCACATTCGAGGAACTCGAGGTTCCGGATAGCTTTGCCCACACCGTGGGAGACCTGGGCGAGGCGCTCAAGGGCTTGTTCCCGGGGCTCGACATTACCTACGACGGGGACGCCGTCGTCTCCATTGCTCCGAGCGATACCGTCCGCACGCGCTACGGGTGGTTCCAGCGCTATGACGTGCTGCGCGATCTTTCGACCATACACGCCCGCTGGGAGCAGACCCTCGCGGGCAAGCGCCATCCGCTGCGTGCCGCCATCGACCGCATGCGCGGGCGGACACTGCCCATCAAATGCCTGGAGACCGCGCTGGCCTGGGTGCTCTTTGAGGGCCTGGAGCTGGTGTTTTCGCAGTCTGCTCAGCTTAACGTGTTCGACTACCGCCTGCTGTACGTGGTACTGATCGGCACGCTGTATGGGCTCGATTTTGGCCTGGTTGCGGCGCTGCTGGCGTCGGTAGGTTTGGCCGTGAGCTACTTTACTCAGTACGGCTATACCTTCCAGGGCCTGTTTTACGAGCCGTCCAACTGGCTGCCGTTTATTGCGTACTTTGTCGTGGGTGCCGTGTGCGGCTATGTGCAGCTGCGTAACAGCGAAGCCATTAGGGCGGAGCGCGATCAAAACGAGCTCGTGCGCAACCGCAATACGTTCCTTACGCAGCTCTACCACGACGCGATCGAGGACAAGCGCGCGTACAGGCGCCAGATCGTGGGTCGCCACGACAGCTTTGGCAAGATCTTTGCCGTGACGCAGGAGCTCGATATGCTCAACCCTCGCGACATCTATCGCAAGTGCTGCGAGCTTCTGGGCGAGATCCTCGAGAACGATTCGGTGGCGATCTACCATGTTTCGGGCGGGGCATTTGCACGCCTGGTGGCAGCAAGTCCCGCGATTGCCGAAGATGCCGCACGCTCGCTCACGCTTGAGCAGCTTGCACCTCTTTTGGGCGACGGGGATCGTTCGAACCTGTGGGTGAACCGCGAGCTGACGCCGGGACTTCCCATGTTTGGATACACGATCGAGCGCGACGGGGCACCCGCCGTGTTGATCTTTGTGCGTAGTGCGGCCGAAAACCAAATGACCCTCTATTATCAAAACCTGTTCCGCATTTTGTGCGGGCTGGTCGAAAGCGCGCTGGGCCGTGCTTTTGACTATGAGGCGGTGGCGCAGGATAAACGCTGCGTTGACGGCACTTGCGTGCTCAAGCAGGCTGCCTTTGGCCAAGAGCTCGCGGCGGAGCAAGCGCTCGCAGATAGCAAGATGGGGAGTTATTTGCTCCTGCGCGTGGTACCGGGCATGGAGCCTGTCGGCGAGCTGGTGGGCGCAATTGGGTCGGCAATCCGCGAGAGCGACGCGGCGGGCTTGGTCGACGGCGACGTGCTCTACCTACTTATGCGCCAGGCAAAGGCGTGCGATCTGCCCATTATCCGCGAGCGCCTGAGCGCAAAGCAGATTGCGGTGGAGCCCGTCGACGGCGAGGACATCGTGGCGCTGCTGCAGCACATCTCTTATACCGGTGACGGTGAGGGGGGTGCCGCTTGATCTCGCTTGTCGTTGCTGCCGTCTTGCTGCTGATTCATGCGCTGGTTTGTCTGATGCTGTGGACGCTTATGAAGCTGGGCCTACTGCCGGTGCGCGGGCACATGCTGGCTGTGATAGTGCTGGTGCCGCTGTGGGGCCCGTTGCTGGTGGTTCTGCTATCGGTCCGCAGCGCGGTGTTTGGCGAGGGGCTGAAAGAGTCTGCGCTGGAGTCGCTGCGCTTTAACGACGACCTGCATCGCAGCGTCCTGGTGCACGACCGTGACGCCGATGCGGGCGTGGTCCCGCTCGAGGAGGCGCTCATCGTCAACGACCCGGCATACCGGCGCCGCCTAATGCTCTCCATGCTCACCGAGGAACCCGACGCGTACCTGGCGCAGCTGCAGGCGGCTAAGCTTAACGACGACGTTGAGGTGGCGCACTATGCCGCGACGGCGGTGGCGCAGATCTCCAAGGAGTCCGACCTTAAACTGCAGCAGCTGGGGCGTGCCTTTAAGACAGACCCGAGCGCGCAAAACCTCAACGAATACTGCGATTTTCTTGGTGAATACTTGGGCTCGGGCTTGGCTGAGGGGCGCGTGGCTCAGATTCAGCGCCAACAGTACGCGCGCCTGCTTGCGCGTCGCTGCGAGCGCGAGGACACCTTTGAGCTGCGCATTCGATACGCGACGGCGCTGGCCGATGTCGGACAGATCGACGAGGCGCAGGCCGTGACCGACCAGCTGGTGCTCGACGTGCCCGAGGAGCAGGAGGTTTGGATGCTTTGCCTGCGCCTGGCCGTGATGCGCCGCAACGGTGACGAGGTTCACCGTGTGATCGATGCGATTGACAAGCAACATGTATATTTGAGCGCCGACAACCGCGAAAAGTTGGCGTTTTGGCGCGACGGGGAGGAGGCCAGATGAGCGTGGCGCAACATATCCGCGACCGTGCAGGGCGCTTTCGTTGGATGGGACTCCTCGTGGTGTGGGCGGTCTTTATTGCCATGGCCGCCGTGCTGCTGGTGGAGCGTGCCGGCGTGCAGTACAGTGCGGGCCAGCATAAGCTGGGGATGCTTGCCGCCAACGATGCAGTGCCGGCCTCCTCGGCAATCTTTGGCCAAAAGCCCACGTGCCTGGTCATTACCGACTCGGACCAAGATAGCGTCGACGATGTTAAAGACCAGTTCGACCAGATTTTGCTGGACATGAAGATTGCCCATCGCGATGTTGATATTGCCACCGACGGTGCGGACGCGATCCCATCGCTCACGTCGTTTGATCGCGTGATTGTGCTTATGCCCTCGCTTGACGGACTGGGTACGCATCTGACCGATCTGATGAGTTGGGTGAGTGCGGGCGGCTCACTCATGCTGGGCATGACGCCAGATAACTCGAACTGCCTGCAGGCTATTGCTTCCAAGTTTGGGATCGAATCGGCCGGATATGACTATGCGACAGCCGAAAGCATTGTGCCGAGCGAGGACTTTATGCTGGGCGGGGGAGAGCGCTACGAGTTCTCGGATCCCTTCGATTCTTCGCTCTCGGTTTCATTGCGCGAGACGGCGCACGTGTGGGCTAAGACCGGCGATGCGGGCACGCCGCTCATTTGGTCTAACGATTGCGGCAGTGGTCACACCGTGGTGTGCAACATTGGCATCTACGACAAGGTCATGCGCGGTTTTTACGCCGCGGCGATCAGCCTGCTGGGTGATGCCACGGCCTATCCGGTCATCAACAGCGCCGTGTTCTATTTGGACGACTTTCCTAGCCCCGTGCCCTCGGGCGACGGTACTTATATCAAGCGTGACTACGGCCTTTCCATTGCGGATTTTTACACCAAGGTCTGGTGGCCCGATCTGCAAAAGCTTGCGCAAAAATACGGCATTCGCTATACCGGCGTGATGATCGAAAACTACGAGGACGCGGTCAACCAGACCGAGCCTGCGCGCCAGGCCGATACCACGCAGTTTCGCTACTTTGGCGGCATGCTGCTGCAGATGGGCGGAGAGCTGGGCTTTCACGGCTACAACCATCAGCCTCTGGCACTCTGGGACACCGACTACTGCACGCTGTATGACTACAAGACCTGGAAGAACAAAGAAACGCTTGTCGCTTCGCTCAACGAACTAATCGCGTTTCAGGACGAGGTCCTGCCCAACGCTCATGGCTCGGTTTACGTGCCGCCGTCGAATATCCTTTCGGCCCGAGCGCGCAAGCTCATCGGCACCGACGTTCCGCGCATTAAGACTATTGCCAGTACGTATTTTGAGGATGGCACCGACCTGCCGTACGTGCAGGAGTTTGGCGTGGCGAGCGATGGCATTGTGGAGCAGCCACGTATTGTTTCGGGCGGCATGGTCGACGATTCCTATATGCGTCTGGCAGCCGTGTCCGAACTCAACATGCACTACGTGAGTACGCATTTTATGCACCCGGACGACTTGCTCGATCCCGATCGTGGTGCCAAGGAGGGCTGGGAGGTCTACAAGGGCGGCCTGGTCGACTACCTGGAGTGGCTTACCAAATCCGCACCCGACCTGCGGCACCAGACGGCGTCGGAGTGCTCCGGTGCCATCCAGCGCTTTTCGTCGGTGACGGTGGGCGTGGATACCAGCGCGGATGCCTGGACGCTTAGCCTGGGCAATTTCCACGACGAGGCTTGGCTCATGTTCCGTACCAATAATGGCGAGCCGGGTGCGGTGACGGGTGGCGAACTGACGCACCTTACGGGCAATCTGTATCTGCTCAAGGCAAATGATAAGACCCTGACGATCGAGCGCATGGAGGGTGGCGACAAATGAGAATCTGCTTGGTACTCGAGGGTTGCTACCCCTATGTGCACGGCGGCGTATCTACCTGGATGCATGGCTATATCCAGGCCATGCCCGAGCATGAGTTTGTGTTGTGGGTGATCGGCGCACATGCTGCCGACCGCGGCAAGTTTGTCTACGAGCTGCCCTGCAACGTGGTCGAGGTGCACGAGGTGTTTCTGGACGATGCCCTGCGGCTTTCGGGCGAGCAGCACGAAGCCAGTTTTAACGACCGCGAGCGCGAGGCGCTACGCCGGCTGGTGTCGCTCTCCAATCCGGACTGGGACATGCTGTTCGATATCTTCCAGCGCCGTCGTGTGCATCCGCTCTCGTTTTTACAGAGCCGAACGTTTATGGACATCTTCCGCGACGTGTGTCTGACCGAGTACCCCTACACGCCCTTTGCCGACGCATTCCACACCATGCGCTCTATGCTGCTGCCAGTGCTCTACCTGCTGGGCAGCGAGGTGCCGGTGGCCGATGTGTACCACGCTATCTCGACCGGCTACGGTGGTCTGCTCGCCTGCCTGGGCTCGAGCGTTTCCCATGCGCCGGTACTGCTGACCGAGCACGGCATCTACACCCGCGAGCGTGAGGAAGAGATCATTCGCGCCGACTGGGTGGTGCCGTCGTTTAAGGACCGCTGGATTCGCTTTTTCTACCTGCTTTCGGAGGAGATCTACCGCCGTGCCTTCCGCGTGACCAGTTTGTTCCATAACGCCCGCAAGACGCAGATCGATATGGGCTGCGATGCGGACAAATGCCTGGTCATCCCCAACGGCATCCAGTTCGACCGCTTTAAGGACATTCCCTTAAAGCCCGATGACGGCTGGGTGGACATTGGCGCGGTGGTGCGCCTGGCGCCCATCAAGGACGTCAAGACCATGATCTATGCCTTCTTTGAGCTGCACGAGCGCCTGCCCAAGGTGCGCCTGCACATCATGGGCGGCGTGGACGACGAAGAGTACGGCGCCGAGTGCCACGCGCTGGTCGATACCCTGGGCGTGCGCGACCTGATCTTTACCGGTCGCGTGAACGTGGTCGAGTACATGGAAAAGCTCGATTTTACCATTTTGACGAGCATCTCTGAGGGCCAGCCGCTCAGCGTGCTGGAGTCGCTTGCAGCGCGCCGTCCCTGCGTGACGACCGAGGTGGGCTGCTGCCGCGAGCTGCTGGAGGGCGCACCGGGCGATGACTTTGGCGTTGCCGGGTTTGTATGCCCGCCTATGTATCGCAAGGGCCTGGCCGATGCCATGGAGCGCATGTGCACAAGCCGCGCTCGTCGCATTGAAATGGGGGAGCGCGGCCAGCGTCGCGTTGCCACGTACTTCTTGCACGAGCAGATGCTCGCCAACTATCGCGCGCTGTACGACGAGACGGCGCAAGCGTTTGACCTGCCCAGAGAGGGGGAGTAGCCGGTGGCCGGAATCGGTTTTGAGCTCAAGCGCCTGTTTAGGCGCAAGGGTCTGTTTGCCACGATGCGCGCCTATGGCTACGCTGGCATTGTGTGCACGGGCCCCATGCTGCTGGGCGTGCTGCTGCAGGTGGGTATCTTGGTGCTGTGCGGTCTGTGGGGTGTGGGCCGTGCCAACCAAGATCTGCTGGTGTGCATGGTGACCTATACGCTGCTGGCGTCGCTCACGCTCACGAGTTTTTTCTCTATGCCGGTCACGCGCTTTTTGGCCGATATGCTGTTTGCCGAGCGCGAGGACGAGATTCTGCCTTCGTTTTGGGGCTCCAATGCTGTCATGCTCGTTGCGGGCACGGTGCTCTACGGCGTCTTTTTGCTGTTCTCGGGCGCCACGCTGCTGCAGGGGCTGCTGTGCCTGTGGCTGTTCAACATTATGATCGTTAACTGGAACGGCATGAGTTACCTCACGGCCATCAAGGATTACCGCGGCATCCTGTGCAGCTTTGCGGCCGCCATTGGCGTGGCGTGCCTGTGCGCCCTGGCCGCGCTGGCGCTGGGGCTGCCGCCGGTCGAGGGCCTGTTGGCGTCAATTGCTCTGGGCTACGGCGTCATGCTCGCCTGGGACGTGGTACTGCTGTACCGGTATTTTCCTCAGAGCGACCGCAGCCCCTGGCCCTTTTTGCAGTGGCTCGATCAGTTTATGCCGCTGGCGCTCACGGGCCTGTTAACCAACCTGGGGCTCTTTGCGCACCTGGTAATTATTTGGTCTGGTCCCATTGGCGTGCAGGTCAAGGGCTTCTTTTATGGTGCGCCCTACTACGATGTGCCGGCGCTCATCGCGTTTTTGACGATCCTGGTCACGACCGTCAACTTCGTGGTTTCGGTCGAGGTCAACTTCTATCCGCGCTACCGCGACTACTACAGCCTGTTCAACGACGGCGGTGTGGTGGGCGACATTGTGGTGGCCGAGGAGGAGATGCTCTCCACGCTCAACAGTGAACTGCGCTTTTGCGCGCTCAAACAGTTGTTTGTGACCGCGGCGGTCATCTCGCTCGAGACCACGGTGCTGTCGGCCTTACCGTTGGGCTTTAACAACCTTATGCACGGGTATTTTCGCACGCTGTGCGTGGGCTATGGCCTGTATGCCGTGGGCAATACGGTGATGCTTATCTTGCTGTACTTTACCGACTACAAGGGAGCCGTGCTGGCCTCGGGGCTGTTTGCGGGCGTTGCCGGGCTGGCGACCGCCGTGTCGTTGCTTTTGCCGCAGCAGTTTTACGGCTTTGGCTTTTTGTTGGGTGCGGCGGTGTTTTTTATCGTGGCGCTGCTGCGGCTCGATACCTATACCGCCAACTTGCCGTATCGTATCCTGAGCCAGCAGCCCATTGTGGCGACCGACAAGACGGGCTGGTTTACCGAACTTGGCCGGGTGCTCGACCGTGTTGAGCAATGCTACGAGGACAAGCGCGCGGGCGGTGAGCCGCGCAGTGCGTTTGAACGTATGGTGGTTCGCCTGTACCAAAAACATTGGGGAGGTTCTGATGATCGATAAGTTGATGTCTCGCCGCTGCCTGATCGAGGCGGCTGCCGGCGCGCTGTTGCTTACGGGCTGTTCGTCTCAGGACGAATCCTCGACTAAAAAGGTAAAAATGCAGGACAAGATTAAAAAGGCCGAGTCCTCGGACGGTACCAAGCACCTACGCGATAAAGACGAGCTGTACGAGGTCTACGATGACTCGGGTATTGTGACCATGTACTTGACGGTCTCACGCGGCAACAGCTCTGAGAACACCGACCACAGCTGGGCTGAGATCAACACGTACTCGGTGTATGACTATGCCGATATGGGCGTGACGCGCTATCAGGTTATGGGCCTGCTGCAGCCGGGCGACGAAGACGGCCCGGTGGCCGGCGAGGTTGGCTATGGCGAGGAAGCGCCCAATGCCACCGTGCAGGTGCGCGGTCAGACATCGAGCAACAACTCGCAAAAGAATTACAAGGTGGAGCTCAAAAAGGGCAAGGGTACCTGGCGCCAACAGCGCGCGATTGCGCTCAACAAGCACATGGGCGAGGGTATGCGTTTTCGCAACAAGATGGCCTACGACCTTATCCGTGGGATTCCCCAGATGATGGGCCTGCGCACGCAGTTTGTGCATCTGTGGGTGTGCGACCAGACCGAAAAGTCCAACGACACCTTTGAGGACTACGGCCTGTTTACGCAGGTGGAGCAGCTCAACAAAACGGCGCTTAAGGCGCACGGCTTGGATAAGAGCGGGCATCTGTACAAGGTGAACAGCTTCGATTTCCATCGCTACAAGGACACCATTAAGCTTGCCGATGATCCCGGCTACAACCAGGCAAACTTTGAGGGCATGCTCGAGATTAAGGGCGATTCGGACCACACCAAGCTCATCGAGATGCTCGATGCGCTCAACGACGAATCGCAAAAGATCGACGACGTGCTCGGCACCTACTTTGATACCGAAAATCTGGTCTATTGGCTGGCGTTTCAGATCCTGACGGGCAACTGCGATACGCAGAACCGTAACTGCTATCTGTACAGCCCACTCAATTCAAATACCTGGTACTTTTTAGATTGGGATAACGACGGCATGCTGCGTAAGCTGGAGCTTTCTCTTACCGGGTTTTCGGACTACGCGAGCTGGGAGCGCGGCGCAAGCAACTACTGGGGCAACGTACTGTTCAATCGTGCGCTGCGCAGCAAATCGTTCCGCAGCGATCTCGACCGCGCCGTCAAGGACCTGCGCTCGTATATGACCGAGGCACGCCTGAGCAAGATGATCAAGCACTACCGCGAGGTTACTGAATCCCTGGTCTTTGCTTCGCCCGATATCGACCATCTGCCTGTCACCAAGGACCAATACGAGCAGATCGCCGCGGCGATTCCCTCCGAGATCGAGGAGAACTACAAGAGCTTTCGCGAGAGTTTTAAAAAGCCCATGCCGTTCTACATCGGCGTGCCGCAGATCGATAACGGTAAGCTGCGTATTAACTGGGATGCGTCCTACGACTTTGAGGCGCGCGACATTCGCTACACCGTGGAGCTTGCGTGCGACTATGCCATCAAGGACGTGCTATTTAAGGCCGAGGACGTGCTGCTGCCTGAGGTTACCTGCGATGCGCCCGATGCCGGCCAGTATTTTGTGCGCGTGCGTGCCACCAACTCCGACGGCTATACGCAAGATGCGTTTGACTACTATGTGACCGACGACGGTAAGCACTACGGCATGAAGTGTTTTTACGTGCAAGACGGCGGTAAGGTCGTGGAGGACACGTATGAGGAGGGCTAGCGCGTTGCTTGAGCGCTTGACGGCACCTCCCGCGCGTACCACGCAGGAGCGTTACCGCCACGAGCTCAAATATCTCATTAACGAGGGCGAGCACGCTGCGCTTGCCTGTCGCATGGCGCCGGTGTTTAAGCTGGACAAACATGCGCAGGCGGGCGGTTACACCATTCGCAGCCTGTACTTTGACGACTACTGCAACTCGGCCTACGAGGAAAAAGATGCCGGCATTCTCATGCGCAAAAAGTATCGTGTGCGCATCTATAACGGCGGCGACAAGGTGATTAAGCTCGAGCGCAAAAAGAAGTACGGCAGCTGGATCTATAAGGAGGACGCGCCACTTACGCGCGGCGAGTTTGAGCAGATTCTGGCTGGCGACTACGACTTTTTGCTGAGGAGCCCCTATCCGCTCTGTCGCGAGTTCTACATTGAGTGCATCTGCAATGTGATGCGCCCGAGGACCATCGTGGACTATGAGCGCGAGCCGTGGGTGATGGACGAGGGCACCGTGCGCATTACGTTTGACATGAACGTGCGTGCCGCGGTGGGAAGCTTCGATATCTTTGACGCGACGCTACCCGCGCTGCCGGTCCTGGAACCCGGCAAGCTGGTGATGGAGGTCAAGTTTACGGAGTTTTGCCCGCAGCTCGTGCGCGATATGGTGCCGCCGGGCGCAGCCGAGCTTACTGCGGTCTCCAAGTACTGCCTGTGTTACGACAAGACCGCCTACCTGCGCGGATTTAATTACTGGGAATCGGATTTTGAGAACCGAGGGGATATTTAGACCATGAGCACCAGGGACTTTTTTAAGAACTCCGTCTTGGAGGCGTTTGGCCAGGTCGACCCTGCCAAGATCGGTCTGTCGCTGCTCGTGGCGCTCGCCATGGGCATCCTGATCTATTACGTGTACAAGCGCTTTTTTACCGGCGTGGTGTATTCGCGCAGCTTTGCCGTTACGCTTGTAGGCATGTGCGTGCTTACCTGTATGGTCACGCTCGCGATCTCGACCAACGTGGTCATCTCGCTCGGTATGGTCGGTGCTCTGTCCATCGTCCGCTACCGTACGGCGGTCAAGGACCCGCTCGACCTGCTGTATCTGTTTTGGTCCATTACCACGGGCATTACGGCCGGCGCCGGCATGTATGCGCTCGTGGCGCTCACGGCGGTGGTAATCGTGGTGATGATCGCCGGCTTTGCGAGCCACCAGGACAAGGCGCGCGTGTACATGATGGTCATCCACTACACGGGTCAGACCACCGGCGACGATATCGTGCGCGCGTTTGGGCGTACCAAGTTCACCGTCAAGTCCAAGACCATGCGCGGCGACAAGGTCGAGATGGCCGTCGAGGTGTTCTCGGACGGCGTTGACATGCCCTATGCGGACGCCATCCGTGCGCTTGACGGCGTTGAAGACCTGACGTTGATCCAATACAACGGCGAATATCACGGCTAACTATGTTCCGGCGTTTTAACAAACGCCGGACCGCTCGACGCTGCGCGGGCATCTGCGCGGGCGATCTGCCGCTCAAGCCATCGCTCGCGTACATAAAGTACGCTTCGCTCCTCTTTCGTGGCACCTCGCCACGGCAGCTGCCCGCTCGCTGACGTTTGCTCGACCTGGGTGATATTGATTTATCCGAAGCGCCGTCACGGGTATCATGGTGAAAGCGATTTCAACGACGGGGGTGCTCGTGGTAAAGATGAAAGATGTGGCCGAGCTGGCCGGCGTTTCGAGCGCCGCCGTCTCGCGCTACCTCAACGGTGGGTATATCTCGGCGGATAAGGCCGAGCGCATTAAGCAGGCAATCGAGCTGACCGGATACGTGCGATCCAGCCAGGCTCGTGCGCTGCGCACCGGTTCCACCAAGCTCATCGGCGTCATCGTACCTAAGATCAACTCGGAATCCGTGAGCCGCATTACCGCCGGCATTGGTCAGGTGCTCGGTCGCCGTGGCTACCAGATGCTGCTTGCCAACACCGACAACGCGGCCGATCGTGAGCTCGAATACCTCGATTTATTCCAAAACCACCCGGTTGACGGCATTGTTCTGGTGGCAACTATGATCACCGACGAGCACCGTCGCGCGATTGAGTCGTGCCGTGTGCCCATTGTGTTGATCGGCCAACATGTCGAGGGCGCGGCGTGTGTCTATCACGACGATTACGAGGCTGCCTTTGAGCTGGGCCGTGCGCTTGCGGGTCGCGTGGACGGCAAGATCGCCTACATTGGAGTTTCCGAAGAGGACCGCGCGGCCGGTTATGACCGCCGTCGCGGTTTTGAGGCCGGCCTGCGCGCTGCGGGCAACCCGCTCGATTCCGCCTTGATTCGCCTGGGCTCGTTTACGCTCGACTCGGGCTATCGCGCTGCGCGCGAACTGCTCTCCGTCGATCCCGATGTTTCGTTTATCGCGTGCGCGACCGACACTATGGCGGCCGGCGCCCTGCGCGCTTTTGACGAGCTGCGCGGCGTGGGCGAGGGCGTGCGTCGCGTGAGCGGTTTTGGCGACAACGCGTTTTTGCGCGCGCTGACGGGCGGCATTCCCACCGTGCATTACGGCTACCTGACCAGCGGCGTCGAGGCGACCAATATGTTGCTCAACGCGCTCGATGGCGAGGAGGGGGAGAGCGGCCTGCGGACGCTCAAACTTGGACATCAGCTCATGAATGTCTAGTCCTTGGACGCGTCTGCCTGCCTTTGAGTCCCCAGTTTTTGTCTCAAAACTACCATTCGCCGGCTTTTTCCTACCGTTCACCCTACTGTGAAAACGATTACAGACATATGAAACTGAAAACGATTACAGTGTATGTGTCAAAGATGGCCGGGTGCACATGCGCCCGTTGGAGGAAAGGGAAGTTATGGACTACCGCAAATCAGCCCAAGAGGTGCTCGACAACGTCGGTGGCGCCGGCAACGTTGTTTCGGCCGCACACTGCGCCACGCGTCTGCGCCTGGTGATTGCCGATAACGCCAAGGTCGACAAGGAAGCCCTCGAGAATATCGACGGCGCCAAGGGCGTCTTTGAGGCCCAGGGCCAGCTGCAGATTATTTTTGGCACCGGCACCGTCAACAAGGTCTACGAGGAGTTCATCGCGCTCAGTGGCGTCGAAGCTGCTACCAAGGCCGAGGTCAAGGAGGCCGCGGCGCAGCAGCAGAACATCTTTATGCGTGCCATTAAGGTGCTCGGCGACGTCTTTGTCCCCATCATCCCCGCCATCGTGGCTTCGGGCCTGCTCCTGGGCATTATGAGCGCCCTCAACTTTATGGCCTCCAACGGCTTTATCGCGCTCGACACCAATAACTTTATCTACAAGATCGCCGACCTGGTCTCGGGAACGTCCTTTGGCATTCTGCAGATCCTGATCGGTTACTCCGCCGCTAAGGCCTTTGGCGCCAACCCATATCTGGGCGCCGTCGTCGGCGGTGCGTTTATCAACTCCTCGCTGCAGAGCGCCTATACGGTTGCCTCCGAGGGCGTGCAGACCATGGTCACTGTCATTCCCGGCGTGTACAGCTTTGAGTGGGTCGGTTATCAGGGCCATGTGATCCCGATCGTCATCGCCTGCGCCATTCTGGCCTTCCTCGAGAAGCGCCTCCACAAGGTTGTCCCCGAGATGTTTGACCTCTTTGTGACCCCGCTCGTCTCGGTGTTCGTGACCGTGCTCGTGACGCTCGTTGCCGTCGGCCCCATCTTCGTGTGGGCCGAGAACGCCATCCTCGGTCTGATCCAGGCCCTGCTGACCCTGCCCTTCGGCATCGGTTCCTTTATCGTCGGCCTGTTCTATGCCCCCACGGTCGTTACCGGTATCCACCAGATGTACACCGCCATCGACCTGGGCCAGCTCGCCCAGTACGGCGTGACTTACTGGCTGCCCATCGCTAGCGCTGCCAATATCGCCCAGGGTGGCGCCGCGCTCGCCGTTGCCTTTAAGACCCGCGATGCCAAGATCAAGGGCCTGGCGCTTCCTTCGGCTCTGTCCGCCTTCATGGGCATTACCGAGCCTGCCATCTTTGGTGTGAACCTGCGCTTCTTTAAGCCCTTCATCGCCGGTTGCATCGGCGGCGGTTGCGGTGCCTTGGTCTGCGCGCTCACCTCGTTGGCTGCCTCCGGCACGGGTGTTACCGGTATTTTCGGTATCCTGCTGTGCCTGGCCCAGCCCGTGCAGTACGCGATCATGTTTGCGGTCGCCGCGCTGGTTTCCTTTGCCGTCTCGTTTGTCCTGTACAAGGACGAGCCCAAGGCTTCCGAGCAGGCCTAAGAGCTTTTGATTGAGGGGCGCCCGCGGGTTGTATGCTCGCGGGCGTTTCCCGTATCTGGTGTCGATCTCTGGCGCCTTGTAACTTTCGATCCGTTAGGACTTTGATATGTCTAATGCACTTGGCCGCGACCTTGCAAAGCTGGTTGCCGCTGTTGACACCGCCGCCTCTGAGTGCGGTCATGGCGCATATGGCCAGCGCTTCCATATTATGCCGCCGGCGGGCTGGCTCAACGACCCCAATGGTCTTTGCCAAGCGGGCGGCGTGTTCCATGCCTATTTTCAGTATGCGCCGTTTGATGTCGAGGGTGGCGTCAAGATGTGGGGCCATGCCACAAGCCGCGATCTTATGACGTGGGACTACGTTGGCGCCCCGCTGCTGCCCGACGAGCCGTTCGATTGCCATGGCGTGTATTCGGGCTCCGCGCTTGCCGAGGACGGCCGCATTCGCGTACTGTACACAGGCAACGTTAAACTCTCCGATGCAGACGGCACGTACGACTACGTCAATACCGGCCGCCGCGCCGATACTGTTTATGTCGAGAGCGTTGATGGCCTTGCCGGTCGGGAGTTCAGCCAAAAGCGTGTGGTGCTGGCGTCCGAGGATTATCCCGAGGATTTGACCTGCCATGTGCGCGATCCCAAGGTGTGGCGCGATGATAATGGGCGTTACCACATGGTGCTGGGCGCGCGTCGTCGCGTGGATGGGCCGCATGTCGATAGTCGATTTTGCGCCATGCACGGCGAGGGTGCCGGGCGCGATGTGGGCGAGATCCTGGTGTATGGCTCGGCCGATATGCTGAGTTGGGAGCTCGAGAGCCGCGTGTCTACGCCCGAGCGTTTTGGCTTTATGTGGGAGTGCCCGGGATACCTTGAGCTTGAGGCGGATGGCGGTGTACCGGCGAAGTTCCTGTCCTTCTCTCCCCAGGGGCTCGAGGGCGGTCGTTGGGACCGCGGTAACGTGTATGCAGCGGGCTACATGCCTGTAACGGGCGACATTACGGGTGGCAATGACGCTTATGAGCTGGGCGAGTTTCGCCTGTGGGACGCCGGTTTTGACTTCTATGCTCCGCAGGAGTTCACGGCCGAGGACGGTCGCCACATTCTGATCGGCTGGATGGGCATGCCCGATGAGCCGACCTATGGCAACGCGCCCACCGTGGCGTGCGGCTGGCAGCACTGTATGACGGTGCCGCGTGAGCTTACAGCCGGTGCTGGCGGCGTGGTGCTGCAACAGCCGGCGCGCGAGATTGAGCACCATTATGCCTCGGTGCGTGTGGGGGCGGGCTCGTTGGAGGTTGCCGGCGATACCTGCTTTGATGTTGTTGTCGACGGTGTCGACGGCGCGTTTGCCGCGACCGTAGATGGCGAGCTGAAACTGGTGTTTGTGCCCGCCGAGGGCGAGCTTCCCGCGCGCTTTGAGATGCGATATACCGATGAAGGTCGCGCTTCTGCCGGCTGCGGTCGTACCGTGCGCTGGGAGCCCGTCGACGAGGTGCGCAACGTGCGCATTGTCGGTGATGTCTCGTCGGTCGAGGTGTTTGTGAACGATGGCGCGCTCGTGTTTTCGACGCGCATCTATCCCGAGGCCTATGGCGTGACCGTTGACGCTCCGGGTGCGAGCGTGAACTATCACACGCTCAACATCTAGGCGATTCGTCGCATATCGGCGCTATACTGCAGCCGTTGCCCACGATGCGGGGAACACCCGCATCGTGGGTTTTTGTTAATGAAAGGAGGTTGCCGTATGGGCGTACAACAGCTAGAAGAGGCCTGGGGTTTGAGGACCGGCGCACGTGAGGCGCGGTTGCTTGCGGCCCCGCATGTGCCGGCAGCGCTGTCGCGGCTGGGGATTGTGCGTCCCGGTGACCGCCTGGTGGCTTTTGCGGACGACTTTGCTGATGCGTTTGCGAGCGGCTTTGATTGCTGCGATGTCGCGCTGGTGGGCTCATCGTCTGCTGATGCGTTTGCTGCAGCGTCCAAGGGTTTTGATGCTTCGCTTGATGCTGAGGGGTCGCACCTGTGGTGGTTTGTCAACTCCATCGGTGGGTTTGGTCTGCGCGTACCCGATCTTCGTACGTTAGGCTGCGCGGCGCGTGAGGCTCATGCGCTGCTGGTTGTGGACAACACCGTGGCGTCGGCTTTTGGCTGCGATCCGCTGCGGCTGGGTGCTGCGCTGTCGCTTGAGGCACTCGACCGCGTGTGCGCCGGTAAGACTCCGCGCAAGTTGGTTGCCGCTTCGGTTGCGCGCTCGCAGCTCAAGCGCCATCGTGTGGATGCCGCGGCTGAGTGCGTACATGCGTTGTTAGTGGGTTGTGATGCGCCGGCACTCGATCTGTCTGTCGAGGAGGCTGACGTGCTTGAGCGCGGGCTGAACTCGCTCGATGCCCGTATGCAGGCACACTTCGACCGCGCCCGTGCGCTGGCCGAGTACTTGGCTGCGAATGAGATGGTGCGTGACGTGCGCTATCCCGGTCTGAGCTCGCATCCCGACCATGCGGTTGCAACGGGAATCCTCGAGCACGGCTTTGGCCCGGCAGTTGAATTTGACCTTATCGAGCGTAGCGCGGGCAAGCTGTTCGATGCTTTGCCGGGTGAGTTCCGCACATCGCCCGCCGGCGGCGCAACGACGCGCCTTTCGGCCCCACGCGGCAAGCAGGGGAGCACCATCCGCCTCTTCGCTGGTACCGACGACCCCCTGACGGTAGCCGCCACCCTAGATAATGCCCTCCGCAACTAGCTAAATCATCCTCGACTTCATAAGTTGCGGTGAAATAGGGATTGATTTACGGCTTTAACCGCATAAACAGTCCCTATTTCACCGCAACTTATGAGAAGGGGTTGTGTGGCTATAAGGCCCCGTCCTAAATTGGCTATTCTTTTATGCTGGCGATGAGGTCGTTGGCCTTTGCGGCAATTACTTGGTTGATGTCGGCCTGCAGCTCCTCGTAGACCGCTATGGCTCGCTCGCCGGCGGGGGTGAGGCTGGACCCGCGGGCGCCGTCGCGCTCGATGAGCTTGCAGCCCAGCTGTCCTTCGGCCTCGTTCACAATGCGCCAGGCTTTGGAGTATGCCATGCCCATGCTCTTGGCGGCGCGGTTGAGCGAGTGCTCGCGGGCGATGCCCTGCAGCAGCAAGACGCAGCCGTGGCCGAACACGCCCGGCAGATCCTTGTCGCACGCTTGAATGACCAACTTTGCCGTCGTCTTGTACTCCATGTGCTCCACGTCTCCCCGCTAAAGTGTTTGCTGGGCAAACGCAAAGCCTGCGTCAAACCCTCGTGTGCTCTTCTTAAATCATGCATTGTAGCAGTCAAAGTGCGTTAAGATACTTCCCCAGTATTGGGCGCCCAAGGTTGGGCTGGGTCCTACGAGGCCTGCAGCCGACCGGTCGCATGGAAAAAGGAGAAACATGGCTACGTTCTTTCCCGGTGAGTCCCACACGTTTTCGGAGTATCTGCTGGTCCCTGGTTACTCGTCCTCGCAGTGCATCCCCAACAACGTCTCTCTTAAGACGCCGCTAACCCGCTTTAAGCGCGGTGAGAAGCCGGCAATCACCTTGAACATCCCCATGGTTTCCGCCATCATGCAGTCCGTCTCGGGCGTCGACATGGGTGTCGCGCTCGCTACCGAGGGCGGCCTGTCCTTCATTTACGGTTCCCAGAGCGCCGAGTCCGAGGCCGCCATGGTCAAGGCCGTCAAGGATCACAAGGCCGGTTTCGTTCAGTCCGATTCCACGCTGACCCCTGACATGACCATGGAGCAGGTCATCGAGCTCAAGGAGAAGACCGGCCACTCCACCATGCCGGTCACCGACGACGGCACTCCCAAGGGTAAGCTCCTGGGCATCGTCACCAGCCGTGACTATCGCCCCAGCCGCGATGACCACCAGACGAAGGTCTCCGAGTTCATGACCCCGCGTGAGCAGCTCATCGTGGGCGACAAGAACATCAGCCTTAAGGTTGCCAACGACGTCATCTGGGACAATAAGCTCAACGCCCTGCCCATCGTCGACGACTACGATCACCTCATGGGCATCGTCTTCCGCAAGGACTACGACAGCCACAAGACCAACCCCAACGAGCTGCTCGACGGCGACAAGCGCTACATGGTCGGTGCCGGTATCAACACCCGCGACTATGCCGAGCGCGTGCCCCTGCTCATCGAGGCCGGTGCCGATGTCCTGTGCATCGACTCTTCCGAGGGCTTCAGCGAGTGGCAGAAGCGCACCATCGAGTGGATCCGCGCCAACTACGGCGAGGACGTCAAGGTCGGTGCCGGCAACGTCGTCGACGCCGAGGGCTTCCGCTTCCTGGCCGACTGCGGTGCCGACTTCATCAAGGTTGGTATCGGCGGCGGCTCCATCTGCATCACCCGTGAGACCAAGGGCATCGGCCGTGGTCAGGCCACCGCGCTGATCGACGTCTGCCGCGCTCGCGACGAGTACTACGAGGAGACCGGCGTCTACGTGCCCGTGTGCTCCGATGGCGGCATCGTCTACGATTACCACATGACGCTCGCCCTTGCCATGGGTGCAGACTTTATGATGCTGGGCCGTTACTTCGCCCGCTTTGACGAGAGCCCGACCGAGCGCGTCAACGTGAACGGTCAGTACATGAAGGAGTACTGGGGCGAGGGTTCTGCGCGTGCTCGCAACTGGCAGCGCTACGACCTGGGCGGCGCCGCGAAGCTTAGCTTCGTCGAGGGCGTCGACTCCTACGTTCCCTACGCCGGTTCCCTCAAGGACGGCGTGGGCGGCACGCTCTATAAGGTCAAGTCCACGATGTGCAACTGCGGTGCCCTCTCGATCCCCGAGCTCCAGGAAAAGGCACGCCTGACCCTGGTGAGCTCGACCTCAATCGTTGAAGGCGGCGCCCACGACGTAGTCGTCAAGGATTCCCAGCAGAGCGTCAGCTACCGCTAAGCGGCTTTCCCAAGCACCGCACCTTGCCGTTCAAACCGTCGCTCGCGTACCAAAGTACGCGTCGCTCTTCTTTCACAGCAATCTGCGGCACTTGGAAAGCCCGACCATGCTTGGGCGGGTGACAATTTGTGGTTGATTCAAAACCACGTTATTTAGATAAAGCGAGATGCCCGCAAGTCGCAGGCATCTCGCTTGTCGTATTTGCTATCATCAGTCAAGTTAACCTTAGGGTCGGTCGGCTTAGCTTTGTTCGCTACAAGTTCCGCACGCAAAGAAGAGCACTAAATGTGCTCTTCGTCTTGCGCAGGACTGTCCTCAGTAGCGAATAAAGCTAAGCCGACCGACCCCAGCTAAGATTAAAGGAGCTGATATGTGCGATTGCACAGATCATAAGGACGAGATTCCTGCCTACGACGCGCAGGCCATTGAGTCCAGGTGGATGAAGGCCTGGGAGGACTCCAACCTCTTTGCCGTTGACACCGACGACAGCAAGCCCAAGAAGTACGTGCTCGAGATGTTCCCGTATCCGTCGGGCGACCTGCACATGGGCCACGCGCGCAACTATACCATCGGCGATGCCATGGCCCGTCAGGCCCGCATGCGCGGCTACGACGTGCTGCATCCCATCGGCTTTGACGCCTTTGGCCTTCCTGCCGAGAACGCCGCTATCAAGCACAACACACAGGCTGCCGCCTGGACGTATAAGAACATGGACCAGGCGCTCGCCACGATGAAGCGCATGGGCTTCTCCTACGATCTGGATCGCATGGTCAAGACCTGCAGCCCCGACTACTACCGCTGGGGCCAGTGGATCTTTGAGAAGATGTGGGAAAAGGGCCTGGTCTACCGTAAGAAGAACCCGGTCAACTGGTGCCCCACCTGCAAGACCGTTCTGGCCAACGAGCAGGTTACCGAGGGCAAGTGCTGGCGCTGCGGCACCGAGCCCGAGAAGCGCGACCTGGAGCAGTGGTACTACAAGATTACCGAGTACTCTCAGGAGCTGCTCGACGACCTGGAGAAGCTCCCCGGCTGGCCCGAGCGCGTCAAGCAGATGCAGGCCAACTGGATCGGTCGCTCCGAGGGCGCCGAGGTCGACTTTACCCTGTGCGACCAGGATGGCGAGCCCATCGAGGGCGATGAGGGCAAGATCACCGTCTTTACCACGCGTGCCGATACGCTCTTTGGCGTTTCCTTCTTTGTCCTGGCTCCCGAGTACGCCCGTCTACACGAGCTCGTCGAGGGCACGGAGTACGAGGAGGCCGTGACCAAGATCGTCGAGGACTCCAAGCATATCTCTGCCGTCGAGCGTGCCCAGGGCACCATCGAGAAGCACGGCGCTTTTACCGGCCGCTACGTGGTGAACCCCGTGAACGGCGAGAAGGTCCCCGTGTGGGTTGCCGATTATGTCGTTGCCGACTACGGTACCGGTGCCGTCATGGCCGTTCCCTGTGGCGACCAGCGCGACTTTGAGTTCGCCCGTAAGTACGACCTGCCGATCGTGCCGATCATCCTGGACGATGACGATCGCGCTGCCGTCGAGGCCAGCGGTGAGACCATCGATACCTTCCATGCCGAGACCGTCGACTGGGATTGCGCTCACGCTGCCGAGGGCACGCTCGTCCAGTCCGGCAAGTACACCGGCATGCGCGGCGGCAAGCACTCCGAGGGCGAGGCTGCGATCGTGGCCGACCTCGAGGCCATGGGCTGTGGTCGTCGCAAGGTCGAGTTCCGTCTGCGCGACTGGCTCATTTCCCGCCAGCGCTATTGGGGCAACCCCATCCCGGCCATCCACTGCGAGCACTGCGGCATCGTGCCCGTGCCCGAGGATCAGCTGCCGGTGACGCTGCCCGAGAACCTGGACCTGGGCGCCGGCGAAACCCTTGCCGAGTGCAAGGACTTCTACGAGACCACCTGCCCGGTCTGCGGTCGCCCGGCCAAGCGCGAGACCGATACCATGGACACCTTTACCTGCTCCAGCTGGTATTACCTGCGCTATACCGACCCGCACAACACCGAGCTGCCCTTCTCCCGCGAGGCCGCCGACCGTTGGATGCCCGTCGATAACTACATCGGCGGCATCGAGCACGCCATTCTGCACCTGCTCTACAGCCGCTTCTTTACCAAGGCACTTCGCGACTTGGGCCTGCTGAGCGTGGACGAGCCCTTCACTAACCTACTGTGCCAGGGCATGGTCAAGGACGAGAACGGCGACACCATGTCCAAGTCCAAGGGCAATGTCGTGCCCCCGAGCTCGGTCATCGAACCTTACGGCGCCGACACCATGCGTTTGGCGATCCTGTTTATCGCCCCGCCCGAGAAGGACTTCGACTGGGATCCCAAGGCCGTCGAGGGCGCCAACCGCTTCATCAAGCGCGCCTGGCGTATCGTTTGGCAGCTCGTCCAGTCTGGCGACGCCAACGTGGCCTTCGACAAGTCCGCGCTCGACGAGTTTGCGATGAAGCTCTATCGCGAGCGTCACCGCACCATCGCCAAGTGCACCGAGGACTTCGATCGCGGCCAGTTCAACACCGCGATCTCGGCCGTCATGGAGCTCGTCAACGCGGCGAGCGCCTATCTCAATGCCACCGAGGGTACCGCCCGCGACAAGGCGCTGTGCTACGGCGTGGCTAAGGATATCGTGAGCGTCCTTGCCCCCATCTGCCCGTTCTGGGCCGACGAGCTGTGGCACGAGGCCCTCGGCTGCGAGGGCAACGCCTACACCGCCGCCTGGCCCGAGTTCGACCTGGCCGAGTCCGTTGAGGACACGGTGCAGATCGTCGTCCAGGTGCTCGGCAAGGTCCGCGGCCGCGTCGACGTTGCCCGCGATGCCTCCAATGAGGATATGCAGGCTGCCGCCGAGGCCGCCGTCGCCAAGTGGCTCGAGGGCAAGACGGTTGTCAAGGCCATCTGCGTGCCCGGCAAGCTGGTCAACCTGGTGGTCAAGTAAGCACTGCGCGCATAGCTGACATGCAATAAACGAGGGACGGTCCGTGTGGGCCGTCCCTCGTTTTGCATGTATCTGCCTAGGTGTCTTCGGTCAATTGTCCTATTCTTGTGGAGAAGCTGTGCGCACGCTGACCTGCAGATTCGTACTGTGCTTGCACGTTTCCGCAGCTATTGGTATAGTTTGCTTGCAAATGAAGTTGTAATTGAAAGAAGTGGGGTTTCGGCCCCGCTTCTTTTTTGTATGGATGGAGGTGCCGCAATGGTCAAGACCAAGACCGAGCAGGCGATCATCGACGCGCTCGAGGCCGTCGCTCCCCAGCACGATGTCGACATCGTCGACGTCGAGCTCGTGGGTGCCACCAAGGCCCCCTGCGTGCGCGTGCGTATCGAGGGTGCCGAGGGTCAGAGCCTGTCGCTCAACGACGTCACGGCCAACACCAAGTGGGTCGGCGATGTGATTGAGGAGCTCGACCCCATCTCTTCGAGCTATACGCTCGAGGTGTCGAGCCCGGGTATGGCGCGCCCGCTGCGCCGCCCGAGTGACTTTGCCCGCTTTGTGGGCGAGAACTGCGAGCTCACCTCCACCGCCACCGAGGGCCGTCGCAAGTACGCCGGCAAGATTGCCGCCGCCACCGAGACGAACGTGACCCTCGAGCTCGAGGACGGCGAGTTCGTCACTCTTGATTTCTCTGATGTTAAAAAGTGCAAGTTGAAGCCCACCTACGACTTCAAGCCCGCGAAGGAAGGAAAGTAAGATGGCAGCATCCGACATGATGTCCGCCCTGATGGAGCTTTGCCAGGAGAAGCACATCGACCAGCTCTACCTGATCGACCGCCTGGAGCAGTCGCTCGCCAAGAGCTATGCCGAGATCCTGCATCTTGAGTGGGGCGCCAAGGTGACCATCGACCGCACCACCGGCAAGATCTACGTCTACCGCCTGGAGCCGATCGACGATTCCATGGACGAGGAGGGCAACTTCACCGAGTTCGAGGAGATCGACGTCACCCCCAAGAACACGAGCCGCATCGCTGCCCAGCACGCCAAGGCCGAGATCAACGCCATCGTTCGTAACTCCGCCCGCGAGCAGATCTACGAGGAGTTCTCCGGCCGCATCGGTGACCTCATCAGCGGTACCGTGCTGCAGTCCACGCCCGACTTCACGATCGTCAAGATCCGCGAGGGCGTCGAGGCCGAGCTGCCGCACTTCGATCAGCGCCGTTACGAGAACGAGCGCAACGAGCGTCCGATGGGCGAGCGCTACCTGCACAACCAGCACATCAAGGCCGTGATCATCGACGTTCGCGACCCCAACTCCAACCTGCAGCCGGTTCGTGGCGAGCACAGCCGTCCGCCGATTGTCATCTCCCGTACCCACCCCGAGCTCATGCGTCGTCTGTTTGAGCAGGAGGTGCCCGAGATCTATGAGGGCACCGTCCAGATCAAGTCGATCGCCCGCGAGCCCGGCCAGCGCTCCAAGGTCGCCGTCCACTCGCTCGACGACCGTCTAGATCCCGTGGGCGCCTGCGTCGGCCCCAAGGGCAGCCGTGTTCGCGCTGTCGTGGGCGAGCTCCGCGGCGAGCGCGTCGACGTCATCCTGTGGGATGCCGATCCTGCCGTCTACGTCGCTAACGCCCTGTCGCCCGCTAAGGTCACCCGCGTCCTCATTGACGAGGAGAAGGCCTACGCCGGCGTCATCGTACCCGACGACCAGCTGTCCCTCGCCATCGGCAAGGAGGGCCAGAACGCCCGCCTCGCCGCGCGCCTGACCGGCTGGCACATCGACATCAAGTCCGAGACGCTTGCCGCCGACATCCTCAAGAACGTTCCCGTTCACGAGGAGCCCGCCGCCGACCTGATCGGTGACGAGGGGGACGAGGACGTCCGCCGCTGCGAGTACGTGTCCGAGGACGGCATCCAGTGCCGCAACCAGGCTCGTCCCGGCTCCCGTTTCTGCGGTGTCCATGACACCGACGCCTTCGATGATGCGGAGGACCTGATCTAGCGCGCGGTTGCGCCGGGCGGGTCCCGGCGCGTCTCCCACGCTCGTTCAGTCTCTAGGCACCCAAGGTGCCAGAAAGGGTAGGTGAAGTCATATGGCAAAAGTCCGTGTGTCCACCCTGGCCAAAGAGTTCGGCATGACCTCCAAGGAACTGATGGGTCATCTCGCCGATATGAAGATTCCCGCTAAGTCCGCTTCCTCCACCCTGGAGGACGCCTACGTTGCCATGGTCCGCAAGCAGCTCGCCTCGGTGATCGAGGCCCGCGCCCAGGAAGTCGAGGCCGCCAAGCAGGCCGAGGAGCAGGCAGCTGCCGCCGAGGAGGCCGCACGCGCCGCCGAGGCCGAGCGCGAGCGCATCGCTGCCGAGAAGGCACGCGAGGAGGAGCGCCGCCAGTTTGCCGCAGCCCAGGCTGCCGAGGAGGCCGCCCGTGCCGAGGCCGAGGCCAAGAAGAAGGCCGAGCAGGAGCGCCTTGCCCGCGAGAAGGAGGAGGCTGCCCGCGAGGCTCAGCGCCGCGCCGTTCCCGCTTCCGACTCCGGTTCGCGCTTCCGTTCGCTGCTCGACCAGATCGCCGCACAGGAGACCGTGCTCAAGGAGAAGAAGGACGCCGAGGACAAGGCCAAGGCCGAGCGCGCCGCTGAGCGCGGTAACCGTCGTGGCGGCAACAACGACCGCCGCGGTGGCCGTCGCAACGATCGCAACGCCTCCGACAACAACTCCGAGCGCAACGCTTCCGAGAGCCGTCCGCACAGCCATCGCACCAACGCCAGCAACAACGTCGCTGCCGGCATGGACTTCCCCAACCCCGATAAGCAGGGCAAGGGCAAGAAGCGCAAGGGCGGTCACAACAACGAAGAGGACCACTACAGCCGCATGGCTCGCGAGGCCGAGGAGTACAGCCGCGAGAAGGTGCTCGAGGAGGCTCGTGCTGCCGTCGAGGAGGCCTCTCGCGAGTCCACCGGTCGCCGCAAGAAGCGCAAGGAGAAGCGCGAGCGCGAGGCTGCCAAGGCTCAGGAGGAGCGCAAGATAGAGGAGGCGCTGGCCCAGGGCGTGAACCCCGAGGACCTCGACGCCATCAAGGTCTCCCAGGGCGTTACCGTCCAGGAGCTTGCCGAGGCGCTCGACGTTCCGGCCAACGACATCATCAAGCGCCTGTTCCTGCTGGGTACGCCGCTCACCATGACGCAGTCCATGTCCGACGACCTCGTCGAGCTCGTTGCCGACGACCTGGGCCGTCAGATCAAGATCATCACCCCCGAGGAGGAGAACACCTTCTCGTTCTACGACGATCCCGCCGACCTTAAGCCGCGTGCCCCGGTCGTCACCGTCATGGGCCACGTCGACCACGGCAAGACGAGCCTCCTCGACGCCATCCGTCACACCGGCGTTGCTGCCGGCGAGGCGGGCGGCATTACGCAGGCCATCGGCGCTTCGCAGGTCATGATCAACGACCGCAAGATCACCTTCATCGATACCCCGGGCCACGCCACCTTTACGGCTATGCGTGCCCGTGGCGCCAAGGTGACCGACATCGTCATTCTGATCGTGGCTGCCGACGACGGCGTCATGCCCCAGACCGTCGAGTCGATCAACCACGCCAAGGCCGCCGGCGTACCCATCGTCGTCGCCGTCAACAAGATCGATAAGCCGGGCGCCAACCCCGACCGTGTGCGTCAGGAGCTCACCGAGTACGGAGTCATCCCCGAGGAGTGGGGCGGACAGAACATGTTCGTCAACATCTCGGCTAAGCAGAAGATCGGTATCGACGAACTTCTGGAGACCGTGCTGCTCCAGGCCGACGTGCTCGAGCTCAAGGCCAACCCGGACACCTTTGCCTCCGGCAACGTCCTCGAGGCCAAGCTCGACAAGGGCCGCGGCTCGGTCGCTACCGTGCTCGTGACCCGCGGTACCCTGCACGTGGGCGATACGCTGGTCGCCGGCCTTACCTACGGCCGCGTCCGCGCCATGCTCGACCCCAAGGGCCGCGCCGTCACCGAGGCCGGTCCCTCCGACGCCGTCGAGATTCTGGGCCTGCAGTCCGTGCCCAACGCCGGTGACGAGTTCCGCGTGTTCGAGGACGAGCGCGAGGCACGTGCGCTGGCCGACGAGCGTTCGCTGAAGGCCCGTATCGAGGAGCAGAGCCGCGTCAAGCACGTCACGCTCGAGAACCTCTTCGAGACCATTGCCGACGCCGAGGTCAAGGAGCTCAACCTGATCATCAAGGCCGACGTCCAGGGTTCCATCGAGGCCCTTCAGGACTCGCTCGACAAGATGGATCAGTCCGAGGTTCGCATCAACACGATCCACTCCGCCGTTGGCGCCATCAACGAGACCGACGTCGTCCTGGCCGACGCCTCCAACGCCATCATCATCGGCTTTGGCGTCCGTCCCGACGGTAAGGCCCGCTCCGCTGCCGAGCGCGAGGGCGTCGAGATCCGTTGCTACGACGTCATCTATAAGTGCCTCGAGGAGCTCGACGCCGCCCGTATCGGCATGCTCAAGCCCACCGAGGTCGAGGTCGCCACGGGTACCGCGACCGTCCTGGACACCTTCAAGGTGCCCAAAGTCGGTATCGCCGCCGGTGTCCGCGTCGAAGAGGGCGAGATCGCCGCGACCGATTCCGTGCGCCTGGTGCGCGACGGCATCGTGGTCTTCAACGGCAAGATCGCCTCGATGCGTCACTACAAGGACGAGGCCAAGAGCCTCAAGAGTGGTTCCGAGGGCGGCATTGGCCTGGAGAACTTCCAGGACATCAAGCCCGGCGACCAGATCGAGGGTTACCGCATCGACCAGGTTGCCCGTACCGAGTAGGGGGTAGCTCTATGAAGCAAACGCAGGCAACCCGCCGTCTGGGCGAGCAGCTTCGCGAGAAGCTCGGTTATATCCTGCTCTTTGAGGTTTCTGATCCGCGTCTCGACCTGGTTACTTTGACTGCGGTCGAGGTCGCGGTGGACCGTTCGTTCGCGCGCGTGTACGTGTCGTGCGATGCGAGCCGCTACGACGAGGTCATGGAGGCGCTCGCAAGCGCCAAGGGCCGTATTCGCAGCCTGTTGGCTCGCTCGCTCGATTGGCGTGTCACGCCCGAGCTCGATTTTCGCATCGATCGCTCGACCGATGAGGCCGAGCGCATCACGCGTGCGCTGGAAAACGTTCCCGCCACGCTTGCGATCGAAAAGGACGAGGACGGCTATCCGATAGCGGATGCCGCCCAGGAGGCAGCTTTAGATGACTAATTCCGCCGACCTCGCCTCGTGCGAGTCTGCAGATATTCAGCGACGCATCCTCGAGTTCATCGAGGGTGCGTCCTCCATTGCGATTTCGGGACATACTTCTCCCGATGGCGATGCCTTGGGCTCCGTATTGGGTCTGGGCCTTTCGCTCATGAAGTTTTTCCCCAACAAGGACATTGCGCTGCTGCTGGCAGACGATGACCCGGTTCCGCGTATCTACCGCTTTATGGAAGGCTCCGATCGCCTGGTGCCGGCATCTGCGTACGCTGGCAATCCTGACCTGTTCATCTCGGTGGACGTGCCGGTCGTCGAGCGCCTCAACAACTCGGCTGAGGTGCTTCGGCGCTCCAAGCATGTGGTGTGCTTCGATCATCATCCGGCTCGCGAGGAGTTTGCCGAGCTCAGTCTGAGGCGCGTCGAAGCTGCAGCCTGCGCTATGATTATCGACCGCTTCTTGGACAATTGTGGCATTGTCGCCCGTGATGGCGTCGCGACTTGCTTGCTGTGCGGCTTGGTGACCGACACCGGTCGTTTCCAGTACCAGAACGCCGATGCTGCTGCGTTCCATGCGGCCTCGCGACTGGTTGCCCACGGTGCCGATCCGGCGCGCGTTGCGCTCGAGGTTTACCAGAGCATGCGTGTTGAGTTTTTGCACCTCAAGTCCATTGTCATGGGTCGCATTAAGACGGTCGCGCATGGGCGCGTGGCGTATAGCTATGCCTACCAGAGTGACCTTGAGGCTTGCGGTGTCACCTCGGATGAGTGCGATGGCCTGGTTGACGTGGTGCGCTCGGTGATGGGCGTGGAGGTCTGTCTGTTCCTGAAGGGTATTGAGGGCGATACCAAGGTGCGCGGCAACCTGCGCTCCAAGGGCGACCTCAACGTGTCCGAGATCGCTGCTGCCTTTGGCGGAGGCGGACATTCCGCTGCCGCCGGTTTCTCCAACAACGGAACGATTCTCGAGACGCTCACCGTGGCACTTCCCATGCTGGCCGAGCTGGTAGGGGAGGATCCCGCTTCTGTGACCGTCGAGCTTTAACTTTTTGGATGGTACATGGCTCGTCTTACGCCTTCACAACTGAATATGCTGCTCGCCGTCGATAAGCCGGTGGGCTGCACGTCCCACGATGTGGTTTCACAATGCCGGCGCGCCCTCCATGAGCGGCGCGTCGGCCATGCCGGCACGCTCGACCCCATGGCATCGGGTGTCATGGTGGTGGGCGTAGGCCAGGCCACCCGTCTGCTGGGTATGCTAACCCTCGATACGAAAAACTACGTCGCTGACATCTCGTTTGGTGCCGAGACCAATACCGATGATGCGGAGGGCGAGGCGGTCCGCACGGTGGCCGTTGCCAACGAGCTCCGCGATCCTGCCTATGCCCGTGAGCACTTGGCCGCCATGCTGGGTCCGCAGATGCAGGTACCGCCGGCGTTTTCGGCTATCTCGGTCAATGGCGTTCGCGCCTACAAGTCTGCTCGCGCGGGTAATGCGGTGGACCTACCTCCGCGCCTCGTCGAGGTCTATGCCGCTGACCTGATCGCCGTGGGTGGCGAAGGTGATACATGTGTGTGGACGGTGGCGTTCTCGGTGAGCAAGGGCACCTACATTCGTGCGCTCGCTCGCGACCTGGGCCGTGCTTGTGATAGCGCCGCGCATATTTCCGCGCTTCGTCGCACCGCATCCGGTGTTGTTTCCATTGGCGCCTGTCATGCGGTGGAGGAGCTTTCTCCCGAGTCCGCCGCTGGCTTTGCCCTGGATCCCATTGCAGCCCTGGGCGCCACGCGTGTTGACTTGCCGGGCAATCTTGCCGACGACCTGCTCTGCGGCCGACGCATTCCCGTTGAGCGTGCGCTTGCCGATTTCGATTCCTCGAAGGCGCCGTTTGCGTTGGTGCTCGATGGGGGACTCAAGGCGCTCGCCCGCATTGAGGGCGGCCGCTTTGTCATGGAGCACGTGTTTCCGCAGGCAATCGGCGGTGTTCGATGATGTTGTCCGCTCGCGAGCTCGCGCGTGTCTTTTTCGCGGGCGAGTCGGACGAGGCTCGCATCGTTGCTGCCGATACGTTTGATGAGTGTGAGCACTTGGGTGCCGCTTCAATCGCCATTGGCGTGTTCGACGGCGTTCACCGTGGACACCAGGAACTCATCGAAGCGCTTGTCCGTGATGCCCGTGCCCATGGCTGTAAGGCGGTCGTGGTTACCTTCGATCCCGACCCGGACGTTGTGGTGAGCCCTTCGACCGCTCAAAAATTGATGACGACGGCCGACCGTCTGCATGCCTTGGCTCAAACCGGGGTCGATGCGGTGGTGGCCGTTCCCTTTACGCCTGAGGTTGCGGCACTCGACCATGTCGGTTTTCTCGCACTGCTGTCACGCGTAGTCGACATTCGCTCGATTCGCGTTGGCAGTGACTTTAGGCTGGGTCGTGGCGGTGCTTCTGGTGTTGCCGAGATGCGCTCCTGGGGTTCCGAGCACGGCGTTGACGTGTATGGTCACGACCTGCTTTGCGAGGGCGGTGAGGCCATTTGCGCCACCCGCATTCGTCATGAGCTGGGACAGGGCCATGTGGAGCTTGCTGCTGAGTTACTCGGCCGTCCGTATATGGTGCGTGGCGGTGTTATTCGCGGCCGTCACGAGGGTTCTGGCATGGGCTTTCCCACGGCAAACTTGCAGGTTCCCGACGGCATTCAGGTGCCAGCCGATGGCGTGTATGAGGGTCTGGTGCTGGTCGATGACACCGCGTGGCCCGCTGCCGTGAACGTCGGCCTGCCGCCAACGTATGCTGACGATGCGGCATCTGCGCATCTCGAGGCTAATTTAATTGGTTATACGGGCGACCTGTACGGCGCTTCCGTTTCGCTGGCGTTTACGCGCTGGCTGCGTCCGTCGCGCGTGTTCGATTCGCTGGATGAGTTGATCGCGACCGTCGAGGGTAATATCGAGGACATTCGTCACAACTTGGGTGAGCAGGGGGTGAGCATCCGTGATTAGCGATGAGGAGAAAGACCAGGTACGTGCTGCGTCCGATCTGGTTGCCATCGTGCAGGAAACGGTTGAGCTCAAGCCCCGCGGCCATGAGTTTTGGGGCTGCTGCCCTTTTCATGGCGAAAAGACGCCGTCCTTCCACATTATCCCCGCCACGCAGGTGTGGCATTGCTTTGGCTGCGGCGAGGGTGGCGACGTCTTCACCTATATCATGAAGCGCGAGAACCTGAGCTTTCCCGAGTCAATCCGTTATTTGGCCGATCGCGCAGGTATTGAGCTGCATGACACCGGAGATCGCCGCGAGCGCGGTACCAAGCGTGCCCGAATCTACGATCTGTGCGCCGAGACCGCCCAGTTCTACCACACCATGCTTATGCGCGGTAAGGACGGCCGTCCGCGCGAGTACTTTGCCAGCCGCGGCATGGGCGGCGACGTCTGCCGCCGCTACTGTCTGGGCTTTGCGCCGGGCCGCAATATGCTGGTGTCGCACCTGTCCCAGGCGGGTTTTACCCCGCAGGAGATGATCGACGCCAATGTTGCCGTGAGCCGTGGGCGCGGGCAGCTTGCCGACCGCTTCTACGACCGCGTGATGTTTCCCATCTTTGACGAGCAAGGTCACAACATTGCCTTTGGCGGGCGCATCATGGGTGACGGCCAACCCAAGTACCTCAACACCGCCGAGACGAGCGTGTTTCATAAAAAGCGAA
>CABUXL010000020.1 GCA_902495525.1 uncultured Collinsella sp.
CACGGCGGAGGGCCGGTGAAATATATTAAGGTCCCTGCTCTACAGTCCTGCGCAAGACGAAGGCCACATTAAGTGGCCTTCTTTGCGTGCGGAACTCGCGATGACCTTAATATATTTCTCCGGCCCTCCGCCGTGCTCGGGAGACGACACGTTGATGTCTGCTTAACCCTGCTCGCTCAGCTAATTACTTTGTTGAGGGTCCACTATTTGCTGGAGGGTGAACTTGCATTGCATTGGCTCGCCTTCTGCTTGTGGCTTTGCCTCATCGAAATTGAAGATCATGATGGCGCAGTTGGGGAGTTTTGCTGGGAGCTCGAAGCCCTCTGGGGCTGCAGCCTTGATGAATTGGCGGCTGGCGCTGCCGTGGCTTACTGCTAGGAGGGTTTCGATGCCCTCGGCTCCCATGAGATTGGTGAGGGTGCCTACCATGCGCTCCTGTAGGGCATGACTTCCCTCTCCTCCAAAGGGGACCAAATCCTCGCCGGGGTCCCAGACGTCGGTGGGAAGGGCGTCGTGGGGGCCTTCTTCGAAGGTGCCGTAGCAGCGCTCGATAATGCCTTTACAGGGCTCGACTGCTGCGTCCGGGCCGATGAGCTCGCATGCGACGAGCTGAGCTGTGTCCATGGCTCGGCCTAAGGGTGATGAGACCACTTTGTCGGGGGCGACGCGGTGGGCCTTGAGCCATGCGGCTGCTGTCTGTGCCTGCTGACGACCCAAATTGGTAAGCGGTGAATCGCAGCGACCCTGGACGAGCTTTTTAACGTTGAATTCTGTCTGGCCGTGGCGGAGTAGATATAGACGCTTCATGCTCTCCCCTTCTGTATAACTTGCTTTGCCGGCGCAGCCCTACTCGTGGGTATGGCCTACGTAGTCTTCATCGATCGTGATCTTGGCAATCGACTTGGGGTATTCCGACTCGACCCGTTGTGCCAGCGCGTGTTTTACGTCTTCGGCACTCATCTGCAGATCCGAGGGACGCACGCAGTCAAAGATCACGTTGGTGTGCGTGGGACCCGGCACACAGCGTAGGTCATGAATCGAGAGGCGGTTATCGATCTCCTGAGCCATGGCGTGAATGCGCAAGCGCATGCTCGCCACCTTGGGGTCATCGGTCACGATGGGATCGTAGTGAAGCGTGACAATCATGCCGTCTTCGTTCCTAAACGCCTGCTCGATGTTATCGAGCGTGTCGTGACTTTCCAGCGGGCTGGCCTCGGCTGCCATCTCGGCGTGAGCGCTTGCGAATTTCCTGCCCGGGCCGTAGTCATGAACCATCAGATCGTGAACGCCCAAAACGCCGGGATAGCTCATGATCTTGTCTCGAATGTGCTTGACCAGCTTAGGATCGGGCGACTGACCCAAAAGAGGGCTCACCGTATCCTGGATGAGTTCAAAACCGCTCCAGCCAATATAGGCGCCAACGGCAAGGCCGACCCATGCGTCAAGATTGATGTGCGTCACCTGCGAAACAATTGCGCACGCTAACACGGCGCCTGTGGCAAGAACATCGTTCTTGGAATCCTGGGCAGTCGCATGCAGTGTCTCGGACTCGATACGGTCGCCGAGCTTTTGGTTGAGGGCCGCCATCCACAGCTTAACGACCATCGAGAGCACGAGAACTGCCACCAGGGCAAGCGAGAACTCGACAGGTTCGGGGTGAATGACGCGCTCGACCGAGGACTTCACCAGCTCAACGCCAATCAGCAGCACGAGGGCCGCCACGACCAGACCCGAGAGATACTCGTAGCGACCGTGGCCGTAAGGATGCTCGGGGTCGGCCGGCTTGCTCGCCAGCTTAAAGCCCAGCACGCTCACGATATTCGAGCTGGCATCGGACAGGTTGTTCATGGCATCCGCCACGATCGAAACCGATCCCGAAATCACACCGATGGCGCCCTTCGCAGCACAAAGCGCAACATTGGCGACAATACACACCATGCCCGCTAACGTGCCCACACGCGCACGATCGCCCTGCGCGCGCTTAACTATCCACTCGACCATCTGCATCCGCCCCCACGGTACTACCTATATATCTATTGCTCAAACGGATTGTAGTGTAGCCACTTTGTCCTCAAGATACAAAAAGGCCGCAGCCCACACGGGCCACGGCCTTGGAATGTGACAAAGGAATCGTCCTTTTGTCGCACAGGTTTATGCGCTTACTTCAGCAGCGCTCGCCACCGTTTCGGGCGAATCGGCTCCGTTCCCCGTCGCCTGTCCCTTCGCCGGCACCACGCCAAAGCAGTAGCTCAGCGCCGCAGACACCGCAAATGCCGTGCCACCGGCAACACAGCACCACAGTAGGTTCGAAATGCCGCCCGTGGCAAAGCCAATGACCATGAGGACATTCGTCATGCCGATGGTATAGGCCGTAACGTGGCCCACGGCCGCAACAAGGCCTCCGACGGCGCCGCCAATGGCCATGCACGTCAGGCACCTGCCATATTTAAAGCCGCAACCGTACAGCGCCGGCTCGCTTACGCCGCCAAGAACACCCGAGATCGAATAACCCAGCATGAGCGCCTTCTCGTCCTTATCCGCAACGCGGAGCGACGCGCCAAAGGGCATGCCCCAAACGGCGAACGTTGCCATCGTCGCAGCGATCAGAATGCACGAATCCGTCCCCACACTCATAAACTGCGCATAGGCGAGCGATAGGACAACATTGCTGACACCCGCGATCTTAAGGAACTCCCAGCCCGCGGCAAGCCCCATGAGCGTGAGCAGCGACACGATGCCACCGGAATTGCCAAGCATAAACATAAGCTGGCCCAACAGCATGCCCAGATAGCTGCCCGCCGGCGCCGTGATACACAGCGAAACCGGAACCATGACAAGCATGGTCGCAAACGGAACAAACGAAAACGCCACGGCCTTAGGGATAACGCGCTGAAAGAAACACTCCACTTGCCAAAGCACGGGTACCGAGATGAGAACCGGAATAACAGTCGTCGTGTAATCGTTGACCGGCGCGGGAAGCAGGCCATACACGGAAGTCATCGATGTCCCCGTCGTCGATGCGGCATCGACGAGCTTAAGCAGATCGGGCGCAATCAATACGCCGCCCAGCATCATGCCCAGCTGCTCCGAGCAACCGAGCTGGCGGGCGGCCGCCCAACCAAGATAAATGGGCAAAAAGTAGTAACCGGCGTTATAGAGCCAACTGTAGAACAGGCGATAGATTTCGGAATCGGCAGACCATAGGCCCAGCATGCCTTCGCCCATAATGACGGCGACGGTGCGGAACAACGCCGCGCAGACAATAAACGGCAGCGCCGACCTCATGCTTTTGGACAGATAATCCACCACAGCCATGGTGTTTGATGAGACCGTCGTTGTAAACGAGGTGTTAGAAACTTGTGACACAGGAACGCCTTTCCCAATGTGACATGCGGACTGTTCCTTTGTCACATCGTGCGGTACTGACCGATTGCGCGGTACTTTTCGTAGCGGAGGTTTGTGAGGGTCGCGTCGTCGAGCCGCCCAAGCGTATCGAAGGCATCAAATGCCGAGGACATGACGGCGCCGGCGATCTCCTCATGCGACAGGCCCCTATCGTCAACAATGCCGTCGATGATACCGAGCGCCAACAGGTCGGGAGCCGTGAGCCTAAGCGCCTCGGCGGCCTCATTCGCGCGCTCGGTATCCTTCCACAGGATCGACGCACAGGCCTCGGGGCTCACGACCGAATAGGCCGAGCTCGAGAGCATCAGGATGCGGTCGGCCACGGACAGCGCCAGCGCGCCACCAGAGCCGCCCTCGCCTGTCACCACCGAGACAATCGGCGTCTTAAGGCCGCTCATCTCCATGAGATTCTGGGCAATCGCCTCGCCCTGGCCGCGCTCCTCGGCACTGATGCCGCAAAACGCGCCCGAAGTATCGACCAGGCACAGAACCGGTCGTCCAAACTTTTCGGCCTGACGCATCAGGCGTCGCGCCTTGCGATAGCCCTCGGGATGCGCCATACCAAAGTTGCGGCGCATACGCTCTTTGGTCGTGGTGCCGCGCTCGATGGCGATGACCGTTACGGGACGTCCGTCTTTCCAGCCAATGCCACCCACCACGGCGGCATCGTCGCCAAAGTAGCGGTCGCCGTGCAGCTCCACAAATCCATCCAGGCCCAGCGAGATCATCTCACCCGCCGTGGCGCGATCTGCCGAGCGGGTCTGCTTGACAATCTCGAGCGCGGTTTTTGGTGCCGCCGCGCGCTTGAACAAGTGTCCCAGCTTTTTGCCGCGGCGACCCGTATGCACGATCTCATGCGGTGCCCCCAGGCCGGGCGCATGCCCTTCGTGCAGCGCCAACAGCTCGCCTACCGTGAGCGCGATCTCGCCACGCGGAACAACGACATCGCAAAAGCCGTGCTCCAGCAAAAACTCGGAGCGCTGGAATCCCCTGGGCAGGCGCTTGTGCATGTTCTGCTCGATCACGCGCGGGCCGGCAAATGCCGTCAGGGCATCGGGCTCGGCCAGGATAATGTCGCCCTCCATGGCAAAGCTCGCGGTTACGCCTCCGGTCGTGGGGTCAGTGAGCACCGTGATATACAGGCCGCCCGCCTCGCTGTGGCGCCTAACCGCCGCAGAAATCTTGGCCATCTGCATAAGCGAGGTCACGCCCTCTTGCATGCGGGCGCCGCCCGAAACGGTAAAGCCGACAACTGGCAATCCCAGCTCGGTCGCACGCTCAAATGTGCGGCAGATCTTCTCGCCCACCACGGAGCCCATCGAGCCCATCATAAAGTTGGCGTCCATAAAGAAGAGCGCCGTATCGCAACCGCAGATTTTGCCCCTGCCGCACACAACGGCATCGCGCTCGCCCGAACGCTCGCTCACGCTCTTGAGCTTATCGGCATAGCCGGGAAACGAGAGGAAGTCCTCCGACGCCAGATTGGCATCCCATTCCTCAAACGTGCCCTCGTCGACCGTCATGCTCATGCGCGCGCGACCGCTCACGCGAAAGTGTTTGCCGCAACGAGGGCAGACCTCGAGGTTGTCGTGTAGGCGTGCCTCATCGATCACACGGCGGCACTCCGGGCACTTGATAAACACGTGGCGCGCGGGAAACTCGGCGCACGACTCGGTTATCGGCCCCTCAAGGACATTGACCGTCTTCGCTTTTCTATTCATCAGCATAGAGATGCCCCATCAGATCGGTGTGATACATGCCCGACAAGAACTCGTCGTTTGCCAGCACGTCGAGCTGAAGCTCGCTGTTTTCGCTCACGCCCTCAATCACGAGCTCGCCCAGGGCCGAGCGCATCTTGCGAATGGCGCCGTCACGCGTGGGCGCACACACGATGAGCTTGCCGAGCATGGAGTCGTAGTACGGCGGAACTGTCGCACCGGTAAACATGGCGGAATCCCAGCGCACGCGCGGACCACCCGGCACACGCAACGCGGTGACCGTTCCGCATGACGGCAGAAAGTCCGGCGTCTCGGCATTGATGCGGCACTCCATGGCGTGGTTGCGGACCGGCATGTCCTCCTGCTCAAAGGGCAGAGGCTGGCCGGCTGCCACGCGCAGCTGCCACTTGACCAGGTCGGTATCGGTCACAAACTCCGTAACCGGATGCTCCACCTGCAAGCGCGTGTTCATTTCCATAAAGTAGAAATTGCCGTCGTCCGAATACAGGAACTCGATGGTACCGGCTCCTTCGTAGCCGACGGCACGAGCCAGGTCACGCGCTGCCTTGTGCATGCGAGCACGAATGTCGTCGTGTCCGTCGAGGCACGGCGCGGGGCTCTCCTCGATCAGCTTTTGGTTGCGGCGCTGCACCGAGCACTCACGCTCGCCAAGCGAAAACACATGGCCCTGCTTATCGGCCATAATCTGCACCTCGACGTGGTGCGCCGGCGCGACAAACTTCTCCATGTAGCACTCGCCGTCGCCAAAAACGGCCTCGCCCTCGGCACGCGCCTCGATAAACGCCTTTGCCGCATCTTCCACGCGCTCGACCTTGCGAATGCCGCGACCGCCACCACCGGCACGCGCCTTAATAAGCACGGGGCAGCCAATGCGTTCGGCCTCGGCCGTTGCCTCCTCGGGGCTTTTGAGCAAATCGCAGCCCGGAACGATGGGCACGTCCGCCGCGGCGGCCGTTCGACGTGCGGCGTCCTTGTCGCCCATGCTGTCGATTACCTCGGCCGAAGGACCGACAAACGCCAGACCGTACTTGTCGCAGTCGCGCACGAAGCTCGCCTTCTCGGAAAAGAAGCCATAACCGGGATGAATTGCCTTAGCTCCCGACTTTACGGCACAGGTGAGCACGGCATCGTCGTTGAGGTAGCTCTCGGCAAGACGCGGGCCGCCGATGCAATACGCCTCGTCGGCAAGCTGCACGTGCAACGCGTCCGCATCGGCCGTGGAATAAACGGCGACGGTCTTGATGCCCATATCGCGGCACGCGCGGATAACACGGACCGCGACTTCGCCGCGGTTGGCGATGAGCACTTTGTCGAACATGAAAACTTCCCTACTTTTCGTGCATGAGTGCAAAAGACATATCGGCGCGGCAGCAAACCTCACCGTTGACGCTCGCAGTACCCGTCGCAAAGCGGAACGGCCCGCGCGCACGCGTGATGGTGCACACCAGATCAACCGTGTCGCCCGGGCGCACCGGACGCTTAAAGCGCACCTTGTCCAGACTCGTGTAGAACGGCGTCGCGCCGCGCGCTTCCTCGTCGTCCATCAGCAGCACGCAACAGTTTTGGGCGAGCATCTCGCACTGAATCACGCCGGGGACCACCGGGTTTCCCGGAAAATGCCCCTGCAAAAAGTACTCGTCGCCCGTGATCGTGATCTTGCCGTGGGCCTCGTCGCCCACCAGCTCGGCCTCGTCGAGCAAAAGCATCGGCTCGCGATGCGGCAACAGCTTCTTGAGCTCTTCTTTGTTCATGGACATCACCTATCCGATCCTCATGAGGCAGCTGCCAAACTCCACGAGGTCGCCGTCGGCCACGCAGATCTCGAGCACCTCGCCGTCTGCCTCGGCCGTCACCTCGTTGAGAACCTTCATGGCCTCGATGATGCAGAGGGTCTCGCCGGCCTTGACCTTGGAGCCCACGTGCACAAACGGCTCGTCACCCGGCGCCGGGGCAGCATAGAAAACGCCAACCATGGGAGCGGTCACCTCGGTGCCCTTGGGCTCCGGTGCGGCGGCAGGCGCCTGCGCGGTGGGCTCCGGTGCGGCGGCAGGCATGGCGACAGGAGCCACCGCCGGAGCAGTCACGGCACCCGGCATAGGCATGGGCACGGCAACCGGCTGCGCGGCGCTCACGCGCTCAAGTTCGACCGCGGTGCCATCGGGCTCCTCAACGCGTACGCGCGTGAGGCCGCGGTCCTCCATAACATCGGCTATCTCGGCAAGTCTTTTGGAATCCATGCTCTAGCTCCTCGTATATCTACGCAGCGCGATGGCGGCGTTGTGCCCGCCAAAGCCCAGGTTGGTCGAAAGCGCCCAGGTAAGGTCGGCGCGAACCGCTCGATTAGGCGTGTAATCAAGATCGCAGGCGGGATCGGGCGTGTGGTAGTTAATAGTCGGGGGTACCACACCCTGCTCGAGCGCCATGGCACAGGCCATGACCTCGATGGCGCCCGTGGCACCGATCATGTGGCCGGTCATCGACTTGGTCGACGAGACGTGCGCGGCGCGTGCCGCGTCCTCGCCGAGCGCACGCTTAATGCCCGCCGTCTCGGACGAATCGTTGAGCTTGGTCGAGGTGCCGTGAGCGTTGATGTAGAGGCCCTCGGAAGGCTTAACGTCGCCCTCGGCCACCGCCAGTGATATCGCACGGGCAATGCCGGCAGCCTCGGGATCGGGGCTCGTGATGTGATAGGCATCATCGGTGTTGCCGTAGCCCACGACCTCGGCATAAATGTGCGCACCGCGCGCCTGCGCATGTTCCATGCTCTCGAGCACGAGCACGCAGGCGCCCTCGCCCATCACAAAGCCGTCGCGGTCTGCATCGAACGGACGGCATGCCGTCGCGGGATCGGGATTGGTGGTCAATGCGCGGCAGGACGTAAAGCCCGCAACGGCATCGGGGATAATTGCGGCCTCAGCACCGCCGGCGAGAATCGCATCGGCATAGCCGTGCTTGATGGCGCGGAACGCCTCGCCCACCGCATGGGCCGAGGTTGCGCACGCGGTCACGACGGGCAGGGTCGGGCCCTTTGCCTTATGGCGAATCGCGATGTTGCCCGAAGCCATGTTGGGAATCATCATCGCGATCATGTAAGGAGATGCGCGACGAGGCCCCCGATCGGCGATCGTGTGGACGTTGTCGACGAGTGTCTGCATGCCGCCCACGCCCGACCCCACGTAGACGCCCAGGCGCTCTCGATCGATGGCGCCTTCGGCATCAAAGCCCGCATCGTGCATGGCTTCGTCCGAAGCCGCCATCGCAAACTGAACGCAGGGGTCGAGATGCTTGGCGTCACGCTTGCCAAAGTACTCGTTGCCGTCAAAGCCCTTGACCTCGGCTGCCACCTTGACAGCAAATGCATCGGTATCGAAGTGCGTGATCGGGCCGATGCCGCACGTGCCGGCGCACATGGCCGCCCAGGTGGCAAGCGCGGTGTTGCCGAGCGGCGACACGGCACCGATACCGGTGATTGCAACTCTCTGTTCCATCATGGTCTCCTCATCCAAGCCGTTCTTCGGTCCTGATTTCTACATCGCCATTCCGCCGTCGACGCGTACGACCTCGCCCGTAATGTAGGCAGCCGCATCGCTCGCTAAAAAGCGCACCACGCCGGCCACTTCCTCGGGGCGCGCCATGCGCTTTAGGGGAATCTGCTCCTCGGTTGCCGCGCGAACCTTCTCCGAGAGCTTTGCCGTCATATCCGTCTCGACAAACCCGGGTGCGACCGCGTTCACTCGTACGCCGCGGGGCGCAAGCTCGCGCGCTACCGCCTTGGTCAGGCCGATGACGCCCGCCTTGGAGGCAGCGTAGTTGGCCTGCCCGGCATTGCCCATCAGGCCCACAACCGAGCTCATGTTGATGACGCAACCGCCGCGCTGGCGCATAAAGGTCTTGGTGAGTGCGCGCGTCGTGTTAAACGTTCCTTTAAGATTGACATCGAGCACGCGATCAAAGGCGTCATCGCCCATGCGCATGAGCAGGCCATCGCGGGTGATGCCAGCGTTGTTGACGAGCGCCCAAATGGAGCCAAAGTCGTTGAGGACCGTCTCCATGCAAGTGTTGACGGCGGCTGGGTCGGCCACGTCACATTGATATGAGCGCGCCGTGGCGCCAGCCGCCTCACAGGCTTCGCACGTCTCGCGCGCCGCATCTGCGCTACCGGCATAGACGACGGCGATATCGTAGCCGTCCTCCGCCAGGCCCACGGCACAAGCGCGACCGATGCCGCGCGAGCCGCCCGTGACAAGCGCCACGCGACGTGAGTCGTTGCGCTTGAGCGCGCCGTTGTTCAAGTTGCCCATGTCATTCCTTTCGGGTTACAGCCCTGTGGACTATGCGAGCTCGTCGGCAATAGCTGCGACCTGCTCGGCCGTTTCGCACGAATACACGCGAACGTCGCTCAGCGTACGCTTGACCAGGCCCGACAGCGTTTTGCCGGGGCCGACCTCAATAAACGTGTCGATGCCTTGATCCTGCAGAGCATGCAGCGTGTCGACCCAGCGCACGGCATGACTCACCTGGTTGGTCAGCACCTCCGATGCCGCCCGCGGGTCGGCCGGATAGGGCGCCGCCGTCATATTTGCCATAACAGGAATGAGCAACGGGGACGGCGCGCGACCGGCATCGATATATGCAGCAAGGCCACAGGTCGCCTCGGCCATATAGGGGCTATGGAATGCACCCGACACCGCGACCTTCATGGCCCGGCCGCCAGCCTCTTTTACCAGGACGTCGAGGGTCTGCAACGCATCGGGCGCTCCGGCCACAACCGTCTGCTGGGGGCTGTTGTAGTTGACCGGCCAGCAGTCCTCGCCTGCCTGTTTTGCCAGGCCCTCGACTTGCGCCGCATCGAGCTTGATGACGGCGCGCATGCCGCCCGGATGGCGCTCGGCAGCCGCGGCCATCAGCGCCGCGCGCTCGCACACGAGCTCAAAGCCCGCTCGCGTATCGAACGCCCCCGCAAAGGTGAGCGCGGCGACCTCGCCCAGCGAGAATCCCGCACAGGCGGCAGGCACCACGCCGCGCTCGCGCAGGGCGACGGCGACAGCCAAGTCGTGCACGAACACGCAAGGCTGCGTGTTCTCGGTCTGCGAGAGCTCCTCTTTCGAGGCGCTCCGGCACTGCTCGCTGGTCTCCGGGCGCACCTCGTCAGCAATGGCGAACACCTCGGCAGCCGCCGGCGATGCTTCGATGAGGTCGACGCCCATCGCGGGATGCTGGGCACCCTGACCGGCAAACAGAAACGCTACGCTACCCATGCTGACGCACCCTTCAGGACATGCTCGGCGCCATCGACCAGATCGTCGACGATTTCGCGTGCGCTCTGGCGCTCGTTGACCATGCCAGCAATCTGTCCGCACAAATACGAACCCTCTTCGTAATTACCGTCCTTTGCGGCTTTACGAAGCGCGCCCGTGCCCATGGCCCCGAGCTCCTCGACGCTTGCGCCCGCCGCCTCGCTCTTGGCGTAGGCGTTGGTGAAGGGGCTCTTGAGGGCACGCACCGGGTGTCCCGTCGAGCGGCCGGTCGCACGCGTCGACGTGTCGCCCGCCTTGAGCACCAGCTCTTTGTACTGTTCGGATACGGTGCACTCGTTTGCGACCAGAAAGCGTGTTCCCACCTGGACGCCGGCAGCGCCGAGCATAAAAGCGGCCGCCACGCCGCGGCCATCGGCGATGCCGCCAGCCGCAACCACGGGAATATCGACCGCATCGACAACCTGCGGGACAAGTGCCATCGTCGAGGTCTCGCCAATATGGCCGCCTGATTCGGTGCCCTCGGCAACCACGGCAGTGGCTCCGCGACGCGCCACGAGACGCGCCAGCGCCACCGAAGCCACGACGGGAATAACCTTGATGCCCGCCTCGTTCCACGCCTTCATGTACTTGGTGGGATTGCCGGCGCCGGTCACCACAACGGGCACCCGCTCATCAATCACCACTTGTGCGACCTCGTCGACAAACGGGCTCATGAGCATAACGTTGACGCCAAAGGGCTTATCCGTCTTGGCGCGCAGCTCGTGAATCTGATCGCGCAGCCAGTTTGCGTCGGCATTCATGGCCGCGATAATGCCTAAGCCGCCTGCCTCGGACACGGCAGATGCCAACGAGGCGTCGGCAATCCAGGCCATGCCACCCTGGAACACGGGCTTTTCGATTCCGAGCAAATCGCAGAGAGGAGACTTGAGCATCACTACTTCTCCAATGCCGCCTCGACCGTATCGACGAACTCGCCGACCGTCTTGGGGTTCTCCTCGGTATCGAGCTCAATGCCAAACTCGTCCTCGACGGCAACGAGGATCTCGACGGTACCCAGGCTGTCGAGGCCAATCTCCTCGAGCGTGGACTCGGGCTTCATCTCGACATCGTCAAGGCCGGCGGTCTCGCGGATAACGTCGCAAACGCGCTCGAAGGTCTTCTGATCTGCCATGGTAGTTCTCCTTTGGTTGTGCCCTAGGGCGTTTTTATTTCCTATGTGCGACTACTTCCAACGAAGCAGATAGCCACCTATATCCAGGCCGGCGCCAAATCCAACGAGGGCGATGGTGTCGTCCTCATTCAGTACGTCGGTACGTGCCAGCCGGTCAAGCGCAAAGGGAATGCAGGCGCTCGAAATGTTGCCGGTCTCGCGTAGCGTTCGAACCACGCGCTCGTCTGGCACGCCGAGACGCTTGACCGCCTGACTCAGGATTCGTTCGTTAGCCTGATGGAATACAAAATGATCGATGTCTTCGACCGAAATGCCCGCATCGCTCGCAAGCTTATGGACCGTGTCGCAGATGGCGTTGACGCCGAACTTGAACACGCGGCGACCATTCATGGACAGCACGCTCGCGCTATCTGCGGAGTCCTTAAACGGCGAGGTGCCGACCAGACCGGGAACGCGCAACGTCTCGACGTCGGGCGCCGTCGAAAGCTCAACGGCAAGGGGGTTGTCTCCCCCAGCCCCCATCACTGCAGCGCCCGCGCCGTCGCCAAAGAGCACGCACGTGGCGCGGTCTGACCAGTCAAGGGCGCGCGTCATCTGCTCGGAGGCAACGACAAGCACATGCTTGGCTCGTCCTCGAGCGATATAGCCCTCGGCGACATCGAGCGCAAATACGAAGCCGGCACAAGCCGCCGAAACGTCGAAGGCTGGACATGTGGCACCCAGGCGCTCAGCAACGGCGCACGCTTCGGCAGGAACGAGATGATCGCCCGTCGTCGTCGAGCAGACGATAAGATCCAGCTGGCTCGCATCGAGTCCGGACGCTTGGAGCGCTTGCTCGCTCGCTGCCACGGCAAGGTCGTCGAGTGACTCGGCGGTGCACACATGGCGGCTCTTGATCCCCGTACGGGTAAAAATCCACTCATCCGAGGTGTCCAGGAACTCGGACAGCTCGTCATTGGAAACACTGCGCTTAGGAAGCGCCGAGCCTGTTCCAAGAATCGTGAAACCCATCACTAACCTCCTTTGAGTTGTTGACGTGTTTACATCGACCAAGAGAGGATAGCGCATTTCAGTCTTTGTTGACGTGTTAACATTAAATTGTCCAAATGCGACAAAGGCTTCACATTGTGTCTACTTCTCGACACCATTGCGTTATTCACTTATTCATTAAGGAGGTAGCAGCCGTTATGGATGCCAAATTAACGATAGTCGACGTAACCGGATCGACCAACGATGACCTGCTCGAAGCAGGAAAACAGGGAGCGCCACACGGCACAGGACTTGCCGCCCGCGCGCAAACGGCAGGACGCGGCCGGCGCGGGCACAAGTGGGATTCAACCGCCGGCAACCTATTGCTTTCGATTGTCCTGCGTCCATGCGTTAATCCTGCAAAGTTCTCTGGTCTTGCCGCCGTCAGCGGCCTAGCGGTGCTCGAGGCACTCGAAAAGCAAGGTCTTGCTAACGAGATTCGCCTTAAATGGCCCAACGACCTTGTCGCGCGAGGACGCAAGCTCGGCGGCATTCTGGTCGAGGCCGCACGCGATAACGAAGGCAAACCTTTCGCCGTCTGCGGCATTGGCGTCAACGTAAACTACACGCCCCAAGAGGTGCCCGATGGCGGCCTGGCAGCAATTGGCCTCTCGGACCTCAACGAGGGCGTTCCCGCCGTCGACATGCTCCTCGATGAGGTCTATCACGCAGTTATAGACGCTGTAGATGCCTGGGCAGAGCGCCTCAACGCCAAGGAAGAAGACGCCGGTCCGCTCGCACCCGTCCACGACGAATATATCGCTCACCTCAATTGGATCGGGGAGCACGTTATCGCCCGTTCCCCCGCTGGGGACGAGCTGGCGCGGGGCATCTTTAAAACCGTCGATGGCTTTGGTCGCGCGTGTATCGAAACGGAAGACGGTTTGCGATCCTTCCATTTTGAGGAGGCATCGCTGCGTCCCGCGAGCGAATAGGGCGCCACAGCCAGCCGCTCGGCAGCCTTATCCGGCGGTCCAATCCCATCATGCTAAACAAAAGGGCCCCGCTACCGTAACGGCAGCGGGGCCCTTTAAGCTATGAGCGATATCGCTTAGAGCTTGATGTCGATGTCGACGCCAGCGGGGAGGTCGAGACGCATGAGCGAATCAACGGTGCCCGAGGTGGGGTCGAGGATGTCGATGAGGCGCTTGTGGGTGCGCATCTCGAACTGCTCACGGGAGTCCTTGTTCACGTGCGGCGAGCGGATAACCGTGTACAGGTTGCGCTCGGTGGGCAGGGGGACAGGACCGGAAACGCGAGCGCCGGTCTTCTGAGCGGTCTCGACGATGAGCTTCGCGGACTGATCGACGACCTCGTGATCATAGCCCTTGAGGCGAATGCGGATCTTCTGGGTAGCCAACTTAAACCTCCAAAGAGTGCGAGAGATGTTCTCGCGGATTACGTAACAGGGAGCTCGAACTTAGGCGTTCTTGCTCATGACCTCGTCCACGATGGACTTGGGCGCGGGCTCATAAGAGTCGAACTGCATCGTGTAGGATGCACGGCCCTGGGTCTGGGAGCGAAGGTCGGTAGCGTAACCGAACATCTCGCCCAGCGGCACCTTGGCACGGATGAGCTTGCTGTTCTTGCGATCCTCCATGCCCTCGATCTTGCCGCGGCGACCGGAGAGGTTGCCCATAACGTCGCCCATGTACTGCTCGGGGGTCTCGACCTCGACAGCCATGATCGGCTCGAGCAGCTGCGGATCGGACTTCTTGAGGGCGTCCTTGATAGCCATGGAACCGGCGATCTTGAAGGCGGCCTCGGAGGAGTCGACCTCGTGGTAAGAACCGTCGAACAGGGTGACCTTAACGTCGAGGACCGGGAAGCCGGCGATAACACCGGTGTTTAGGGCCTCCTGGATGCCCTTGTCGATGGACGGGATGTACTCCTTGGGCACGACGCCGCCGACGATAGCGTTGACGAACTCGTAGCCGAAGCCCTCCTCCATCTTCTCGAGCTTGATGACAGCGTGGCCGTACTGACCGCGACCGCCGGACTGACGGACGAACTTGCCCTCAGCCTTCTCGACGTCGTGACCAGCGGTCTCGCGGTAGGCAACCTGGGGCTTACCGACGTTAGCGTCAACCTTGAACTCGCGGAGCAGGCGGTCGACGATGATCTCGAGGTGCAGCTCGCCCATGCCGGCGATGATGGTCTGACCGGTCTCGTGGTTGGTGGACACCTGGAAGGTCGGGTCCTCCTCGGCGAGCTTGGTCAGAGCCAGGGACATCTTGTCCTGCTCGGCCTTGGTCTTGGGCTCGATGGCAACGTCGATAACGGGCTTAGCGAACTCGATCTTCTCGAGGACGATCTCCTTGCCCTCTTCGCACAGGGTGTCACCGGTGGTGGAGTTCTTGAAGCCGACGCAAGCGACGATGTCGCCGGCGGCAGCGTCGTCACGGTCGATACGCTCGGCGGCGTTCATCTCGAGGATGCGGCCGAGGCGCTCGCGCTGACCGTTGGAAGCGTTGACAACGTAGGAGCCGGACTCGGCGCGGCCGGAGTAAACGCGGACGTAGGTGAGCTTACCGACGAACGGGTCGGTCATGATCTTGAAGACCAGGCCGGAGAAGGGCTCGTCGAAGGAAGGATGACGCTGGATCTCCTCGCCGGTGTCCGGATCGGTACCGGTGACGGCCTCAACGTCAAGCGGGCTGGGCAGGTAGTCGACGACAGCGTCGAGCAGCTCCTGAACGCCCTTGTTCTTGTAGGCGGAACCCACGAAGACGAGGTTGAGCTCGTTGGCCAGAACGCCCTTGCGCAGAGCAGCCTTGAGCTCCTCGACGGTGAAGTCCTCCTCCATGAGGATCTTCTCCATGAGCTCGTCGTCAAAGCTGGCAGCAGCGTCAAGGAGCTCCTCGCGCTTGGTGGCAGCGATGTCGGCAAACTCAGCCGGGATCTCGTCCATCGGCTCGGGGTAGGTCATACCCTTCTCGTCGGCCTTGAAGTCCCATGCAGTCATGGTGACCAGGTCGATGACGCCCCAGAAGTTGTCCTCGGCGCCCATCGGGACCTGAGCGGCCACGGCGTTAGCGTCGAGACGATCCTTCATGGTCTCGATAGCGTTGAAGAAGTCAGCGCCCACGCGGTCATACTTGTTGATGAAAGCGATGCGGGGGACGTTGAAGGTGGAAGCCTGACGCCAAACGGTCTCAGACTGGGGCTGAACGCCGGCAACGGCGTCGAAGACGGCGACAGCGCCATCGAGGACGCGCAGGCAGCGCTCGACCTCGGCGGTGAAGTCAACGTGGCCCGGGGTGTCGATGATCTGGATGCGGTAGTCCTTACCGTCCTTGTTCCAGAAGCACGTGGTAGCAGCGGAGGTAATGGTTACGCCGCGCTCCTGCTCCTGAACCATCCAGTCCATGGTGGCAGCGCCCTCATGGACCTCACCGATCTTGTGGGTCTTACCGGTGTAGTAAAGAATACGCTCGGTCGTGGTGGTCTTACCGGCATCGATGTGGGCCATGATGCCGATGTTACGGGTATCGGAAAGCTTGTACTTAGGCTTAGCCATGTTAGTTCCTTACCTTAACTTACCAACGATAGTGAGAGAACGCGCGGTTGGCCTCGGCCATCTTGAAGACGTCCTCACGCTTCTTGACGGAAGCGCCCAGGCCGTTGGAAGCGTCGAGAATCTCGTTGGCGAGACGCTCGGCCATGGTCTTCTCCTTGCGAGCGCGGGAGAAGTTGACGATCCAGCGGATACCCAGAGCGGTGGAACGACGGGAGTTGACCTCCATCGGGACCTGATAGGTAGCGCCACCGACACGCTTGGGCTTAACCTCGAGCGTAGGCTTGACGTTGTCCATAGCCTTCTTGAAGGTAGCGAGAGCGTCGCCACCCTCGGACTTCTCGGCAACGATCTCGAAAGCGGTGTAAACGATGCGCTCAGCGGTGGCCTTCTTGCCGTCAAGAAGGACCTTGTTGATGAGCTGAGTCACCAGGCGGTTGTTGTAAACGGCGTCAGGCTGAACCTCACGACGATTAGCTGCTGCACGACGCGGCATGTGAAATCTCCTTAAGTGTCTACCGTGCGGCGCTTAGGCGGCACACGGCGAAAGTATCAAAACGTTATCTGGCTTATTTAGCCTTGGGGCGCTTAGCACCGTACTTGGAACGGGCCTGCATACGGTTCTGGACCGGAGCAGCGTCGTAGGCGCCACGGATGACGTGATAACGGACACCAGGGAGGTCACGGACACGACCGCCGCGGACGAGCACGATGGAGTGCTCCTGCAGGTTGTGGCCCTCACCCGGGATGTAAGCAGTAACTTCGATGCCGTTGACGAGGCGAACACGGGCAACCTTACGAAGAGCCGAGTTCGGCTTCTTGGGGCTCGTGGTGAAGACGCGGGTGCACACGCCGCGCTTCTGGGAGTTGTGCTGCAGAGCAGCGTTCTTGGACTTCTTGGGCACGGAACGACGGCCCTGGCGAACCAGCTGGTTAATAGTAGGCAAAGCGTACTCCTTCTCGAATGATTCCAGCTTTCTGTAAAGTGCAACGGCTTGAATCGAGGGGTCAGCATCCCCCTACGAAACACGCAGTTCGATAGGATACGTGGCGTTAGCTGTGCCGTCAACAGACCACGCCGCCGGGCGTATCCCAAAATGAGTATATTTCCGCAAAGCCTACACAAAAGGAATCCCCTTCGGTGCGCGGGGGCGGATTCCCGGTCCGGGCGGCCCGCTGTTTAAGTTTGCTGCTCTACAGTCCTGGCTCGCACGGAGGCCACATTAAGTGGCCTCCGGCTCGTGCGGAACTCGCGACAAACTTAACCCCTGTGCCGCCCGGCCCGGGAATCCGACGCGCTCGTCAGGGCAACGTTCCCTGCCAAAAAGGGACAGGTTTATTTTGGTCGGTTTTATCTGGGAAAACACCACTCTTCACGGTGATCCGCATCCATTTGCCACGTTCTTCCGAGAATCAGACGAATAACGTCCAATCCACTCGTCCATATAACGCTAAAAAGGCCGCTTCCCCCCTTGGGAAGCGGCCCAGACTTTACGAATAAACGATGGTAAAGGGTACTTCTGTTTCGGTCTCTCCTGTTGACGTGCACCTCGTGCCCTCAAGCGTTACTGAGACCACTTGGTCGACATCGATCAACTTCGTTGGCAGCCAGATGTTCTCTCCGCTATTGCGCGCATAAGAAAAATATAAGTTGAACACCCCTGCGTCGTCATCTTCGACAATCTGCTCCGATCCATCCTTGTAGCTGACGGTCAGCTTATTATCAACTGCATCAATGCCCAGATCATCGATGTGTGTCTGGATAGAAAACGGGCTGATCTCGAGAGGCGAGTCATCGGAGCGGAGTTCCTTTGTATCGACGTAAGCTCCAACGCTAAACTCGGGCGTCGATGCCTCGAACGGCTTCGCATCCTCGCCTTCGCCCTCGGTCCACGAGATATTCCAGGTGACCGCATGTTGAAAACCTCGCTCGCGATCCATAGAGGCAAAGTACATCGTGCCATTAATGACCGTGTCGCTTGATGTGTCCTTATCAATGGTGCAGCGTGTGTCAGCCCATTCCTCGCCGAAGTTCATGCTGGGCGTGCCGATGCCTTGTTCTTCTTCACCATAGAGAACAAGTTCGCCCGTCTCTGCTGCCGGCTTGTAGTAGTTAACGCCATTTGGATTGGACAGCGTAAACGTCACGGCACCGCAACCGTTTTTATCGATAGCCATCTCATGGATATCAAGCGTATAGCCGTTACCCTCGACGGACAGATTAACCTTCTGGACTGCACCCTCCAGGCTTTGGGGCGCAATGCCGTCACCAAACTCTCTGGTGTAGGTGTATTTAGCCCCCGATGAGCCGCCGTTGGTCCAGGTAATGGAATCCCCATTGCCGTGGTTTCCCCAGGCTGAGGCAAAATAGCTGGAATTGATAACGGCGTAGGCGACCCCTCCGGTCGCCAACACTCCGGCGAGACATCCGATTACGGCAACATAGAGAGACTTCGCGTGGCCCTTTCGATGAAGCGGCTCACCCGCAGCGGTATTAAGGACGCGATCTGCAAGATTGCTATCGGCTTGGATGGACTCGAAGGCCTGCTTGATTTGGTTGGATTTCACGGTCGCCCTCCTCTAGGATGAATTTGAGCTTCGATCGACCACGAGCTAAACGCGTTCGAACGGTCGCGGCTGGTACATGCAACAACTCGGCAATCTCTGAGGTCGAAAAGCCCAGATAGTAATAGAGCACGATGGGGATACGGAATCGTTCCGGAAGTCGCATAACGTCCGACAGGACAGCCCTGGTCTCATCCTGCGCTACCGATAGCGAACCGGCCAGGTTCTCAATATCCTCCACGCGCCTCCACGGCTTTCGAAAGAGCGATTTGCATTCATTGATCGTGACCCGGATAAGCCAGCGGCGAAGATGCTCCCAACTCTCAAAATGTCCATCGCTTTTAAGCAGCTTAAGAAAGACATCTTGGGCAATATCGTCGGCATCGGCACGATCGCGCAGGTACGTCAATGCGATTCGAAACACGACATCCCTGTGATCTTCAACCGCCTGTCTAAAAGCTTGTTCTTCCATAATCACCTCCCGGTGATGCTGATGTTTCTTGCTGAGGCCCTCACCATAGATACGCTTTGACCGAACGGAATGTTTCAAATTCAAGCAGGAAAAACCTACCAAAATAAACCTGTCCCTTTTTGGCAGGTTTTCTTCAACAAAAAAGACCCGCTTCCCTGTTGGGAAACGGGTCTTTGGAAGGACGGTTAACGTACTTGGAAATTACTCCTCGTCGTTGTCCTTGGCCTCTTCGGCGTCGTCGGTGTCCACGAGCTGGTTGAGCAGCTCATCGAGAGAAGCCATGTCCTCGTTGATGGCACCGTTGGCGGGAGCCGTCTTGTCGTCGATCGGGGCGCCCAGGAGCTCCTCGTCGGCGTCGGCGTGATGCGTCGGAGCGGAGGTACCCAGCAGGATATCGTCCGGACCGTCGGGGCTAAAGACCATCTGCAGCAGCTGCGAGAGGTCTTCCTCGTCGGCAACGTCGTCGTTGTTCTCGAGGATGTAGAGCAAGTCGTGGGCCTCCAGGCCGTCACGGAGCTCCTCGATCGCCTTGGCACCGATGCCGTCGATGCGCAGCAGATCCTCCTCGGACTTGCCGACCAGGTCGCCGACCGTCTCGATGCCGACTTCGCTGAACTTGTTGGTCCAGCGCTGCGACACGCCCAGGTCGTCGAACAGGTACAGACGAGCCTTCTCGGCGGAGATGGTGTGGCCGTTGCGGGTGAACGAGCCGTCAGCACCACCGAACTCGTCGTAGCCGGCCCAGTCGAGCTGCTGCGGGAGCTGCTCGTCCAGGTCCTTGAGCTCCACAGGAGCCCACTCGGGCAGCGACTTGGCGTTGGGCGAAGCCGGGCCGTCGATGTCCACGTAGCCGTCGGCCGTGCGATACGTCAGCTTGGCGTTGGCGTACGGCTTGAGGCCGGTACCGGCAGGAATCTTCTTACCGACGATGACGTTGGACTTAAGGTCGAGCAGGTGGTCGACCTTGCCCTCAATGGCAGCCTCGGTAAGGACGCCGGCGGTACGGATGAACGAAGCGCTCGACAGCCAGGAGTCGATGTTGGACGCGACCTTGAGCGTACCCAGGATGACGGGCTCGGCCACGGGAGCCTGACCGCCCAGACGGGCAACGCGCTCGACCTCGTCGGCGAACTCGTAGCGGTCGACGTACTGACCAAGCAGGTACTTGGAGTCGCCGGGGTTGGTGATCTGAACGCGACGCAGCATCTGACGTGCGAGCACCTCGATGTGCTTGTCGTTCAGGTCAACGCCCTGGCTGGTGTAGACGTCCTTGACGCTCTCAACGAAGGTGTGCATCGTCGACTCGATGTCGGTCAGCTTGCGCAGGTTGCGGAAGTTGACGAAGCCCTTGGTGATCTGATCGCCGGCGCGAACCTCGCAGCCGTCCTCGATCTCGGGCATAAAGCGCACCGAAGCGGGGACGCGACGCTCGTCGAGGACACGGGTGTGATCCTCGGAGTCGGTGAGCGTCAGCACGTACTCGGACTTCTCGGGCTTAATCGAGAGGTGACCGGAGTACGGAGCCAGCTCGGCCTCGCGACCCAGGATCTTCTCGTTGACGTTGCCGACGATATCGAACATACGGCTGACCGTAGGCAGACCCTGCGTAATATCGTCGACGCCAGCGACGCCGCCGGAGTGAATGGTACGCATCGTAAGCTGCGTACCGGGCTCGCCGATGGACTGGGCGGCAATAATGCCGACCGCGGTACCGATGGCGACCGGACGACGGGTGGAAAGATCCCAGCCGTAGCACTTCTGGCACACGCCGTACTTGGAGCGGCAGGTGAGCAGCGCGCGAAGCTTGACCTTCTTGAGGCCCGCATCGACCATCTTCTGGATGTCGGCGACCTTCTCGATGTAGCCGTCCTGCTCAAAGAGCACGGTGCCATCGGGAGCCACGACGTCCTCGATGAAGCAACGGCCGACGAGGTCGGTGTTGAGGTCGGTGGTGCCGGGGATGATGAGGTTATAGGTAACGCCCTCGTGCGTGCCGCAGTCCTCCTCGCGGACGATGACGTCCTGGGCCACGTCGACCAGACGACGGGTCAGGTAACCAGAGTCCGAGGTGTGGGATGCGGTATCGACCAGGCCCTTACGGGCGCCGTAGGTCGAAATGAAGTACTCGAGCGGCAGCAGACCCTCGCGGAAGTTCGCCTTAATGGGAAGGTCGATCGTCTCGCCGGACATGTCTGCCATCAGGCCACGCATGCCACCGAGCTGACGCAGCTGGGTCTTAGAACCACGGGCGCCGGAGTCGGCCATCATGTACAGCGGGTTCTCCTCGTCGAACATGTCGAGCATGAGCGCTGCAACCTTATCGGTACAAGCGGTCCACTCGTTAACGACTTCGATGTGGCGCTCCGTCTCGTTGATGAAGCCCTCCTCGAAGTACTCGTTGATCTGGTCGACGTTGGCCTGGGCGCGGTCGAGCAGCTCCTGCTTCTCGGCAGGGATGAGAGCGTCCCACACCGAGATGGTGAGGCCGGCGCGGGTAGCGTAGTGGAAGCCAGAGTACTTGATGGCGTCGAGGATCGGGCCGACCTTGGCCTCGGGGTAACGATCGCAGCAGTCCGCAACCAGCTTGGCCACGTCGCCCTTGACCATCTTGTAGTTCATGAACTCATAGTCTTCGGGCAGGCACTGGCGGTTGAAGATGATGCGGCCGATAGAGGTCTCGAAGCGCGCGGTCTTATTGCCGGTGACGTCGTAGTCGACAAACTCGTTCTTGCCGTTCTTGACACGGAAGATACGGGTGCCGTCCTCGTTGATGACGTTGGCGTTCTCGGCAGACACGCGGACCTGGATCTTGGCCTGCATGTCGACCTCGGAGCGGCAGTCATAGGCGTGCAGCGCGTCGTCGAAGCTCGAGAACACGTGGTTCTCACCGGGCAGGCCGTCGCGGACCTGGGTGAGGTAGTACACACCGATGATCATGTCCTGCGAGGGGATGTTGACCGGCTTGCCGGATGCCGGCGAGCGCAGGTTGTTCGCAGAGAGCATGAGCACGCGGGCCTCGGCCTGAGCCTGGCTGGACAGCGGCACGTGGACAGACATCTGGTCGCCGTCGAAGTCGGCGTTGAAGGGCGAGCAGACCAGCGGGTGCAGGTGGATAGCCTTGCCCTCGACCAGCACCGGCTCAAAGGCCTGGATGGACAGACGGTGCAGGGTCGGTGCACGGTTGAGCAGCACGACGCGGCCGTCGATGACCTCTTCGAGGATGTCCCACACAAAGGTGGCACCTCGGTCGATAGCGCGCTTGGCGCCCTTAATGTTCTCGACCTTGCCGAGCTCGACCAGGCGCTTCATGACGAAGGGCTTGAAGAGCTCCAGCGCCATGGTCTTGGGCAGACCGCACTGGTGCAGCAGCAGCTTGGGGTCGGTAACGATAACCGAACGGCCGGAGTAGTCGACACGCTTACCCAGCAGGTTCTGACGGAAACGACCCTGCTTGCCCTTGAGGGCCTCGGCGAGCGACTTGAGCGGGCGACCGCCACGGCCAGAGACCGGGCGACCACGACGGCCGTTGTCGAACAGGGCGTCCACGGACTCCTGGAGCATGCGCTTCTCGTTGTTCACGATGATCGCAGGGGCGTCCAGGTCGAGCAGGCGCTTGAGTCGGTTGTTACGGTTGATCACGCGACGGTACAGGTCGTTGAGGTCGGACGCGGCGAAGCGGCCGCCGTCAAGCTGGACCATCGGGCGCAAATCGGGCGGAATGACCGGAATGACGTCCAGGATCATGTTCGCGGGGCTGTTGCCGCCCTTCAGGAAGGCGTCAACGACTTCGAGGCGCTTAACGGCCTTCTCGCGCTTCTGCTTCTGGGAGTCCTCGTCGGCGATGATGGCCTTGAGCTTCTCGTCCTCGGAAGGGAGGTCGATGGCAGCGAGCAGGTCGCGGACGGCCTCGGCACCCATGCCACCCTTGAAGTACATGGAGTAGTAACGGGTCATCTCACGGAACAGCGGCTCATCGGAAATGAGGTCTCGCTCGCTGAGCTTCATGAAGGCGTTGAAGGCGTCCGTGCGGAGCTGCTTATCGTCCTTGCACTCTTCCTCGATGTCGACGATGCCAGAGGCGATCTCCTCGGGGGTCAGCGGCTCCTCGTCGGAGAACTCGTCAAAGTTCTCGGGGTTGCCCTGCTCCTTGAGGGACTCGATCTGGCGGGCGCACTCGGCATCGATCTCTTCCAGATCGGCGGCGAGCTCCTCGCGCAGGTCGTCGGCGTCGGCCTCGCGAGCCTCGTAGTCAACCTCGGTGATGATGTAGCTGGCAAAGTACAGAACCTTCTCGAGGTCCTTGGACTTGATGTCGAGCATACGGCTCATCGGGAAGCTCGTGGGGCTCTTGAAGTACCAGATGTGGGACACGGGAGCGGCGAGCTCGATGTGGCCCATGCGGTCGCGACGCACCTTGGCCGAGGTGACCTCGACGCCGCAGCGCTCGCAGACGATGCCCTTAAAGCGGATGCCCTTGTATTTGCCGCAGGAGCACTCCCAGTCCTTGGCGGGACCGAAGATCTTCTCGCAGAACAGGCCGTCCTTCTCGGGCTTGAGGGTACGGTAATTGATGGTCTCCGGCTTCTTGACCTCACCGTGCGACCAGGAACGGATCTGGTCGGCGGAGGCAAGGGAGATCTTTACCGAGTCAAAATCAGTAGCTTCGAAATCTGCCACAGTCAACTACTCCTTATCAGTGGTCGTGGCGGCGACAGCCTCGGGTGCCTCGGCGGTCTCGGCATCCTGGGCCTCGACGTCGGCGTCAACGCCGGCGAGCGCAGCCAGGTCGTCGAGAGCGGAGGTCTCCTCGGCGGTCACAGGGGCGGAGGCGTCCTCGTCGGCATCGTGCATGGGCTCGATGTCCAGTGCGAGCGAACGAATCTCCTTGACGAGAACCTTGAAGGACTCGGGGATACCCGGAACCGGGACGTTCTCGCCCTTGACGATGGACTCGTAGGTCTTGACGCGGCCCACGGTATCGTCGGACTTGACGGTCAGGATCTCCTGCAGGACGTTGGACGCACCGTACGCGTACAGTGCCCAAACTTCCATCTCGCCGAAGCGCTGGCCGCCGAACTGGGCCTTGCCGCCCAGAGGCTGCTGGGTAACCAAGCTGTAAGGGCCGGTCGAACGGGCGTGGATCTTGTCGTCGACCATGTGGCCGAGCTTGAGGATGTAGGACGTACCCACGGTAATGGGCTCACGGAACTCCTCGCCGGTGCGGCCGTCGAACAGACGGGTCTTGCCGCGCTCGTCAAGCTGGGTGACGAACTCGGGGCGCATGTGATCGCCAAAGGCAGCGGTGGCCTTGTTGAGCATGTTCTTGTTGGCACGACGAATGACCTCGGCGATCTCGTCCTCCTTGGCGCCGTCGAAGACGGGCGTGGCGGTGAAGAACGGACCGGGGACGTACTTGTCGGAGTCGGCCTGCTCGGTATCCCAACCGCAGGCAGCAGCCCAGCCAAGGTGGCACTCGAGCAGCTGGCCGACGTTCATACGCGAAGGAACGCCCAGCGGGTTGAGGATAACGTCGATCGGGGTACCGTCAGCCATGTAAGGCATGTCCTCGACCGGCAGAACGTTACAGATAACACCCTTGTTGCCGTGGCGGCCGGCGATCTTATCGCCCTGCTGGATCTTACGACGCTGGGCGACGTAGACGCGCACCTGCTCGTTGACGCCGGGGGCCAGATCGTCGCCGTTCTCGCGGCTAAAGCGGACGACGTCGATGACGCGGCCGTAAGCGCCGTGAGGCATCTTAAGGGAGGTGTCGCGGACGTCATGGGCCTTGGCACCGAAGATGGCGCGCAGCAGGCGCTCCTCGGCGGTCAGAGCGCTCTCGCCCTTAGGCGTGACCTTGCCGACCAGGATGTCGCCAGGGCCGACCTCAGCGCCGATGCGGATGATGCCGTCCTCGTCGAGGTTGGCAAGCATATCCTCGGAGAGGTTCGGGATCTCGCGGGTGATCTCCTCGGGACCGAGCTTGGTGTCGCGGGCATCGATCTCGTGACGGGTGATGTTAATGGTCGTCAGCAGGTCCTCGGCCACCAGGCGCTCGGACACGACGATACCGTCCTCGTAGTTGAAGCCTTCCCACGGCATGTATGCCACGGTGAGGTTCTGGCCCAGTGCGAGCTCGCCATGATCGGTCGAAGGACCGTCAGCCAGGGGCTCGCCCTGCTCAACGGTGTCACCGACGCGCACGAGCGGACGGTGGTTGATGCAGGTGGACTGGTTGGAGCGCTGGTACTTGGCAAGGTGATACTCGTCCATGCCGCCGGCATGCTTGACGATGATCTTGGCGGCGTCGGCAAAGATGACCTCGCCGGCGTTCTTGGCCAGGGTGACCTCGCCGGAGTCCAGAGCGGCGCGACGCTCCATGCCGGTACCGACATAGGGAGCGGCGGGGTGAACCAGCGGCACGGCCTGACGCTGCATGTTAGCGCCCATCAGCGTACGCTTGGCGTCGTCGTGCTCAAGGAACGGGATCAGCGTGGCTGCGACGGAGAGCATCTGACGCGGCGAGACGTCCATGTAGTCGACGTCCTCGACGGGCACGTCGGCGGGAGCGCCGAAGGAACCGTCGAAGTCGCGGGTACGGGCGATCACGGTGTGCGGGCGGACAAGCTTGCCCTCGGCATCGGTCGTGATGAACTCGTTGGTCTTGGGATCGAGCGGCGTGTTGGCCGGCGCGATAACGTGCTTCTCTTCCTCGTCAGCGGTCATCCAGTCGATCTGGTCGGTGGCAACGCCGTTCTCGACGCGACGGAACGGAGCCTCGATGAAGCCGTACTCGTTGACGCGGGCGTAGAGGGCGAGCGAGCCGATCAGGCCGATGTTGGGGCCTTCGGGGGTCTCGATCGGGCACATGCGGCTGTAGTGCGAGTTGTGAACGTCGCGGACGGCCGTCGGCACGTTGGTGCGGCGGCTGGAGCCGGACTTGTGGCCGGCAAGACCACCAGGGCCGAGTGCGGACAGACGGCGCTTGTGGGTCAGACCGGTCAGAGGGTTCGCCTGGTCCATGAACTGCGAGAGCTGCGAGGAACCGAAGAACTCCTTGATGGAGGCCACGATCGGGCGGATGTTGATGAGCGACTGCGGGGTGATCTCGTCAATGTCCTGGGAGCTCATGCGCTCACGGACGACGCGCTCCATACGGCTCATGCCGATACGGAACTGGTTGGCGACGAGCTCGCCGACGGTGCGGATACGGCGGTTGCCAAAGTGGTCGATGTCGTCGACCTTGAAGCCCTGCTCGCCGGCAGCGAGGGACAGCAGGTAGCGCAGCGTCGCGACGATATCCTCGTCGGTGAGCACCGTGACCTCTTCCTCGGTGGTGAGGTTGAGCTTCTTGTTGACCTTGTAACGACCGACGCGGGCCAGGTCGTAGCGCTGCGGGTTAAAGAGCAGACCCTCGAGCAGGCTGCGGGAAGCGTCCACGGTGGGAGGCTCACCCGGGCGCAGACGACGGTAGATCTCGATGAGGGCGTCCTCGCGAGTGAGGGCGGTGTCGCGCTCCAGGGTACGCTTGATCACATCGGAGTTGCCGAGCAGCTCGATGATGTCGTCGTTGGTGACGGCGATGCCAAGGGCGCGCAGGAACATCGTGGCGCTCTGCTTGCGCTTACGGTCGATGGAGACCATGAGCTGGTCGCGCTTGTCGACCTCAAACTCAAGCCAGGCACCGCGGGACGGGATGATCTGGGCCTTGTAGATCTGCTTGCCCGAATCCATCTCGGAGCTGTAGTACACGCCCGGGGAGCGGACGAGCTGCGAGACGACGATACGCTCGGTACCGTTGATGATGAAGGTGCCCTGATCGGTCATCATAGGGAAGTCGCCCATGAAGACGAGCTGCTCCTTGATCTCGCCGGTCTCCTTGTTGGTGAGACGGACGTCGGTCAGAAGCGGGGCCTGATAGGTCATGTCCTTCTCGCGGCACTCCTCAACGGTGTGCGCGGGGTCGCCGAACTGATGCTCGCCGAAGGTAACCTCGAGAACATGGTTCTGGCTCTGGATGGGGCTGGATTCCTTGAACGCCTCACGAAGGCCCTCGTCCTTAAAACGCTCAAAGGATTCCCTTTGAACAGAGATAAGGTTGGGGAGCTCCATGGCCTCCGGGATTTTCCCGAAGCTGACGCGCTTGCGCTCAGTGGCAGTGTATGCGTAGGTCACCAGGTTTTTCCTCCTTCACGGAAATGCTCGGTGGGTTGGCGAGGCATAGCTTCGCCAGTTATCGCAACCTAATAGTTTATCAGGTACCGACCGTTGGGCAAGAAAAGCCTTGACGCGATTGAGTTTTTGGAGTAGCAAAGTTTTTCGACAGAAAAGGTGCAGGTAGATAGGTGTGCATCGAACATCTGTTCATATATTTTCTGTGAACAGAGAGCCGGCAATCGCAGCTCTTATAAAAAACGGGCGCGAACCGAGATCCGCACCCGTAAATGTCGATGCCCGAAGGCTTACTTGCGCATCAAGCCGCCGCGCTCGTCGATGGCGTCCCAGAAGGCATCGGCAAAGCGGGGGTCGCTTGCAGCCATGAGGGCGTTAGTGGCCATCCAGCCAGAGGGAGTGCCGGTGTCGTAGCCCGAGAGCGGGTCGATGACGACAGCGTACATGGCCTCGCGGTCGAGCGAACGGGCCATGGCGTCGGTGAGTTGAATCTCGCCGCCCTTGCCGGCCTGCTGATCGGCGAGCAGGTCCATAACCAGCGGGCTCAGCAGGTAACGACCGACGATGTACAGGTTGGACGGAGCAGCCTCGGGAGCGGGCTTCTCGACCAGACCGCCGATACGCCAGACAGCGCCCGGCTCGGCATCGGCAACGCCCTCGGCACCCTCGAGCGAACCGACGCGCTCACCGGCGATAACGCCGTAGCGGCTGACTTCCTCGGGCGAGCAAGCAGCGACGGCGATAACCGAAGCGCCACCGTGCTCCTTGGAAACGGCGAGCATCTTGTCGCAGATGTCGCGGTTAGGCACAACGTAGTCGCCCAGAAGAACCAGGAAGTTCTCCCCTGCCACGGCGTCGGCAGCAGAGCGAATAGCATGGCCGAGGCCCTTGGGCTCGTACTGATAACGGAAGTCGACCGGCATACCGCCAGCGTGGGCGACGGCATCGGCATAGGCGTTCTTGCCGCGCTCGCGCAGCAGGTTCTCGAGCGAGCGATCGGGCTGGAAGTAGTTCAGTAGCTCAGGCTTACCGGGAGAAGTAACGATGATGGCGTCGTCGACTTCCTCGGGGTCGAGCGCCTCCTCGACGACGTACTGAATGACGGGCTTGTCGAGCACCGGCAGCATCTCTTTGGGCGTGCACTTGGTGCCAGGCAGAAAACGCGTGCCAAGACCGGCGGCGGGGATGATTGCCTTCATGTTATTCAAAGATCCTTTCGCAGGCGCAAAAGCGCCCCATGCGTGCGGCACACAGCCGCAGACCAAATTGCGATACCCTAGCATCTTACCGCTGGAACTATATGTCGCTACAAGGCAGAGACAATTCTTCAGCAGGTCAACGCAAATTATTGCTCGAATGGTGCAATTTTATTGCCCAACGGCAGGGTACCCGATACGACGCAAATCACAGAATATGGCAGTTTGAGCTACCGATGTCGAGGGACCGAAAAACAAAAAAGACGGGGCTCGCAATGCGAACCCCGTCTGCAAAGAAATCTGGCGAGAAAGCCTGATTACTTGAGGGTGACAGCAGCGCCAGCAGCCTCGAGCTTCTCCTTGGCAGCCTCGGCGTCCTCCTTCTTGGCACCCTCGAGAACAGCCTTGGGAGCGCCCTCGACGACCTCCTTGGCCTCCTTCAGGCCAAGGTTGGTGAGCTCACGGACGGCCTTGATGACCTGGATCTTGTTGTCGCCGAAGCCCTCGAGCACGACGTCAAACTCGGTCTTCTCCTCGGCCTCAGCAGCGCCAGCAGCGGGAGCGGCGACAACAGCGGCAGGAGCAGCGGCGGAAACGCCGAAGGTGTCCTCGATAGCCTTAACGAGCTCGGAAGCCTCGAGAAGGGTCATTTCCTTAAGAGCATCGATGATCTCATCGGTGGTAAGCTTAGCCATTTCTAAGTCCTTTCGGTTTCCGTGTCTGTGCACGGAGATCAGTTAAAACACGGCGCGAATGCGCCAGGGGTGCGGCGTTGCCGCCGCGGGTGAAAACAGCGACTAGGCTGCCTTCTGCTCGGAGACCTGCTGGATCGAACGAGCGAGACCAGAGGAAACGCCGTTGACGCAGACAGCGATGTCGCGAGCGAAACCGGAGATGAGACCGGCGATCTGGCCGAGAAGCTGATCCTTGGTGGGCAGCTCGGCGATAGCCTTAACATCATCAGCGGAAACGGCCTTGCCGTCGGAGATACCGCCCTTGATCTCAAGGACGCCCTTGGACTTAGCGGAGAAGTCCTTAAGGGCCTTAGCGGCCTCGACCGGCTCGGACTCGTAGAACACATAAGCGACGGGGCCGGCGAGGATCTCGTCGATCTCGGGCTGCTCCTGGTTCTTGAGGGCGATCTTGACCAGGTTGTTCTTGTAGACCTTCATCTCGGCGCCGCACTCGCGAAGCTGATGACGCAGCTCCTGAGCCTGCTTAACCGTCAGACCGTTGTAGTTGACGACGAACAGACCGGCGTTCTCGGCGATACGGGACTCGATCTCTGCAACCTTGTCGATTTTGTACTGCTGGGGCATGAATTACACCTCCTCGAATTCTTTCCGGGCACGGTCCGCCACAAGGACGTGACGGGGGCATGTCCAAAAAGAAAGCCCCCGCGCTGCATGAGCGACGGGGGCGAGAAGACATATCTACTCGACCACCTCGGCTGGCGGGATATCCCATTAAGCTCGCGGGCAATGCCCGTTTGCGCCGGCTGTCTCTGGCAGCGGATTCGTGCGTGAACCGAAAGTATTATGGCGGGGACCCCGGCGTCGGTCAACGGGAAACCGGGCTGCACACAATTCCACCATCCGGCACGCTCCGCCGAAGGCCAGGCGCAAGGTTTCCGCTCGGTCAGGTCCTGGGCTCGCTCGGAAAGCACATTAAGTGCTTTCCGGCTCGTGCGGAATCTACGGAAACCTTGCGCCTGGCCTTCGGCGGCGCGGCCTGCGGTGACTTTGGGGCAGCCCGGTTTCCCGTTGGCCGGCGCCCCCACTCATAAGCCTTAAGTCGGTGGGCTGATGTGTTGCGTCCCTGATGGCTACAGGGTTGAAATGAAGGTGGACAGGCGATTTAGGCCTTCGTCCAAATCTTGGTCGGAAACACAATAGCTGAGGCGGATGTGGCCTTCGGTTCCGAAACAGTCGCCCGGGACTAGGGCTACGTTTGCCTCTTTGATGGCTTTGATGCAGAAGTCTTCGCTGGTTAGGCCGAACTTTTTGATGCTCGGGAAAGTGTAGAAGGCTCCTGCGGGCTCTACTACGTCGAGGCCCATGGCATCTAAGGCTGCGAGTACGCGTTTGCGGCGGGCTCGGTAGACTTTGAGCATGGGGGTTGGGTCGACGGTCAGGGCTCGGGCTGCGGCGTCCATTTCGAAGGAGACGGCACTCGATACTAAGTATTGGTGAGCCTTGGCGATCTCGGCGATGACGGGTGCCGCTGCCGCGAGCCAGCCCAGGCGCCAGCCGGTCATGGACCAGGGCTTGGAAAAGCTCTCGATGACTACCGTCTGCTCACGCAGTTCCGGGTGGCGCTGGGCAAAGCGCTCGTAGCCATCCACGTAGACTAGGCGGTTATATACGTCGTCGCAGATTACGTAGATGCCCGCCTGCTCCGCTACGCGCGCCACGGCGTCGAGTGACGCCGCGTTGAGGATGCAGCCCGTAGGATTGTTGGGCGTGCAGATGACGATGGCCTTGGTCGCCGGCGTCACGCAAGCACGAAGTGCGTCCTCGTCGATCTGAAATTGCGCAGGCTCCGTATCCAAAAAGACTGCTTTGGCGTGGTTGGCCACGACGATGCTTTCGTACAGGCCAAAGGCCGGCGTGGGGATGATGACCTCGTCGCCGGGGTTGAGCATAGCCATGAATGTTGCCGACAGGGCTTCGGTCGCGCCGTCGGTTAGGATGACCTCGTCGGCCGAAAACGTAAGGCCCGCGTCCCCCATGTAGGCAGATAACGCCTCACGCAGGGCGGGGCGCCCGTTGTTGGGCGGATAGTGCGTGTCACCGCGGTCCAGTGCGGCGGTCACCTCGGCGCTAATCACATCGGGCGTGGGAAAATCGGGCTCGCCAAGCGCAAGCGCAATGCACCCCGGGTGCTGGGCGGCGAGCGCGTTGATTCGGCGGATACCGGAGGGCTTGAGCGTGGCAAGCGAGGTATTCATGGGCAGTCGCATGGCGTTCCTTTCGTAAGGGTTGCACTAGGATAGCGCG
>CABUXL010000021.1 GCA_902495525.1 uncultured Collinsella sp.
CGTCCTCCGATCTCCCGGGGCCGGCCGATCCGGCCCTCAAGGTATCGGGTTCCCACATTCATCCGCACATGTGCGGATGAATGTGGGAGGTGTTCGGATAAAGTTGATAATCAAGGGCACCTTTGTGGTGGTTTTTCAGTTTGCCAACGATATGTGAACGGCTAAAAAAGTCTGCTATACTCTTTCCCGCTGTCCCCATCGTCTAGCGGCCAAGGACGCCACCCTTTCAAGGTGGATATCGCGGGTTCGAATCCCGCTGGGGGCACCATTTGAATTGAAGAGCCCGTTACCCTCGCGGTAGCGGGCTTTTTGCTACCGATATGCCGGGATTCGAACCCGACAGGGTGCGAAGCTGAGGAAACGCGCAAGCGTTTTCCAGCGCAGCACGCAAGGAGCGGAGCGACGCAGCGGAAGCGGGCGGCGCCAGCCGCACGCGGACATCCCGCTGGGGGCACCATTTGAAACTAGAAGCCCGTTACCCCCGCGGTGACGGGCTTTTTGCTACCGATATGCCGGGATTCGAACCCGGCAGGGTGCGGATCCCGGCATCATCGCAAGGCCTGTGGTCAAAAAATGGCAAATATGAGTACTGTTACCATTTTAGTTACAGAGATTTCATGCCTTCAGAAGGCGATTTAGCCGTCAGGCGTCCTACGGCGGAAAAATTGCAGACGTTTATCGGCTAAGTACTTGGGCATATGTTGCGTAACACTACATATTTTGCAAATAAATAATGTTACAGGACTTGTGACAGTACTCATATTTGACGTTTTTTGCCCATAGCCCTTTATACCTAGGCAAATCGGCGGCAAAACGGGCTTCAAAGCGTCCTTCGCAAACAAAAACCGGGGCCCGCATGATGCGGACCCCGGCTCAATACCGTGACGATATGTCAGTTACGCCCTACACGTAGAACAGGATGTCGTCGTAGGTCGGGACCGGCCAGTAGTCGGCTGCCACGATCTCCTCCATGGCGTCCACGGCGGCACGCAGCGCATCCATAGCGGGAACGACCTCGTGCGCGTACACGTTGGCCTGCTCCTGGCCATCGAGGGCCTCAGCCTTCTGATGCACGGCGTCAAGCGCCTTGATGGAGTCGTTGATGGTGGTGATACCGTTGCAGAGCTTGTTGAGCGTGTTCTGCTCGCACTGCATGGCGGCCTCGGCACCGGCGGCACGAATAGTCTCAAGGCCCTTAGCGACCTTGGTGGCATAGGCGGTAATGACCGGGCGATAGGTACGACGCGCCTCGCGAACCATCGTGGTGGCCTCGATGTTCATGAGCTTGTTGTACTTCTCGAGCTTGCAGTCGTAGCGGCACTGAGCCTCGGCCTTGGTCAGGACACCCGTCTCCTCAAAGAGTGCGATGGCCTTATCGGAAACAAAGGCGGGCAGGGCGTCGGCCGTGGTCTTGTTGTTGGCAAGACCACGCTTCTCGGCCTCAACGGGCCACTCATCGGAGTAGCCGTCACCGGAGAACAGGATGCGCTGGTGGTCGGTCAGGACCTTCTTGCAGTACTCGAGCGCAGCGTCCTGGAACTCATCCTCGGGCGTACCCTCAAGCGCGTCGGCGAAGGACTTGAGCGACTTGGCCACGGCGGCATCGAGCACCAGGTTGGAGTCGGAAACGTTCTGCTCGGAGCCGCAGGCACGGAACTCAAACTTGTTGCCGGTGAAGGCGAACGGGGAGGTGCGGTTGCGGTCGGTGTTGTCCTGCATCAGTTTGGGCAGGGTATCGGCGCCCAGGTCGAGCACGCCGCGCGTGGCATGGACGGAAGCCTTGCCATCGATGATCTTCTCGACGACCTCGGTAAGCTGGTCGCCCAGGAAGATGGACATAATCGCCGGAGGAGCCTCGTTGGCGCCCAGACGATGATCGTTGCCGGCCGAGGCAACGGAGGCACGCAGAAGCTCCTGATAGTTATCGACGGCCTCGATCACCGCGGTGAGGAAGACGATGAACTGCAGGTTGTCGAGCGGGGTGTCGCCCGGGTCGAGCAGATTCTCGGACTCGGTGCCAAGCGACCAGTTGTTGTGCTTGCCCGAACCGTTGATGCCCTCAAAGGGCTTCTCGTGCAGCAGGCAGACCAAGTCGTGGCGGGAGGCGATGAGCTTCATCTTCTCCATCATGACCAGATTCTGGTCGATGGCCTCGTTGACCTCGCCATAGACCGGCGCGAGCTCATGCTGGCAGGGAGCAACCTCGTTGTGCTTGGTCTTGGCGGGAATGCCAAGCGCCCACAGCTCATCGTCCAGGTCCTTCATATAGGCCGAGACGGTGGGGCGGATAGCGCCAAAGTAGTGCTCCTCGAGCTCCTGGCCCTTGCAGGGAGCAGCACCAAAGAGGGTGCGGCCGGTGATGACCAGGTCCTTGCGCTTGCGGTAAGCGTCCTTCTTGATCAGGAAGTACTCCTGCTCGTCGCCCACGGAAGGAACAACCTTCTTGGGGGTCTTGCCAAACAGCGCCAAAACGCGCTTGGACTCACGCGAGAGTGCGGTCATGGAGCGCAGCAGCGGGGTCTTCTTGTCCAGGGCCTCGCCCGTGTAGGAGCAGAAAGCCGTGGGGATGCACAGGACGTCGTCCTTGATAAAGGCGGGGCTAGTGGGGTCCCAGGCGGTGTAGCCACGGGCCTCGAAGGTAGCACGCAGGCCGCCGTTGGGGAAGCTCGAGGCATCGGGCTCGCCCTGGATGAGGTTCTTGCCCGTAAACTTGGTAATGGCGGTGCCGTCGTGGTTGGGCTCGAGGAAGCTGTCGTGCTTCTCGGAAGTAATGCCCGAAAGAGGCTGGAACCAGTGCGCATAGTGCGTCGCGCCCTTGGAGATGGCCCAGACCTTCATGGCATGGGCAACGGCGTTGGCCACATCCAGGTCGAGCGGCTCACCGCCCTCGAGGGTTGCAGCAAGGCGCTTCCAAATGTCCTTGGGGAGGTAGTCCTTCATGACTTCCTCAGAGAACACCATGGTCCCGAAGCGGTCAGTAAGTTCGGCCATACGGAACTCCCTTCGTATCGGCACCGCGTGAGAAGCGGTGTTGATTACTAACGAACGAGTCATAGCTTAGACTCGCCGTGTTTCCGCAACATTACCGTTATGTTGCTGTCGCGAAACCAATCAATGAGGTTACCGCATCGCGGCGGCGTTGCCACCCTCAACAGCCAATCAACTGCATAAATTGCAGACCTCCCCGCACAGTTTACGGGTAGCTCATTTGCCACGGGCTATAAAGACTGGTATTTGATGCGAAATACCAGTCTTTATAGCCCGTGGAAAAATTAGCCGCTCTGTTATAGGCAATGCCGATAGCAAGGCATCTTTGATTGGTATCCCCAAATAGCGAGTGAAACTCCGCCGTGACACAGTGGTGCTGTAGAATCCTTACAACACATCACACTATTACGTATCTAGAGGAGCACGATATGCGCGTCGACGAGGTTTTTAAGCAGGCAGCATCCCAGGGCACCGCGCCCATTTCGTTTGAGATGTTCCCGCCCAAGGGCGAGCTCACCCTCGACACGGCTCGCGAAGTGGCAGGCAATCTGTGCAAGCTTTCGCCGAGCTTTGTCTCGGTCACCTGCTCGGCCGGCGGCTCGGGCAACGGTGCCGCCACCGCCCCCATCGCGCATATGATTTCGAGCGAATTCGACACGCCCTCGGTGGCACACCTTACCTGCGTGGGCCGCTCGCATGCCGATATCGCCGCCAAGATCGACGAGTATCGCACCGCCGGCGTGGAAAACATCCTGGCCCTGCGCGGCGATCTCCCCGCCGGCGCGACCGAGGACGACAAGCCCGCCTCGGACTACGCCTACGCCCGCGACCTCATCCCCGAGCTCGTCGACGCCGGCTTTTGCGTGGGCGCCGCAGCCTACCCCGAGGGCCACATTGCCTGTGAGGATCTCAACCTCTCGGTCGAACACCTCAAGCAAAAACAGGACGCCGGCGCGAGCTTCTTTGTGACGCAGCTCTTCTTTGATAACGAGTGCTTCTACCGTTTTCGCGAGCTTGCCGACAAGGTCGGCATCACCGTGCCCATTACCGCGGGCATCATGCCGTTTATGGGCAAGTCACAGATCAGCCGCATGGTCTTTATGTGCGGCGCGTCGCTGCCCTCCCCCGTCATCAAGATTCTCGCCAAGTACGAGAATGACCCCGAGAGCCTGCAGGCAGCTGGTGTAGATTATGCAGCCCGCCAGCTTTGCGACCTCAAGGAGCACGGCGCCGACGGCCTGCACCTGTACACTATGAACCGTCCTGCGATCGCCGCGACCATTATGGAGCGCCTGGGGTAATGGAAAAACCGCACATCGATACAATCGCTGTCGAAGTGCCGGCCGACCTTGCGTCGCCGGCGCTTTACCGTGTCGATGCTGCGCACCATCCCCGTGTCGACCGTGCCGAGATGCTGCGGTATCTGGGTTACGGCGGCCAGCAGATTGAGCCCGAGCTGTCGCAGCGTATTGAGCTTGTCGTTGAACGTCTTGAATTGGACATTGAGCCCCGTGGCGTGCGCCGCGTGTTTGCCGTCGATGCCACGGGTGTGGACGAGCAGGGAGAACCTTGCATTCGCCTGGTCGGCACCAACGTTGAACTGCGCGGTCGCGATATCTATCGACATCTCAAAGACGCCCGCTTTGCCGCACTCATGGCATGCACCCTCGGCATGGATGCTGAGCGCCGTCTGCGCACCACGGGAGCCCAACATCCCCTGGAGGGCGCCGTGCTCGACGCCGCGTGCTCCGCTTACGTGGAAGCCGCCGTTGAGCAAATGGACCAGCAGGTCAAGACGGACGCCGCCGTTCATGGGCTCGCCGGCAACTGGCGCTTTAGTCCCGGCTACGGCGACTGCCCGCTCTCGGCCCAGCGCTCGATCGTCAATGCGCTCAACGCCACGCGGCTCATCGGCCTGACCGTCACGCCCACCAGCCTGCTCATGCCCACCAAAAGCGTGACCGCGGTGATCGGCCTGTTCGACGGCGAAGTCCACGACGCCCAGAGCCGCCCCACCTGCAATATCTGCCGCATGCGCGAGAACTGCCGCTTCCGTGCCGCCCACACCACCTGCTATTCCAGCCATTAGGAGCCCCCGATGTTTACTCCGCTTATCACTCATGATTCTGACGGCACTGCATTGGCGGCACCCGTTGATGCCGCACGTCGCAACGGTGCCACGTACAAGACGCGCACGATCGACGATCTGCGCATTAAGAACGATCGCCTGCGCGCCGCCATCGAGGGCACGGGGCACCTGCTGTTCGACGGCGGCATGGGCACCATGTTGCAGGCCGCTGGCATGAAGGCGGGTGCCCTGCCCGAGCTGCTCAACTTTGAGGAACCCCAGGTCATTACCGACATTCAGCGCCAGTACGTCGAGGCCGGCTGCGACGTGATTACCGCCAATACCTTTGGCGCCAATGCCCACAAGCTCGACGGCGCCGCCACCGTGGCAGACGTCTTTGCCGCGGCCGTCGCCTGTGCCCGCGAGGCCGGCGCCCGCTACGTCGCCGGTGACATCGGCCCCATCGGCGCACTGCTTCGTCCCTTGGGTACCCTCAGCTTCGACGAGGCCTATGACCTCTTTGCCGAGGAGGTGCGCGCCGGCGTCGCCGCGGGTGTGGACCTCTTTATTATCGAGACCATGACCGACCTGGCCGAGATCAAGGCGGCCGTCCTCGCCTGCCGCGAAAACTCCGACCTGCCCGTCTTTGCCACCATGACCTTCGAGGAAGACGGTCGCACCTTCCTGGGAACGAGTCCCGAGGTGGCCGCCATCACGCTCGACGCTATCGGCGCCGACGTTTTGGGCATCAACTGCAGCCAGGGACCGGCCGAGCTCCGAGGACTCGCCGCACGTATGCTCACCGTTACCGACAAGCCTATTATGGTGCAGGCCAACGCAGGACTGCCCCACGTGGACGACGACGGCAACACCGTCTTTGATATCCAGGCACCCGAGTACGCCGAGGCCGTCGCCGGCATGATCGCCGACGGCGTGAGCGTCGTGGGCGGCTGCTGCGGCACCACGCCGGCGCACATGGCGGCCTTGCGCACGCTTATCGACAACCACACGCCCAGCCCGCGCCGCCGCAAGCCCAGCATGTCGGTCACGAGCGCCCAAACGGTCGTGGACCTTCCCTGCGACGGCCACAAGATCGCCGTCATCGGCGAGCGCATCAACCCCACCGGCAAAAAGCGCCTGCAGCAGGCCCTGCGCGACGGCGACCTGGACTACGTTGTGAGCCAGGGCATCAGCCAGCAGGAACAGGGCGCCGACATCTTGGACGTTAACGTGGGCCTGCCCGAGATCGACGAGGTCAAGATCATCCAACAGGCGACCGAACAGCTCCAGGGCTCCACGCTCCTGCCGCTGCAGATCGACTCCACCGACCCCGCAGCCGTCGAGGCCGCCGTGCGCCGCTACGCCGGCAAGCCCATCATCAACTCGGTCAATGGCAAGCAGCAGATCATGGATGAGATCTTTCCGCTGGTCGCCCACTACGGCACCAACGTTGTCGGCCTTACGCTCGACGAAGGCGGCATCCCCGATACCGCCGAGGCTCGCTTCGCCATCGCCGAGCGCATCGTGGCCGAGGCCGCCCGCTATGGCATCGGACCGGATCGCATCCTCATCGACTGCCTGGTCATGACCGCCTCGACCAATCAACGCCAGGCCGAGCAAATCCTGCGCGCCATGTCCCTGTGCAAGGAGCGCCTGGGCGTCAAATGCGCGCTCGGCGTGTCAAACATCAGCTTTGGCCTGCCTGCCCGCCCGCTGCTGGGCTCGGTCTTTTTGGCCGCCGCCTTCGGCGCGGGCCTGGACGCCCCCATCATGAACCCGGGTTCCAAGCGCTTTATGGATACCGTCTACAGCTATCGCGTCCTGAGCGTTGAGGACGAGGGCTCGACCGGATACATCGAGCGCTACGCCGGCTGGACCGATCCGTACAAGATCGCCGCAAACCCGGCAGCGGCTCAGGCCGCATCGAGTGATGCCGCGCCTGCTGCTGGCACCGCCGGCACTGACGGCAGCGACGACCCGATTCGTCGAATGGTCGTCTCGGGCCGCAAAGGCGAGATCGCTGCCGAGACCGAGCGTCTGCTGACAGACCACGACGCTATGGACCTCATCAACAATCACTTTATCCCCGCCCTCGACGAGGTGGGCGTCCTCTTTGACCAGGGCAAGTTCTTCCTACCGCAGCTCATGGCCTCGGCCGAGGCCGCACGCGTGGGCTTCGACACCATCAAGCGCCTGATGCCCGCCGGCGAGATCGCCGACAAGGGCAAGATCTGCGTGGCCACCGTCAAGGGCGACATCCACGATATTGGCAAGAACATCGTCAAGATGTTGCTCGATAACTACGGCTACACCGTCTTTGACCTAGGCCGCGACGTCGACCCGCAAGAGGTGCTCAAGACCGTGCAGGAGCGTGACATTAAGCTCGTCGGCCTCTCGGCGCTTATGACTACCACGGTCGTCGCCATGGAGGAGACCATCAAGCTGCTTCATGCCGAGGTGCCGGGCGTCAAGATCATCGTAGGCGGCGCCGTACTCACCCCCGAATACGCCAAACAGATTGGCGCTGACTACTACGCCAAGGACGCCGCCGAGAGCGCGCGCATCGCCGAAGAGGTCTTTGGGCAGTAACACAACGGAAACAACCGAGCACCAAAACGTGCCGCATGCGCCACTTGGCACGTGCGGCACGTTAGAATAGACAAGACTATGCTCGTTTTGGCAGATAGGAGCGCAAGGATGGCGATCACGCCCGCAGAAATCGCGGAAACCCGCGGCATGGTTGAGGAGCAGAACCTCGACATCAGGACCATCACCATGGGTGTTTCGCTCATGGGTTGCGGCGACGAGAGCCTCGACCGCATGTGCACGAAGATCTACGACCACGTGACGCACACGGCTGAGCACTTGGTCGAGACCGCCGAGAACCTCGAGCGCGAGTACGGTATCCCCATCGTCAACAAGCGCGTTTCCGTCACCCCGGTGGCGCAGATCGCCGCATGCTGCAAGGATGAGGACCTCACCCCCATCGCGCATGCCCTCGACCGCGCGGCCGAGACGCTCGGCATCGATTACCTGGGCGGCTTCTCCGCGCTCGTTCAGAAGGGCATCGGCGACGCCGACCGCCGCGTCATCCAGTCCATCCCCCAGGCGCTCGCTACCACCAGCCGCGTCTGCTCCAGCGTCAACGTCGCCAGCCTGCGTGCCGGCATCAACATGGACGCCGTGCTCATGGCCGCCCAGACCATCATCGATGCCGCCAAGCTTACGGCAGATGAGGATTCCGTTGGCGCCTCCAAGTTTGTCTGCTTTGCCAACATGGTCGAGGACTCCCCGTTTATGGCGGGCGCCGTCCACGGCGGTGGCGAGGCCGACGCCGTCATCAACGTTGGCGTCTCGGGCCCCGGCGTTATGGCGGCAGCCCTGGAGAAGCTGCCCGACTCCGCCTCGATGATGGAAGTCGCCGAGAAGATTAAGCAGACCGCCTTTAAGATCACCCGTGCCGGCGAGCTCATGAGCCGCGAGGCCGCCCATCGACTGGGTGTCGAGAAGGGCATCGTCGACCTGTCGCTGGCGCCTACGCCCGCCATTGGCGACTCCGTTGCTCGCATCCTCGAGATTATCGGCGTGGGCACCTGCGGTGGCCCGGGCACGACCTGCGCGCTCGCCATGCTCAACGACGCCGTCAAGAAGGGCGGCGTCATGGCCAGTTCCAGCGTCGGTGGCCTCTCGGGCGCCTTTATCCCCGTGTCCGAAGACGCCGGCATGATCGCCGCTGTCGAGGCCGGCGCGCTTTCGCTCGAGAAGCTCGAGGCCATGACCTGCGTGTGCTCCGTCGGCCTGGACATGATCGCCATCCCCGGCGACACCCCGGTCGAGACCATCGCCGGCATCATCGCCGACGAGATGGCCATCGGCGTCATCAACAACAAGACCACGGCCGTCCGCGTGATTCCTGCCATCGGCAAGGGCGTGGGTGACTGCGTCGAGTACGGCGGCCTGTTCGGCCGTGCGCCCATCATGCCGGTGAACCCCAACGCCGGCACCGTGCTTGCCCATCGCGGTGGACGCTTCCCGGCGCCGCTGAACTCGCTCAAGAACTAGCCTAGGGATACGAGGCGAGGAGCCCCGCCGCCGGGCGGCAGACATATAAGGTCGCCTGCTCGGACAGTCCTGACTCGCACGGAGAGCACATTAAGTGCTCTCCGGCTCGTGCGGAACTCGCGATCGACCTTATATGTCTGCCGCCCGGCGGCGGGGCTCCCGCACATCTCAACCTTGGCTGGGTTCTGGCTCAGTGGCAGTCGCTTCGCTTCTGCCCGCCTTGGTTGGTGCGGCGTTTTGGCGTTGGAACGGTTCTTTTTCTGATATATGCTGGTTGCGGCTCTTCTTTTGGGAGGAGTCGCTTTTTTGTTGCTAGGAGGTTGGCCCGTGGTTGATGGGGATGCTCGCTCTGAGCTTCTTTCTGCTGATTGGAATCAGGAGTGGATGCGTCTGCAAGCTGATCGGCGGCGGGCTGATGATTCTTTTGAGTGGGATAAAAGGGCTCGGCATTTTCGGCCGCTTGAGACTGCTCCGTATGCCCGGGATTTTATAAAGCTGTTGGCGTTGAAGCCTGGTGAATCCGTGCTGGATATGGGGTGTGGGGCTGGGTCGATTGCTATTCCGCTTGCTCAGGCTGGGCATCCGGTGATTGCGGCTGATTTCTCCCCCGCTATGTTGGGCACCCTTGATGCTGGCATTGAGTACTATGGGCTCGAGGACCTTATTACGCCGCTTGAGCTTGCTTGGGATGATGATTGGGATTTGGTTGGACCGGTCGCGAAAGCGGTAGATGTTGCCTTTGCCAGTCGCTCTGTCACCACGACCAATCTAAAAGGCGCACTTGTCAAGCTTGATCGTACGGCTCGCCGGCGTTGTGCTGTCACGATGGTCGCCAACTCCAGCCCGCGCTATGATCTGCACCTGATGAACGCCATTGGTGCCTCCGTTACCTGCAGTAATGGCTTTGTGTATGCTTTTAATATCCTCATTCAGATGGGTGCCCTGCCGCAGGTTACGTACTTTGAATCGCCTCGTCGCGATACCTTCAATAGCCTTGAGGCGGGCGTAGCGGACTTTTCCCGCATGCTCGAGCATGGCAACGAAGATAAGATCGACCGCCTGCGCGACTATATCGCCCAGCACATGATCGAGAACCCCCATGCCGGTGAGCCGGGCTCCAAGGGCGTGCCGCAGGGGCGCTACATGCTCGATCATGTCCGCAAGGTTCGTTGGGCGTTTATTGCATGGGAGCCGGTCTCTGCGCCCAGCTCATAGCTTGCTCGCAGCCCGCACTGCCCACTCACTCGGCATCCGCATTCTTTTTGAACTGGGCAAACGCGCTCCACACCACGCCGTTCCTGCGCTATCGTGGGACAGCTCACGTAGATTAAGGCCCCGTCGCGGGGCGCCCCATACATAGAAAGCGAGAACCCATGGCACTGACAGGAGCCCAGGTCAAGCAGCTTCGCAGCATGGCCCATCACCTCAACCCCGCCATCATCATCGGCAAGTCCGACGTCAACGAAGGCACCGTCGAGCAGACGGTCGCCTATCTGGAGAAGCACGAGCTCGTTAAGTGCTCCGTGCTCGATGGCTCTAGTCTTTCCGCCCGCGAGGCCGCCGAAGAGCTCGCTGAGCGTTGCCACGCCGAGGTCGTCCAGGTCATCGGCCGCAAGTTCTCGCTGTATCGCGAGTCCTCGCGCAAGGACATCGAGAAGATCAAGCTCGTCTAAGAGCCAATGATCCGGCGAGCCAACACATAGCAAGCTTACGGGTGCCCAAGTACTTCGGGCGCCCGTTTTTTATCGCTCGACCAGCACGCGATTGAGCCGCCCCTCCACCAAGCGCTCGTATAGACGCCGCGTCTCGGGCTCGGGCACGCCATTGACCTGCTCCCTCAGATGGTGCATATGCCCGCTGTATAGCTCGACGATATCGCGCCGCCGCCCCGCCGCACTGTAGACGCGCATGGCGCAGCGCACCATATCCTCGCGCGCCGTTTCCTGCCGAAGCCCCGACTCCGCCAGCCAAATCGCCGACTGCAGATCGTTTTCTTCTAGAGCGGCATTTGCTCCCTTAATCATGCAATCGATGTACTTTGACTGCATAATGCGTCGCATACGCAAAAAGTAGGTGGGATTACAGCCATTGGGAACATACAGCGGTCCGGCATAAAGCTGCTCAATCTTAAGGCACAGCTCAACTAAATGGGGCCCGCGCGCACCCGCGCGATTTCCCAAAACCTCGCGGCTTATCTGGTCAAACAGCCGTACATCGGTCTTGACGTAGTCGCCGTTGAGTCCGATGCATTCATTTTGGATGAGCACACACGACTTGCCATCCGGCGTCGGTCCCAAAGCCGACCGCAAGCGCGATATCGTCGAGTACAGGTTGTTGCGGGCGCTATTGAACTCGGCATGGGGCCACAGCTCCATGGCCAGCGTCTCACGATCGACGAGCGCATCCATGCCCAGCGCAAGCCGCTCGGCAAGTGTCGCCGCCTTCTTGCGGCGCCACATTTTGTCCGTGATGGGAAACCCGTCGCGCTCGGCGCGAAACGCCCCAAACATACGAATCTCGATATGGTCGATGGTATCAACGGCTTCAACCTCGCCGGCCTGGAACAGGCGCTCGCCCTCCCCTTCCAAATCGTCGCGCAGCGAATACCGCGACAGCTCGCGCACGGGAAGCTTCTTGCGTATCCTGGTCGCCGGCTCGCCCAGACAATGCATGGCAAGGCGCGCAAAGAGCCGATACGACGGTTCCAGAATCCCCGCGCGATTCATGGACATCCAGGCCGCAAGGTCGCTGTCTCGGCCCGCACAGGCCAAATGCAGCGCCACCATCCAGGCTTCTGCGCCACCAACCTGTGTCTGGCTTATATCGAGTAGCTCCGCTTCCTCGCGCACCGAAACCATCGAGGTGTTACGCAGATATGCCGCGCGTTCCAGCAGCAATGCGTTATCGCGCATGTACGCAATCGACTCCTCGGCAAGTTTGAGCACTTGGACCGCACGGAACTTTGCATTAACCGGCCGTCCCTCTGCCAGCGACTGCCAACCTTCTAGCAACAGGCCAAACAGCTGAATCTGGTTATCGCGCATGCGCACGGCAAAACGATCGAGCTCGTTGAACGCCGCGTCGTCGGTTACCGGCAAGCCGGAAAGGAGCCGCCGTGCCGCCAACACCATGCGCACCCAGATAGCCATCGCCTTAAGCCCACGTACGTCGAGCGCCTCCCGCACCACCGTCATCTCGTCGTCGCGCTCGTCGGTTCCCGCAAACGACCCGTCAAAGAGCTCCACCAGCATGCTATCGGCCCGTATAACAATCCCCGCGATGTCGAGCTCGCAGTCGTAGGCCTTGCTCGTTTTGAGCTGCTGTAGAACGCCGCCGTCATCTCCCCGCTCGGTCAGACAGCGCTTGACCTCGACATGCGCGGACAGCATGTCGAGTGCGGTATGGGACGTCTCGATTTCTGGCACGGCCAGGTTCGTAGGAAGCCCAAGTCCGTTGTCCCCATAGCAAACAGCCGTCAGTGTCTGGGCCACCCTCCATGAAACAGGGTCTATTTCGCAGGCCGTCCGTTCGCCCCCGCGCTCGATGACCGATGCCATATAGCGAGCAAGCTTTGTATTGGACACGCTGACCGCTGCCAGATATACGCCAAGCGCCTCGGCGGGCGTTGGCTCTGGAGCCGGATCGTCGGCATCAATCGTGCCCAGCGCTGCTCGGCAGATATCGGCCCCGTGCCCCGTCAGAGCAAGATCGACCCCATACTGCCCAGCAAGTTCAAGGACCGCTTCACGGTCCAAAAAGGCGTCCGCCAGGCCCATCGCCGCATCGCATCGGCCCGCCTTGAGCAAAATCCGGGCCGCCCTCGGAACAAGTTCGGGGCGAACCTCGGCCACCAACTTACGCAAGCGCAAGCGTCCGTTATCCTCCGTGCCCAGACACGTAAAACTCCGCTCGGCGGGGTCCAAGCCAAAGATCGGGTAGTCGCGTACAAAGTAGGACTGGTCGACCATCGACAGCCTCACCCCGCAAGCCTCGAGTTCTGCAATATTGCCCTCGCCCATCAAAACCATGAGACATGCCACGCAAAACAGCGCATTATTGTCGAGCGAAGCCAGATCGACAAGTGCCGCGCCATATACGTTGACAATCTCGTTTTCGAGCAGACCGGCTACGTCGCCTTGGCCATACAGACCCGTCTGCAATGCCGAAACGAGTTCGGGCACACCCTGCGTGAGCTGATAAAAGTCGAGCGATGTGCTGATCGAAAACGCCGATGCCCACGCCGAATACTCATAGGCATGCACCTTGAGCATCTGCGCATTGATCTTAACCGAATCGCCCAGCCCATGAATCAGCTGACGATTTGAAGGACGGCAGGAGATAAAGACCCCTACCCCCATAGCGCGCAGGCCGCGAATCCTGTCGATGAGGTCTTCGGTATCGTGCTGATCGAGGTTTGGCACATTATCAATCGCGATAAGGGAGTGCGGTTTGTCTTTGAGTTCTTCGGCAACCACCTCAAGCTGCATAAACACCTCGCGCCCAGTGGCGCGATCGGCCTCGATAATCCGCACGGGGCCTCGCGTCGGGTCGCATTTAACCTCATGGGTGTACTGCAGCAGCACCGAGGTCTTCCCAAACCCGTCGGGTGCATAAAGCACCACGATGCCGGCCTTTCGGCCCTTGGCGATAAGCTCATTCATCAAGCGTTCGCGTCGCACCATATAGCCTCCGCCTAACGGCATCAGCTCGAGGTCGTCTATACCGCTCAAATCGTTTACCATGCCCGCTCCTCAACTCGACTGTATGGACACTGTAGCCGCAAGACCATACAAGCCGCGCTATGAATAGAGCGACCTTGTGTTTTAGGTTGTCTTTTGGTACGCAAGCGGCAAGTTTTTGTACAGCGAGGGCCGATTGTTATTAATCCCCCGACTAATCGGTCTTTAAGCAGGTAAATGAGCTTGTCAGCTTGTCCCATCTAAGCGGCAGTGTAACGCAAATGAACAATGTTCAGCTATGTCATTCAACTCGCCTAGCACCCGCTACCGTCTACGACCTTCTAGTGGCATTTTTGCATAGAATCTGGTATAGAATGAATCAAGCTGTTGGACATCCGGCATTCGTCAAGCTTGCGGCAAGTTTTTGGTCAAGTGGGCAAAAAGGGATAGCAAAAAGGCCCCCGCAAAGCGGAGGCCTTAGGCAAGGCTATGTCGAGCTGCAGGATTCGCGCTACTCGCAGAGCGAAAGGGCGGCCTCGTCGGCAACGACAACGCAGTTGGTGTGCAGCTGCAGGATCGAAGCCGGGCACTCGGGCGTAACCGGACCATAGCACATGTCATGCACGGCCTGAGCCTTGGCCTCGCCGTTGGCGACGACCAGGATCATACGGGCATACATGATGGTCTGGGTACCCATGGTGTAGGCCTGACGGGGAACATCGTCGATGCTGTCGAACAGGCGGCTGTTGGCCTGAATGGTGCTCTCGGTGAGGTCGACGCAGTGCGTACCCTTGGAGAAGTGGTCATCGGGCTCGTTGAAGCCGATGTGGCCGTTGTTGCCAATACCGAGCAGCTGCAGATCCGGGTAACCGGCCTCGGCGACGATCTTGTCGTACTCAGAGCAGGCAGCGGCGGCGTCGGGGTTGGAACCATCGGGCACATGCGTGTTGTTCAGGTCGATGTTGATGTGATCGAAGAAGTTCTCACGCATGAAGTAGTGATAGCTCTGGGGATCGTCGTGCGAAAGGCCACGATACTCGTCCAGGTTGTAGGTGCTGACCTCGGCAAAGTCGACGTCACCCTTCTTGTACCAAGCAGCGAGCTGCTTGTAGGCACCGATCGGGGTGGAGCCGGTGGCAAGGCCCAGCACACAGTCGGGCTTGAGGATAACCTGCGCCGAGATAATATTGGCGGCCTTGCGGCTCATATCCTCGTAGTCTTTAGCTTTAATGATCTTCATTACGCGTCCTTTCTCGTACAAGAGAGGCAAGGCTCCCTTACAAGCACTTGCCCGCGGCCCGCGTCGGCCGCAACCAACGTGTGCGGCCACCAGGGCGAGGTCGCGTAATGTATGTGTCTCGTGTCTAGCCGCGTCGAGGCCCCTGCCCGTCCACGGTGACCCGAAGCCTTTTAGCTTCGGACAAATCCCATCTTGCCACGGAGGGCGTCCTCTTTCAAGGGCGCCCTCCGTAAACGTGTTTGAATTGTAGGCTAATGGCCACGTGCACTTGCTAGCGCTCGCGAGCAACGATGAGCTGGTCCATCTCTTCGACATGCACGCCAACGGAGCCCTTGATGCTCGAGAACTCAACAGAGTTGCACACCAAGATGGGAACCGTCACATCGTAGCCCTCGGCAGCAATTGCCTCGCGATCGAACTCAATGAGCACATCGCCCTTATGGACGATGTCGCCCACCTGTGCATGCACGGTAAAGTGCTTACCCTCGAGCTGAACAGTGTCCAAACCAACGTGGATGAGCACGTCCAGGCCATCGACCGTGTTAAGCGCAACAGCGTGTCCCGTGGGAAAAATGGCCTCGACCTTGGCATCAGCCGGTGCAATCACACGCGTTCCGGTGGGCTGAATCGCCACGCCCTGGCCCAAAAGGCCGGTGGCAAACGTCTGGTCGTTTACCTCGGAAAGCGGAATGACATCGCCCGAGATGGGAGCATCCAGCGTAAGGACTCGACCACGCATACCAAAAGACCTTAGGACTTTAGTGAACATGCTCCCCCTCGGACATACCGATCAATCAAAATAACCTTAACAGTTTACCACTTGGCAACGGTTTTTGACCATTAGGGAAGTTCGCGCTTGACAACCTCGACGATGTCGTCAACAACGCGCTGGGTCAGCTCGTGCGTCTCGGCCTCGGCCATCACGCGGACCAGCGGCTCGGTACCACTCGGGCGCACCAAGATGCGGCCGCGACCATTGAGCTCCTTCTCGGCAGCAGCAACGGCGTCCCAAATGGGCTGGCAATCGTCCAGACCAGCCTTGTTGTCGGAATGCACGTTAACGAGGACCTGCGGGTACTTCTTCATGATGCCGGCAAGATCGGTGAGGGTACGACCGGTGCGCTTGAGCACGGCCAGCAGCTGCAGAGCCGTCACCAGACCGTCACCGGTGGTGTTGTGCTCCAGGAAGATGATGTGACCGGACTGCTCGCCGCCGATGACGGCGCCATCCGCGAGCATACGCTCCAGAACGTAGCGATCGCCCACGGCGGTCTGAACCATTTCGAAGCCCTGCTCCTTCATAGCGATGGAGAAGCCCAGGTTGCACATGACGGTCGAGACGATCTCGGAGTTGGCGAGCTTGCCGCGGGCAGCCAGGTCGGAGCCGCAGATGGCCAGGATGTAGTCACCATCGATCTCGTTGCCCTCGCTGTCCACGAACAGCACGCGATCGGCGTCGCCGTCGTGGGCCAGGCCGATATCGGCGTGGGTGCGCAGCACGAGCTCGCGCAGAGGCTCGAGGTGCGTAGAGCCGCACTCGACATTGATGTCGGTGCCGCAGTAATCGGTGTTGATGGCATGGACCGTGGCACCCAGGCGCTGCAGCGCGGCGGGCGTAGTCTGGCAGGAAGCACCGTGACCGCAGTCGACGGCAACGACCAGGCCATCGAGCCTCAGGCCATCAAGCGTATCGATGGCGTGGTCGACGTATGCCTTGCGGGCGTCTTTCATCTTGATGATGTGGCCCACGCCGGCACCGGTCGGCAGCGTGTCGGCAGCCATGGCTTCCTCGGACATGACCCAGGCGCTGATTTCCTCCTCGACCGCGTCGGGAAGCTTCATACCCTTGCGGCTAAAGAACTTGATGCCGTTGAACTCCGGCGGATTGTGCGAAGCAGAGATGACGATACCGCCGTCGAGCTCGTTCTGGACGGTGAGCAGCGCCACGGCAGGCGTGGGGATGACGCCGCAGCAGTGCGGACGGCCGCCCTCGGCCATGATGCCGGCGGTCAGAGCGCTCTCGAGCATGGTACCCGAAAGACGCGTGTCGCGGCCGACGCAGATATCCGGGCCAAGGAACTTGGTCGCCGCGCGGCCCAGGCGAAACGCGAGGTCGCACGAGAGGTCGGCATTGGCGACGCCACGGACGCCGTCGGTACCGAAGATGTTCTGGGGCATAGGATCGCTCCTTCCCTAGCAGGCGATATGCAACCGCCCACCCTAGTCGAAAAAGAAAAGCGGGACCCGCCGAGGAATCGGCAGGCCCCGCTTGTACATTGTATCTCGTAAGGAGATAAAACCTTAGCGCTTGGAGAACTGGGGAGCGCGGCGGGCCTTCTTGAGGCCGTACTTCTTGCGCTCGACCACGCGAGCATCGCGCGTAAGGAAACCGGCCTTCTTGAGGTCAGCACGGTAGTCGCCAGCGTTCAGAAGAGCGCGAGCGATGCCCAGGCGCAGAGCGCCGGACTGACCGGAGATGCCGCCGCCATCGCACAGAGCGATAACGTCGAACTGACCGGCGGTGTCGGTCACCTTGAAGGGAGCAAGGGCGTTCTCAACGAGCTGATGACGGCCGAAATACTGCTCGGCGTCACGCTTGTTGATGGTCACCTTGCCGGTGCCGGGGACGAGACGGACGCGGGCGACGGCGTTCTTACGACGGCCGGTACCCTGGTAGACAACGGTGTTCTCAGCCATCTTTAAGCCTCCAGCTCAATCTTCGTGGGGTTCTGGGCAGCATGCGGATGCTCGGCACCAGCGTAGACCTTAAGCTTGGTCATCTGGGCACGGCCGAGGGTGGTCTTGGGCAGCATACCGCGAACGGCGCGCTCGATGACCTTCTCCGGGTGCTTCTCCATAGCCTGGCGGAAGCTCTCAGCCTTGAGGCCGCCGTTGTAGCCGCTGTGGCGATAATAGGTCTTCGTGTCGGCCTTGTTACCGGTAAGCTGGACCTTATCGGCGTTGATGACGACAACGAAGTCGCCGCAGTCGCTGTTGGGCGTGAACTGAGGCTTGTTCTTACCGCGCAGGATCATTGCGATCTGGGTGGCAAGACGGCCCAGGACAGCACCATCGGCGTCGACGAGAACCCAGTTGCGCTGGACCTCGCCCTGCTTGGCGTAGTGAGTCGATTTCGAAATCACTTAGACTCCTCCATGTACAGTACGTGTTGTTACAGAGATTCACGGGGCTCTGCAAGTAACCCGTCCATATTACCCCGCTCGCCGCCCGAGTCAACAGGTATTTTGGCTCCGACCAGAGTTTCTGCACATGTCGTCCATGGGTCATGACGTTGCGACGCTAGCGCTCGACAAATGCCTCGATATCACTCAGTAGGCGCTTTGCCTCCTGGCGGCCCTGAATATACAGATCGAGGAGCTTTGCCGAATCGTGCTCAACGTGGCCGACCTCGACCGGCTTTTGCGGAGCAACGACCAGCGCGCGGCCCTCGCGCTCATACTTCCACAGATGCATGCGCTGGATGTTATAGCGATCGTGGCGCGTCTCGATAGCCTCGAGCAGGTAGGGGTAGTCAGCATAGCGAGCGCGTGCGGCTGGCATAAACTCGTAGGGCTTTTTCTCGTATGAGCGGTCCTGCGTGACAATGACAACCGCGCGATCGAAGCCCGCTTCCTCCAGCACGTGCTCGATGGGGACCGAATCGGCTACGCCGCCGTCGACGTATTTGTGCCCGTCTATCTCGACCGGCGGCGTCACCAGCGGCAGCGACGTCGATGCGCGCACGGCGTCGAGGTCAAGTACGGCGCTTTTGACCGGCAGGTACGCGGCGGTTCCAAAGAGCATGTCCGTCGCGACGGCGTACATCTCGATGGGGCTCGCGTCGAACGTCTCGTTGTCAAAGGGATCCAAGCGGTCCTGGACATCGTTGAAAATAAAGTCGTAGCCGACGATAGAGCCCGTGGCCGCAAACGACGCGGCGCCCATGAAGCGGTTGTCGTTACAGAAAGCCAGGTTGATGCGGTTGGCACGGCCGATCTGGTGCGACTTGTAGTTCACGCCGTTGAGGGCGCCGGCCGATACACCGTAGACAGACGGAATCTCGACGCCAGCCTCCATGAGAACGTCGAGCACGCCTGCGGTAAATTGCCCGCGGAAGCTGCCGCCCTCCAAGACGAGCGCGACCTTGCCAGCGTTCTTTGCCTTATCTTCTGCAGTCATATTGACCTCCTGCGATTGCGTTTTGGCTTTCTTCTACCCAGTTTTGGGATGGCGAGCGCACGGGTTTTTCGAGGCGGCAGGTGAAGCGGAAAGTGTGTCCCAGTTTGAGGCGAGATTCCGGGATGAACTTTCCGCTTGGACCGCCGCTGGGAAAGCGCGTCCCGTTCTGAGCGCGGATTCCGGGATGAACTTTCCGCTAGCCATTCATTTGGAAACTGCATCCCATTCCGAACGAGGATTCCGGGATGCGCTTTCCGCTTGAGCTGCCATTGGGAAAGCATGTCCCACTCTACGGCGGAATTCCGGGTCGCAGTTTCCGCTTGAGGCATCATCCGGAAACTACATCCCAGTCTGAGCGCGGATTCCGGGACGTGCTTTCCGCCTGGGCTGCCATCGGGAAAGCGTGTCCCGGTCTGCGTTGCCAAGGCGTTTTCTTTACGCCCGCGCCCTGCACTGAGTTCGATTCTCCGCGGTTTGGGGCTTGCGTTGGTGCGGGGCATGGCCAGCTGAAATTCGATAAACATCGCATCCATATTGGGCTGATAGATTGCGCGGAGAATCCGCGTATTTGCTTCGCAAATCAGCACCGGCTTCGGCCGCCTGCCGGCGTCCTCGCCCGCGGGCTAAAAACGCTTACGCGTTTTCTTTACGCCCGCGCCCTGCATAGAGTTCGATTCTCCGCGGTACGGACTAGAAATAAAAAGGCAGGTAGATACGAATATCTACCTGCCTGTTACTTATGGTGGAGGCGCGGAGAATCGAACTCCGGTCCACGAAAGCCCCCTGATTGGCATCTCCAAGCTCAGTCGCTGGTTTAGTCTCGGACGCTTTGCGCGCAGCGACACGCTCGCGGCGTCCTAACCGGTTCGGTCTTAGCCCGCGCCATACCGATTACGTGCGCAGGAGCATTCCCCTAACATGACGTCGCGCCGGTGTCGGGGAAATCACCGGGTTGACGCGCCGCTATAAACTAAGCAGCGAGAGCCATAGGCTCAAAAGAAGAGTTGTTGTCAATTCAATTTGACGGTACCCCTGTTTAACGAGGCGAGGAGACCTCGGCTTGCTTCCTCTCTCAGAGCTATCGTGTCGAAACCAGTCGCCCCCGAATCTCGGGAAAGTCTGGATGGCATTGGGCACGAGCACCCAACACCCGTCGACTTTTCAAGGAACATACGGGGCGAGCCCCGCTTGTGAAGTGTTATCTTACCACGTTCTGAAAGCGGACAGCTGTTCTATGCACGAGCTGTGAAGACCCCAATGTGCACCGCACTTCGCACTTTTGCTACCGATCGCGTCACGTATATTTTCGCCAAGCAAAATTGACCCGTCGAAAGGACCGTTATGGATACCAAGCAGCAACTCGTCAATGCCCTCGCAGGCCTGGGCTCAACCATTACCGAAGCTATGGATGTCATCGAAGGCTTTGTCCCCTGCGGACATCCCGCCCTCACGGTTTCGAACGCACTCGTCGCGCTGGACGCTGACGATGATGCAGCTCTCGCCCAGCAGCTTGAGACCGTCGAGGGCTTTATCGACCACGTGAGCGAGAACCGCGGCGTGGCCGCCTACCACGGCATCGAGGTCGAGCTCGCGGGCCCCAAAGCCGATCTGCTCGCAGCAATCCGCGAGGTAGGCGCCCTTATGCAGACCACAGGCGTCAAGAACACCCAGGTCAACGAGTGGGTCTACCGCAGCCTGGCAGCACTCGACAGCTCTGACGAAAAGGCAGCCGAGCAGCTCGCAGAAAGTCCCGCCATTAAGGCCGAGCTTTTGTAAATAGCAGACGCGGGCCCCTTGGCGCATCGTCGTCCAAGAGGCCCGCAAACAGTTCGCGTTAACCGATAGCCGCGCCGCCACGTTCGGCCAAAGCAAGAATCGGCATCATTTGACGAGGTTTCTTTGCTGCAAGATCGGCATGTTCGAGCAGCTTGCGATCGTTGGTCACCAAGTAATCGACCTGTGCGCGCTTACACGCGGCGAGCACCAAGTTGTCCTCGTAATCGCGATGGAGCGCTAAGTATTTGTCGGCCAACCAAAGGTCCGACGCATCTGCGCCCACGGCTGTGGCGTTTTCGGTCATGTTCCGAACAAACGCCAGCGCCGCATCGCCAATCGCGCGGGCAGATGCCTCGTCGAGCGCTCCCCCGCTGGCAAGAACGCTACGCCTCAGCTCGTGTTGGACAACGTACAGCACGTCCTTGGCAATATGCACCGGGAAGAACAGCAATGCCCCCGTCTCTGCTGCCTGCCCAATAAACGCACGCGCGGCAAGCGACTCGGCATGGTCGACGCAAAACGAATCAACCCATACGTTGGCGTCCACCATTATTTTGAGGGGAGCCCCACTCACTGGATCATCCCCTTTTGGCGATAGCGCTCGTCCATGGCTTCGGAATAGATTGTGTCCCAACCGCGATCGTCGGATACGGGCGACGTAGCGATGCCCAAATCTGCATAAAGCCGATCTGCCGCTGCCCACGATGCGGCGAACGGAGTATCGTGCGCGACGGTCTGTTGCCGGCCATCAACGGCAGACAGCACTTCCTCGCACTGCCCGCCACCCTGCGCGACCTTGGCCACCACCTTTTTGATGAGCTCGGGCAGCGACCCGCCCGAAAGCCGCAGCGCCTCCTCGGCACGGTTCTTGACCTGGCGATCCACGCGAACGTTCACCTGCGCCATGCCGCTAACAGTACCCATCTCAACCTCACCTTCGACTTTTGCTATCTAAGCTAGCACAACTATATATTTCTGCTAGCACATGGTCAAACGCAAAAGGCCTGCATTCTGGCGGCTGCAACACCGCCCAAATGCAGGCCAAAAACTTAAGTAAAAACGCTAGCGCAGGTAAGCCTTCGCGTTGCCCAGGCTGTAGGCGATCGTCGAGCCGTTGTGCAGCAGTGACGACGTCTGCGGAGTGATCATGCCGGTAATGCCCAATGCCAACAGCGCCGAGTTGGTGAGCATCACCTTGGAATACGAACTCGTCAGACGGTCGATAAGCCCCTGACTCATGCGGCGCAGGCGCACGATCGCGGCAAGATCCGTATCGGTCAGGATGATGTCGGCGACCTCCTTGGCGATGTCGCTTCCACCGCCCATGGCCAGACCCACATCGGCCAGACCCAGCGCCGGTGAGTCGTTGACGCCGTCGCCCACCATGGCAACGTGGCGCCCCTCGCCCTTAATGCGCTCAACATACGCGTACTTGTCCTCGGGCAGTAGCTCGGCCTTAAACTCGTCGACACCTGCCTCGCGCGCGATGCGCTCGGCCGTGCGCTCGGAGTCGCCCGTGAGCATAACGACATGTTTGACGCCCAACGCGTGCAGGTCGGCGATGGCCTCGCGGACCCCGGGCTTGAGCGGGTCCTCGATACCGAGCACGCCCACAACGGTGCCATCGACCGCCAGATACAGCGGCGACAGGCCCTGCATCTGGAGCTCGATTTGCTCCTTGATGTCGGACTCGAGCTGCGCACCCTCGTCCTCAAATACAAAGTGCGCGGAACCGATGATGGCGCGACGCCCTTCAATGGACGAAGCGATGCCGTGCGCCACAATATACTCGACCGCAGCGTGACGCTCGCGGTGCTCAAGCCCGCGCTCGCGTGCCGCATTGACCACGGCGCGCGCCACCGGATGCGGAAAATGCTCCTCCAAGCAAGCGGAAAGACGCAGGATCTCGTCCTCGCTCCAGCCATCGGTGGTGAGCACGCAGGCAAGACGCGGCTGCGCCTCGGTGAGCGTGCCGGTCTTATCAAACACAATGGTGTCGGCCTTGGCAAACGACTCAAAGTACTTGGCGCCCTTGACCATCACGCCCATCTTGGCAGCATCGCTCATAGCAGTCATGACGGCGACGGAGCCCGTGAGCTTGAGTGCGCACGAGTAGTCGACCATCAGTGCCGCTGAGGTCTTGATGAGGCTGCGGGTGGCAAGCGCAACCAAGCCCGCAAGCAGGAAGTTCCACGGGACGATCTTGTTGGCGAGGTCTTCCATGTGCGACTGGCCCTCGGACTTGAGCGAGTCGGCCGTCTGCACGAGTGAGACGATCGAGCGCAGTTTGGTCTGCGCCGTGTTGGCGCGCACGCGCACCAAGATGCTGCCGTCTTCCACGACAGTGCCGGCGAACACGTCGTCGCCTGCGCTGCGCTCGACGGCAAGCGGCTCGCCGGTCAGGGTCGCTTGGTTGACCATGGCGCTTCCCTGCTCGACCACGCCGTCGATGCAGATGGACATGCCGGTGCGAACGGCGACCAAGTCGCCGGGCTCAAGCTCGGTCGCGGCAACACTTACCTCGGTGTCGCCGACGACCTTTTGCGCCTTGTCGGGCACATCGAGCAGCGAGTTGATGAGCTCGTTTTCGCTCATGGCGCGGGTGTAGTCCTCAAGCAGCTCGCCCACGTTGAGCAGGAACATCGTCTGGCCCGCGGTGTCGACATCACGCTTGACGAACGAAATGCCGATGGCCGAAGCGTCGAGCACAGGAACGGTCAGGCGCGGCTGCGCCAGCTCATGAAGGGCAGCGCGCAAAAATGCCATGTAACCGGCCACGACAAACACCGCACGCAGAGGCGTCGGCAAGAACCAGCGACGTGCGTAATGGGCGCCGACGAGTGTCGCCAGGTCCATAACGAGTTTGTGCTTGCGCGGCTCGAGTTGCATCACATAGCCCGACTTGGCATCGGCGATAGCTTGAGCATCGAGTGCGCCCAGGGCGTCGAGCACGCTCGCACGGCGCGGCTCGTCGTACTCCAGCGCCATCTGGCCAATACGGCCATAAACGCGCACCTTGTGCACGCCGTCGATATCGCCGCTGAGCTTAAGAAGTGCGTCGAGATCGCTCTCTGGCACAGGACCCGCCAATTGAAGACGGGTCCTGCCAGGGATCTCGCTAATAATCGAGAATCTCATAGTTTGTGCCTGGGAGCGTTACTCGGCTGCCTCGTCAGCAGCGGCCTCGCTCTGGGTGATGTAAGCAGCCTCGGCAACCATGTCGTCGACATTAGCCTTGGCCTGCTCGACCATGTCCTGGTAGCCGTTCTTGATGCGCATGCCGCACGCGATACCCTGCACGCAGGCATTCTTTACCGGAGCGCTGGTGAGCAGCTTGATGCCGGCCGTGCCAAGCAGAAAACCGCCACCGACAAGCAGGGTGTTAAACGTCGACTTCTTCATGTTGCTTCTCCCTTTTGCCGCACAAGCGCGGCATGGTGCCTTAGCACCCGAGTTCATTAGTTTGCTCGAGCACGCTTTTGAGACTAGTTTAATCGAACTATTATGGTCAACCAAAGTTAACCTTTGGAAATCTTGGTCCCCTTTCCTACAGCTGCCAGGTAGCCGCTTCCTTTTGCAGTGCGACCATGCGGGCAAATTCTCCGCCTGCCGCCTTAAGCTGCGCCGGAGTGCCCTGCTCGGCAACCACACCATCCTTGAGCACAACGATTTTGTCGGCATTTTCCACCGTACGCATACGGTGGGCAATAACGATAACCGTCTTACCTGCAAGCAGACGGGAGAGCGCCTGCTGTACCACGGTCTCATTCTCCACATCCAAGCTTGCCGTCGCCTCGTCCAACAGCACGATGGGCGCGTCTTTGAGCAGCGCACGGGCGATAGAAATGCGCTGGCGCTCGCCGCCGGACAGCCTGGAACCGTTCTCGCCGATCATGGTGTCGTAGCCCTGCGGCATGCGGTTCACGAACTCGTCGCAGTTGGCGGCACGCGCGGCCGCAAGCACTTCCTCATCGGTGGCATCACGACGCCCGAGGCGGATGTTTCCCATCACCGTGTCGTCAAAGAGCAGCACGTCTTGGAACACAATGGCGTAGTCGCGCAGCAGCACCTCGGGATCAACGCCCGCAACATCCACGCCACCCACGGTGACCGTGCCTTCGGTGGCATCCCAAAAGCGCGCGGCCAGGCGGCTCACCGTAGACTTACCGGAACCCGAAGGACCGACCAGCGCCGTAACTTCGCCTTCCTTGGCGGTAAAGCTCACATCGGTAAGAACTTTCTCGCCGGCACGGCCGTCCTCGCCCGCACCATAGCCAAATGCCACGTGATCGAACACCACATCGTGGCCCACGGGCTCAAATTTCTCGCTGCCCCGCGCCACAGGCTCTTCCATGATGGAACGCATGCGCTTGGCAGACGACTCGGCGGCAAACAGCTCGGACATTAACATTAACGCCTGGTCAAAGGGCGCATAGATACGGCTCACCATAAGCAGGAAGGCAAACAACACCAAAAAGTCGACCTGGCCGGAGGCGACCACCGCGGCGCCCGTGACCAGCGTGGTGGCAATGCCCAGACGCAGGATGACAAAGGCGGAGTTGACCAAAAGCCCGTTAGCGAGCTCGCCCTTGGTGGTCTCGCGCTCCTCGGCATCGATCACGGCGTTGAGCCCCTCAAGATAATGGGCCTCCTGATTGGTAGCGCGGATCTCGCGAACGCAGTCGAGCGTCTCTTGAATTGCCTCGGTAACCTTGACCTTCTCGGCGCGCACGCGATCGAACACCGGAGTCATGGGGCCGCGTGTTAGATACAGCACGGCAAAGGCCACGGGAACGCTCCAAAACGCCGCGATCGCCAGTTGCCAGCAAAAGAACAGCGATGCCACGAACACAATGGCACTTGCGATGATGGCGCCCCAAAGCTCTCCCAGCACGTGGCTGTAGGCGTGCTCCATGGCCTGGACGTCACCCATGATGGTCTCGGTTAAATCGGCCAGATCACGACGACCGAAAAATGACAGCGGCAGTTTGCGCAAGCGCTCGGCAATCTCCATACGCTGCTTGCCGCACTCCTCGTAAAAGATGCAGTAGGTGTAGTAATACTGCTGCCAGTTAGAGGCAAAGAGCAACACGAAAAAGACCAGGAGGCCGCCCACGATCGGCAGCGCATCCGGCAGGTCGGCGCCGGTGGCGAGATGTTCGACAAAGCCGGCCATGACCAAGAATAAAAAGCCCATGCCGGCCATGGAAATAAGATTGGTGAGCGTGGTCCAGAAAATGCCGCGTTTTACTCCGGCGACGCCTTTATCGGATAGGAAATACTTCTTTTGGAATGAGGCGAACATTTAGGCCTCGCCTCCCTTCGTGACAGCGGCATCCGCGGTCGCTGCAGTGATTTTCCAGCTCGCGGCCTGTTCGTATTCGGCCCACATCTTGGCATACAGACCCTCTTGGGACAGCAACTCGGCATGGGTACCCGACTCCTGCACGCTGCCCTGGTTGAGCACCACGATTTGGTCGGCGCCCACCACGGTCGAAAGTCGATGCGCAATCATAATGACCGTGCGGCCCGCCGCCAGCTTGCTAAAGGCGCGCTGGATGAGCGCCTCGTTCTCGGGATCGGCAAACGCCGTGGCCTCGTCGAGCACCACGATAGGCGCGTCTTTAAGGATCGCGCGGGCGAGTGCCACGCGCTGGACCTCGCCGCCCGAAAGATATGCTCCGCCGGCACCGAGCATGGTATTGATGCCCTGTGGGAGCTTGGCCACAATGTCGTCGCACTGAGCTGCGGAGAGGGCCGCACGCACTTCGTCGTCAGTGGCCGTAGGCTTGGAGGCGCGCACGTTATCGGCAAGTGTTTGCCGGAACAGCTGGTTGGTCTGGAACACGAAGGCGACCTGGTCCATAAGCTCGTGCGGATCCATATCGCGAACGTCCACACCGCCTACGAGCACTCGACCCGAGGAAACATCCCAAAAACGCGGGATCAAGCTTGCGCAGGTTGACTTACCGCCACCCGAGGGACCCACCAGGGCGAGGGTGCTACCCGCGGAAACGCTAAAGCTCACATGGCTAACGGCAGGTGCTTCGGCACCCTCGTACGTAAAGCTCACGTCCTCAAATCGCACGTCGCCGCCGGCAGGGTGCTTGGGTTGGGCGGGCACGGAGAGCTGCTTGGAATCCATGACGCTTCGAATACGAGCCAGCGAATCGGCACTCATCTGAGAGGCCTCGCCCACAAACATAAGCTTGGTCATGGCCGTCGGCACCACGGCCGAAAATATCGCGTAAAACGTGAAGTTGGCCATAAAATGCGCGAAGTCCGTCTCGCCCGGCGCCAACAGCAACGCCACGGGCAACAGGAATGCCACAAGACCATTGAGCGCGGTAAGGTTGAGTACCTGCGGACCTCGGCAGAACGTGCCCGCATAGTTTTGTGCCATGTCGGCGTATTCGGCGATCGCATCGTGGAAAGCCTTAAAGGAGTAGACCGTCTGCTGAAACACCTTGACCACGGGAATACCGCGTACGTATTCGGTGCCGGTCTTGTTCATCTTGACCAGCGCTCCCATGTAGGCCTTCATGAACTCGGCGCCTTTGCCGCTCATCATGGTAGCCATGGCGCCAAACGAAATGACCACCGAGATGAGGCATGCCGCGCCCAAGCGCCAATCCAAGGCGAAAAGCAGCACAAGCAGGCCTGCGACCATGGCGGTGGCGCCAGCGATATCGGGCAGCATGTGTGCGAGCAAAGTCTCGGTGGAGGCGGCGCATCCGTCTACAACACGACGCAGCTCACCGGTGGCGTGCGTGTCAAAGTAGCCAAGCGGCAGCTTAAGCAGGTGCTCGCTCGTAGTCTTGCGGATATTGGACGCGCAGCGAAACGCAGACAGGTGCGTGCACATGAGCCCCACGAAATAAACTACGATGCTTGCCAAGGCAAAACCAACGGCCCACCAGCCATACATCGCGATATCGGTGGCTTCGCTCCAGTTAGGCGCCACGGCGATAAGGTCTCGCGCGACAAACCAGATGCAGACGTACGGGCCAAAGCTCAGCAGCTGTGAGAGCGCCGAGAGCGCCATGCCCAAATACGTTAGGAATTTGCGGTCGCCGGCATACGCGAGCAGGTCGCCGATGCCGCCGCCCTCCTTTTTTGATCCCTTTGCCATGAGATTCCTTTCTAACGGCTTGAGAGTTAACCGTAGTCAACTTATCATTGATATGTTGACCAAGGCACATAATCGAGCCAGGCTTGGACGTTTCCGCAAAGGAAGGGGACGCTTTTGAAAATGCATCGGGCAGCGACCGACATAACCGAGCTCTACGCACCGCAATTTGAGCAGTTTGGCCTGGAGCTTACCGGCAAGGGCGCCGTCTTTACCGGCGAGGTGGCAAACGACCGGGCACACGGCCGCGCATGGATCATGCCTCTCTCCCCCGCCTGCATCGTCATGGAGCATTTCATCACCCCGACGCACGATATGTACCTGGCCGAATACACACCCGAGCCATACGCCTGCGTGAGCGAAGTCAGCGCGCCCACACTTACATGCATGCCCGAGGCTGGCATAACGCCCGCGAACCTCAAACCATTGCATGGACCGTGGCCAAACAATGCCGTTTGCAGCTTTATCCAAGATAGCTGTGGTGAGGAGTTAAGCCCGCTGTTTGCGGGGGAGCTCTATCACTCGCGCTCGGTGCTCTTTTTGCCTGGATATTTTGACGAACTGGAGCACCGCTATCCCACCGAGTTCGCGGGAATCTTTGAGGCGTTTGCCGAGCCATGGCACGAGGAAGCGGCGTCTGCCATCTGCCACGCGCTGCGCCGGATTAACGAGGACCGCGCCCGCACCGTAGGCGGACACGTCTATATGCAGGGCATCGTGGAGACCATGGTCGCGGAGCTCGCCTGTTCGTGCGCGGCCCACAAGCAGGCGCGGCAGGCAGCAGACACACGCGTCAGCATAACCATTGCCGAAGAAGCAACGGCAATGATTGAGCGCGCGCTCGACAAAGGCAGACGTGTGGGTATCAACGAGATCGCCGAGCGGCTCTACACAAGTCGCTCCAAACTATGCGCCACCTTTAAGGCCCAAACAGGCGAGTCCCTGGGCGCCTACATTCGCAGACGCCGTATGGAACGTGCGCAGGACTTTTTGTCCGACAGCCCCCTCACGATAGCCCAAATAGCCGAGCGACTCGGCTACCCCCAGCAGGCCGCCTTCACCCAAGCCTTCAAACAATACACCGGCATGACACCCACGGCTTGGCGAAGCAAGCATCGCTAAGGCCCAAGCTCCCTGGCCGTAACGGAGCGATTAATTAGCCGCCGCCCGTCAGCTCACCCAGGATCTAAACGTCAAGATGCGCACAATCAAGCGCCTTTTTGATAAGAGTGACAGATCGATCAGCCAAATACAACGGAATGTTGAGCACCCCGTCGTCGAGCTTTAGGTTCTTAAGTGAGTAGCGGACCCTCAATGGAGTCGTCTCCGCATGCTTGTCGGCATAGTACTTAAGGCTCTTGGAATGAACGACCTCTCCCGATTTGACCTCGACGGGAACGATTTCGTTTCCGACTTGAATCAAAAAATCGACTTCGTGCTTCGGCTTCTCGTTTGTCCAATAACGCGGAGCAGCATCTAACTGTGAAAGTAATGCCTGAAGCACATAGTTCTCGGCGAACGAACCTTTGAACTCCGAAAATAGCGCATCCGAGATGGCAAAAGCGGACGCATCCAGCCTTGCCATGCGGCGCAGCAAGCCGACATCAAGACAGTAGACCTTAAATGCCTTGAGGTCATCGTACGCAGAGAGCGGCACACCACCAGCAGCATTAAGGCGAACCGCCGTGATGAGCCCAGCATCGGCAAGCCATTCCAGAGCATCCTCGTATTCTCGAGCACGAGCCCCCTCGCGCACCGCACCCCAAACGAACTTTTTGTTCTCGCGCGCCAACTGAGCTGGAATCGAGTTCCATATTTGTGAAAGCTTGGCGAACTGCGCACGGCCACCATGCTTGGCAAAATCGCGCTCGTAGGAATCCAAGAGATCAGACAACACCTTATCGACCTGAACGATATCGCCCGTCTCCACCCACCGGCCAAGAGCCTCTGGCATGCCGCCGCATGCAAAATAACGACGAAGATGCTCGACGAGACGGACATGGAAGAAATCGGGCACTGTCTCGATCTGATCCAGGCCGCCAAGGTATTCGTCGTAGTTTGCAGCGCCCTCGGCTTTCAGAAACTCGGAAAAGCTCATGGGGCGCATCTCCATGAACTCGACCTTTCCCACCGGAAAAGCGCTGGTCTCACGGGACAAGCGAACGCCCAACAAAGACCCTGCGCATGCGACGTGATACTCGGGGGCCTCGTCACAGAAGTATTTAAGGGCGCCGACTGCAGAAGGACAATCCTGGATCTCATCAATAATAAGCAGCGTTTCGCCGGGCTCGATAGGCTGTCCAAGTGCCAGGGAAAGATTTGAGATGATCCGTCGAGGATCGCGCGTACCTTCGAAAAACTGAGCGTACTCGCTCTGTACCCCAGGTGACGGCTCCTCGAGCGTCAGATACACAAAATTGAGGTACGAGGTTCGGCCGAACTCCTTAAGCGCCCACGTCTTTCCAACCTGGCGCGCCCCCTTAAGGATAAGCGGCTTACGATATTCTGACGCTTTCCAAGCGTTAAGCTTGGCAATGATATCTCGCTGCATGACCGAACCTCCCGCAAAGAAACTTCCGTAAACGTGATATTTCCCACATTTTACCCTAGGTAAAACGTGACATTTATCACATTTACGGAAGTTTTAAGCTCATTTCGCCACACTTTCGTCACATTCAAAAGGCGGAGGCGCATTTTGCGCCTCCGCCACCATCTTTCCTATCAGCCCGCCTGACCCGAACGGCCGAGTCGTCACGGAACCGAGGGGCCGGGCGCAGGGCCTTGCCTCTCAATGAGTTCCGCACGAACAGGAGGCGCCAGTGGCGCCTCCGTCGTGAGTCAGGACTGTCCGAAATTGAG
>CABUXL010000022.1 GCA_902495525.1 uncultured Collinsella sp.
ACCTCCCCGGTCATGACGTCGAGGGAGACGGCCTTTATCGAGCGGGCGTGGACGTCGAGGCCGACGAAGGTGGTAGTATCGAGCATGGGAGCCCCTTCCATGAATGCGGCGTGGCCGCCGCGGCTGAATTAGACACTCACCATTGTCGGCCTAATCCGCGGTCCTTCATGCAGCAGGGGCTCTCAATGTTTTTATGTCCTGCTCATATCGTCTCTGTCGGCAGTTTGGGGCGGTCCTTAGAGCTGCAGCGCGCCATGAGCGACGAGGCGAAGCGGATCATCCTGTCTTTTGAGTTCTAAGCATAAGCCCCTGTCTCTGAGCAATAACCGGTGCGCATTTGTGCGTATTTGCGTGCGTGGGATTGCGTGAATATGCGTATAGATGCGCCGTTTACGGGACAAAAATGACCGTTTAGCGGTGAGATACGCAAACACGCGCACAGATGCGCGTGTTTGTGTGAATATAGAGCTATCCGAAATGCAAGACGTTCTATGACACAGGAGGCACATATGGTAGATTCCAAGCAGGCTCCACTCGACTCCGCGGCAGCCGCAAAAGCAGCGTTCGCTTCGGTCCAGGACAAGCCATTCCCCGATGATATCTTTACGGCTCCCGAGCTTCGTTGGGCTGTGATCGGGTGCGGCGTTATCGCCAACCAGATGGCCCAGTCTCTCGCTCTTGCCGGCCGCAAGCTTGCGGGCGTCGCCAACCGTACGCTGTCCAAGGCTCAGGCTTTTGCCGAGCAGTATGGCATCGAGAAGGTCTATGAATCGGTTGAGGACCTCTACGCCGATCCGGGCATCGATGCCGTCTATATCACCACGCCGCACAACACGCATATCACCTATCTGCGTGACGCGCTGGCCGCCGGCAAGCACGTGCTCTGCGAGAAAGCCATTACCCTCAATTCCGCTGAGCTCGACGAGGCGCGTGCCATCGCCGACGAGCACAACGTCGTCCTCATGGACGCCACCACGGTGCTTCATATGCCCTTGTATCAAGAGCTGCGCCGTCGCATGGATGCCGGCGAGTTTGGTCGCATGAACCTCGCCCAGCTCAACTTTGGTAGCTACAAGGAGTACGGCGATCTGACCAATCGCTTCTACAACCGCAACCTTGCTGGCGGTGCCATGCTCGACATTGGCGTGTATGCCCTGTCCGTCATGCGTCTCTTTATGGCGAGCCAGCCCATTGAGGTCGTTTCGTTGGGCAACACCTGTGAGACCGGTGTTGACGTTGCGGGCGGCATCGTCTGCCGTAATGCCGAGCAGCAGCTGGGTGTTGTGAGCCTCACGCTCCACTCCAAGCAACCCAAGCGCTCGATTATTAGCTTCGATAAGTGCTATATCGAGGTCAACGAGTATCCGCGTGCCGATCACGCGACCATCGTGTGGACTGCGGATGGCCATCGCGAGGAGGTCCACGCCGGCACCGAGGCTTACGCCCTTTGTTATGAGATGGCCGATCTTGAGAAGGCCGTTGGCGGCGACGACTCCAAGCGCGAGCTGCTGGATTATGCTTCTGATGTTATGGAGCTTATGACCAAGCTTCGCGCCGACTGGGGAGTCGTGTACCCCGAGGAGGAGTAAGCGATGCTAGCGGAAGATAGGCTCAATGCGATTGTGTCGATGGTGCAGCAGGCTGGCTCGGTTACTGTGTCAGAGCTTGCCAATGCCCTGGGCGTGACGGCGTCTACCATTCGGCGCGACCTGCAGACGCTCGACCGAGCGCACCGCATCGCCAAGGTCCACGGCGGAGCGACGAGTCTTGAGCGCGCGCACGTGACGCGCGACCTAACGCTCAATGAGCGCAGCGACCTCCATAACGACGACAAGGAACGTATCTGCGCCCGTGCGGCGGCGCTTGTGGAGCCCGAGAGCTTTGTATACATCGACTCGGGCTCAACGACGCTCAAGCTCATCGAGCATCTTCCACACCTTGAAGGTGTCACCTATGTGACCGATTCCGTGCTCCATGCTCAGCACCTCGCTTTGCGCGGCATGCGTACCGTGGTGTTGGGTGGCGAGCTCAAGCCCGAGACCGAGGCGCTCGTTGGCCCCGATGCTTTGGCAACCCTAGACCGCTACAACTTCAATTGTGGCTTTTGGGGGTCCAACGGCATTGCCGCCGAGCAGGGTTTCACGGCGCCCGATATCGAGGAAGCGCAAGTAAAGCGTATCTCGATGCGCCATACGGCCAAGCGCTTCGTAATCTCGGATGCCAGCAAATTTGGCATGGTGGCGCCCGTCAAGTTCGCGGATTTTCGCGACGCAACGATTATTACCGCAGGCGAGGTCCCCGCCAAGTACAGGGCAATGGACAACGTCATTACGGTCTAACGGCTGGGTGCGGACTAAGGTCAAAACCATCACGAAGGGGCAGGAACCTTTGTGGTGGTTAGTAACGAAAGCCGAGTAGTTTTCTCAATAGAAAAGCGGCAACGTCCATCACGGGCGTTGCCGCTTTCGTTGTCTGCCGGTTTGTCTAAGTCTGCAACAACTGGACCGTTAAAAGTGGGCTAGGTGTTACAGATTGAGATACTTCCGAACCGCGCCGTCCCTTTGTCTCGATCTGTAACATCTGGGACGGATTTTGCCGAGTTACTGTTACAGATTGAGTTTTTCCCTTGAGGGAGATTCGAATGTCTCGATCTGTAACAGATAGACCGAAAAAAGGGTTCTAACTGTTACAGATCGAGATGTTTTGGGACCGCGGCTGAGCCACAGCGGCTAAACCGCCACAAAGGTACCTGTCCCCATTGTGGTGGTTTAGGGCTCCCAGGGGCACGGGGCTTCGATGTGGATGTGCTCGCCGGTTACGGGATGCGTGAAGGACACGCTGTGGGCGTGGAGCATCAGGCCGCAGGGGCGCGGCGTTCCGTACAGGTCGTCGCCAACCAGGGGATGACGCTCGCTCGCCAGATGCACACGGATTTGATGCTTGCGGCCGGTGAGCAACTCGACATCGATATACGAGCGCGTGGGCAGGCCACGACGGCTCTTAAGACGTTTGAGCACCTTGACGCGCGTTTGAGACGGCTTGCCGCTGGCGCCGACGCGCATCTTTCGGCTGTCGTGACGGTCGCGGGCGATGGGCTTGTCGATGAGCTTTTCGTTCCAGTCGATTTTGCCCTCGGCGAGCGCCAGGTAGTGCTTTTCGAAAGCATGGTCGATAATCATCTGGTCAAAGGCGGGCTGCGTCTGCTTGTCGAGCGAGAACAGCACCACGCCGGTGGTGTCACGGTCCAGGCGATTGAGCGGCTGCATGTCGGTCGCGGCAAAGCCGTCGCCCATCGCCAGCAGCAGGTCGCTGGCGTAGTCGGTAAGTGTGCGCTCGCCGGTGCCGTCGCCGTGGACGATCATGCCGGCGGGCTTGTCGATGGCCATGAGCCAGGCGTCGCAGTAGAGGACTTGAGGTTCTTCGTTCACGTGTAAGCCTTTCGGTTAACTGATTCCCACAAACATGCAGCCCGAGGTTGCTCCGCGCAGACGGGCGGCGGGCTTGCGGCCGGCTTGAGCTGCCTCGACGGCGCGACGGACGCGAGCGACGGCACGACCAATCTCATCGGCCTCGAGCAAGGTTCCGTCGACCATAAGACGACGGACGCCGGCGTCGAGCAACTGCGGTACCTGCGGCGTAAGGTCGATGGGGTAGGCATCGTACAAGCGAGAGCGGCCATGGATGTCGGTACGGACGGGCATGACCTTTCCGTCGATATTCTTGAGCGAGAGCTTGCGGGCACGCAGGCGGCAGTTGGCGCAATCGTGGATGCAGCCGTTGGCGACCTGCAGAATGCAATGCTCGCTTGTCATAACGCGCGGGCGGCCGAAAACGGTGATGCCCAGAGCCGCGGGCGCGGCGGCGCCGAGCGAGACAATCTCGTCGAGCGTGATCTCGGGCGAGAGCCAAAACGCACCAGCTCCGCGCTCGGCAAGCGCCTCCATGCAGGGCGTGTTGTGCACCGGCAGGCAAGAGCGAATCTCGGCTGTGGCGCCGGCCTGCGCGGCTACGGCGAGCTCGGAGATATTGCCGACGGCGACGGTGGCTCCAGCATTGATCCAGGGATCGACGCGCTCGTGGTCGACGGCGCGGCAGACCTCGTCGAGTACAGGCACGATACCCTGCCCAAATGCATCGGCGGGGGAGAGCTCGGCCGCATCGAGCGCGTCGGTGGTCATGTAGATGCGCGTTGCACCCTCCACGCGCGCTGCCTCGGCGGCTTCGAGCGAGGTGACGGTGGCGCAGATCTGCGACTCATCGCGGTAGTGCTCGGGCGCGGGGCGGGAATCACTGGTTACAATCGCCGGCAACTCGAGCGTTTTCGCACGCTCCTCGTACGGTGCCAGAATGGCCTCCTCGAGCGCTTTACAGGCGGCGGCGCGCACCTTGTGCACGGCGGAGAAGCCCATACCGCAGCCGGCGTCGAGCGAAATGTCAAAGCTTGCAGCCTCAAAGGGCGAGGACCCCATGCGGCCCACATGCTCAACCAGATCGGACGTCTCGACCGCGCGGGTTTTGGCGGCCTCGACGGTAAAGCCCGTGACCGTGGCGGTGAGCGTGGGTTCGTCGCAGCAGGTGAGCGTCACGGTAAACGGCTCACCAAGGCGCGCCACGACGGACACATCTACGGCGCGGCGGCGCAGCACGTCGCGCTTGAGCGCGGCACCGGCGGCGTCGATGGCGCGCTGGCTGCGGATGACGCGCACGCGGCAGCCCTCGGGCATGCTGCGGGGCACGCGGCACTCGATGATGTCACCGGCGGCGGCATCATCGGTAGCGATAGTGGTTAGGAACTGGTCGAACTCGTCGTCATGGCGAAGTTCCAACAAGTCGCCCTTGCCCACGGGCTCAAACAGCTCAATGCGGGCGATGGCAGCGCGGCGACGGTGGTCGTCGGGCTTGAGGCCGCGCACATCGCGGTTGGCCAGGCGGCTGCCCAGCACTGTGCCCACAATCTGGCCGCGGTTGTTGGAACGCTCGTAACTCATCATCTCGTCGCCCGAGGTGCCGTCCTGATAGGCGTGCGTAAAGTCACGGTTGAAGCAGCGCTTGAGCTGGCGCTGGCGAGCGGCGTCCTCGTCCTTATCTATGGCGACCCCGGCCAGCATGTCGTCGATCTGATGACGATACACATCGACGATGGAGTATACGTAATCGGGCGCCTTCATGCGGCCCTCGAGCTTGAGCGACGCGGCGCCGGCGTCATACAGACGGCGAACAAGCTGTGAGGTGTTGGTGTCACGCGGGCATAGCGCACGCTCGCGACCGGCGGGGGAGAGCGCGCGACCGTTTTCGTCGATCAGCTCGTAGGGCAGTCGGCAGGGCTGGGCGCACATGCCGCGGTTGGCCGATCGTCCCGCCATGGCAAAGCTCGAAAGCAGGCACAGGCCCGAGTAGCAAAAGCAGATGGCGCCATGGCTAAAGACCTCAAGGTCCACATCGGGCGCGGCATCGTGAATGGCGGCAATCTCGTCGATGGAGAGCTCGCGCGAGAGGGTCACGCGGTCGGCGCCCTGCTCGCGGCACCAGATAGTCCCACGGTCATCGTGGATGTTCGCTTGGGTCGAGATATGCGTCTCGATGCCGGGCATGGTGCGTTTGACCTCAAAGAACAGGCCCCAGTCCTGGATGATGAAGGCGTCGGCGCCCAGCGTGGAGCAGCGATGGATAAGTTGCAGCGCATCGCCCATCTCGGACTGCTTGATGACGATGTTGACCGTGACGTAGACGCGCGACCCGGCTAGATGCGCGGCGCGGCAGGCCTGCTCAAAGGCCTCGTCGGTAAAGTTGGTGGCCTTGCGGCGGGCGTTGAAGCTTCCCATGCCGCAGTAGATGGCGTCTGCCCCGGCGGCGAGTGCGGCGGCAAAGGGCTCGGGCCCTCCGGCGGGCGCCAAGAGCTCGGGTCTGCGGTTGGTGGTTCGACTGGCGGTTGCGGTCATATCCTGCCTTTCAAAATGCTCAGATACTCAAAAGTATAGTGATGCTGTTGCGGCGGACGAGCCCTGTGGCCCAAGCAGGATAAAGTCTTCAGCAGCCCTTGCAGCAAAAATGATCTGTTTTCCTCCGTTCCCTATGAATCACCTGATCCGATGGGAACGGAGGGAAACGGATCATTTTGAACTTCACCGCCCGGTCGTGCCGTTCAGCGGCCGACAGGCGCCGTTGGGCGATAAATTATTCTCGCAACGTGATAATAATCTTGCATCGCGCGGAAACCTTGAGTACTATCCCAAATCAAGCGCGGTGTTCAGACCGAATTGTGCCTCCCGGTGTGAACGCCGCGCTCACGCTCTCTATCTGATCGTAAGGAGAAAAACATGAGCAAGACCGTCGTGTCTTCCGATAACGCACCCGCAGCCATCGGCCCGTATTCCCCCGGCATCCAGACCGGCAACATGGTGTTCCTGTCCGGCCAGCTGGGCATCGACCCCGCAACCGGCAAGATGCCCGAGGGCGTCGAGGCCCAGGCTAAGCAGTCCCTTGCTAACGTCGAGGCTCTGCTGACCGCTGCCGGCGCCACCTTTGCCGATGTCGTCAAGACCACGGTCTACCTGGCCGACATCGCCGACTTCGCTGCCGTGAACGAGATCTACGCCTCCAAGTTCAAGGCTCCGTTCCCCGCGCGCAGCGCTTTCCAGGTTGCCGCCCTTCCGGCCGGCGGTCTGGTCGAGATCGAGGTCGTCGCCGCTCTCTAAGGCGTTGACGAAAACAAAACATGACATGCAAAAAGACCCTGCAGTGCGTGTGAACTGCAGGGTCTTTTGTCAAGCGATGCGACAAAAATGATCCGTTTCCCTCCGTCCCCAAGGGATAACGTTTAGCCCTCCTTGCGGACTTTTTGCAGGTAGCGGTAGACGCTGGGCTCCGAGATGCCCAGCGCGGTGGCGGCGCAGGCCACGGCGCCCTTGAGCATGAACACCCCGTTGCCGTTGAGGTGGCGAATGACGTCCACGCGGTCGCTCTGGCCAAGTGACGCTACATCCAGCCCGCGCGCGCTCAGCAGCTCGGCAATACTGCGGTCGATGAGCTCCTGCGTAGACTCCGAAAGACTTTCGACCTCGATAGACGCGGGCTCTGCCTGCCTTGGCACAGCGTCGAAGCAGGCCATGAGCTGCTGCGCCATGGCGTTGATGGAGCGTACCGTGGAAAGATCGGTGTTGACGCAGAGCATGCCGACGATCTCGTTGTCCTCGCGGATAAAGTACGTCGCGGACTCCAACGTCTTGCCACCGGCGCCGCGCCCTTCATAGCCCGTAATAAACGGCAGATCGCGATACTTGGGGTCGTGCATAATCTTGAGCGCCAGATCGGTGGCGGGACCGCCGACCTTGCGGCCGCTCACGATACCGTTGCGGATATCGACGATGGCGTGGTCGGGATCCGAGAAATCGTGCAGGACGATCTCGCTGTTCTTACCGAGTACCTGCTCCAGGAAATCGACCATCGGCAAAAAGCGACGTACGGTCTCGTTCACGGGCAACTCCTTTGGGTTCTATCGAAGTGTTCATAACAATTTTTTATCATGGTAACACGCTGCTCATCATCTCGTATATCCGCAGGTACATTGCGTAATACAGACGAACGGTAGAAATTTGGCGGTAAACGGTCGACCAAAAGAAAAGTTAGATGTTATTTTGAACAGACACATTCCTGACCTGCGGAAATGCGTTATCTCAGCTGAAGAATAGTCTGATAACAAAAAATTATTATTGAGAATGAGAATCATCTTTAATACGATATGCAACGAAGGCACAACCTCAACCCCGCACTGCGTCACAATAGAGCGTTAGATGCGAAAACAACTATTTCGAGGATTGGTGGTCAAATGACCCAGGAGACGGTTACGAACGGCACTGAAGCCCTGTTCACTCGCGAAGGCATGCCGCCCGTTAAGGAAATGATCCCGTGTGCCCTTCAGCACGTACTGGCATCGTTTGCCGGCATCATTACCCCGGCGGTCATCATGGCCGGCGTCTACGGCTTTAATAGCCAGCAGAGCACCGACATCATTCAGGTTGCACTCATTCTTTCGGCAATCGACACGGCCCTTCAGGCCTTCGCTCCCTTCCGTCGCATCGGCGGCGGCCTGCCCATCGTCATGGGCGTTTCGTTCGCGTTCCTGCCGGCCCTGCAGGCCATGGGTGCCTCGGGCTTTAGCTTTGGTGCGTTGCTGGGCGGCGAGATCGTCGGCGGTGCCGTTGCGGTCCTTTTTGGTCTGGCCTACAGCAAGATTAAGTGGCTGTTCCCGCCCGTCGTGACCGGTACGGTCATCTTCTCCATTGGCGTCTCTCTCTATCCCACGGCCGTCAAGTACATGGCCGGCGGTATGGGTACGCCGCTGTGGGGCACCCCGCAGGCCTGGTGCGTTGCTCTTATCACCTTCGCCGTGGTCTTTGCGCTCGCCAACTTTGGCAAGGGCACGCTCAAGCTGGGATCCGTGTTCTTTGGCATGATCGTTGGCATGATCGTTTCGATTCCCTTTGGCATGATTGACTTCTCCAGCGTCGCCACCGCTCAGGTCTTCGCCCTTCCCAAGCTCATGCCCTACGCGCTCGAGTTTGATCCCGAGGTCTGCATTACCCTCGCCGTCGTGTTCCCCATGGTTGCCATCCAGGTTATCGGCGACGTCTCCGCTGCCTGCCTTGGTTCCATCGACCGTATGCCCACCGAGCGCGAGCTCTCCGGCGCTATTGTGTCCCAGGGCCTCACCTCTATGGTCGGCGGCCTGCTGGGCGGTCTTCCCACCAGCGCCCTTGGCCAGAACGTGGGCATCATCTGCTCCAACAAGGTCGTCAACAAGTGGGTCTTTGTGATCATCGCGGCCGTCTTTGCCATCGCCGGTCTGTTCCCGCAGCTCTCTGCCATCCTTTCCGCTATCCCGCAGCCCGTCATCGGCGGCGCGACCGTCGGCGTCTTTGGTACCATCACCATGAACGGCGTGCGCATGTTCACCCGCGAGGGCCTCACGCAGCGCACCACCACCATCGTCGGTACCTCCGTCGTCTTTGGCCTGGGTATCTGGATGGCCAGCGGTTGCCTTGCCGGCGAGGGTATGCCTACCTGGGTGTCCACCGTCATCGGCTCCAACGCCGTGACCCCCACCGCCATCATGGCCATCGTGCTCAACCTGATCCTTCCGCAGACGCCGGTCGTGGCTCAGCACATCGATGCCGCCAAGGATGCCGCTGTGAATCTGGTCCTGCCCGAGAGCAAGAAGTAGCCAATTCGGTGCTATTCGCCGGCGGACGCATCGCCTCGTCCGCCGGCGCCATGCGGCGCCAAGCCGCACTTCAAAGGGCTTGTCCCTTTGGTGAAGCGTTGACGGGAGAGGGCCCGTTTCCGGTGTAGGCCGGCGCTTCGCACTTCCGCCATGTCAGAGGTGTCAAACCCCGCCTCTGATGTTGAAGGGAGCATTTATGCTTCTGGTCGCTAACGGTTCCGTCTTTACCCGCAACGCTCAGACTCCGTTCATTCCCAACGGTGCGGTCGCCATTGACGGAGATACGATTGTCGAAGTGGGCCCCGAGCGCGAGCTCAAGGCCAAGTACCCGGATGCCGAGTACGTCGACGCCCAGGGCAACCTCATCATGCCCGGACTTATCAACTGCCACACCCACATCTACTCGGGTCTGGCCCGCGGCCTTGCCATTAAGGGCTGCAACCCCACCAACTTCCTGGAGAATCTTGAGCAGCAGTGGTGGAAGATTGACGACAACCTGACGCTCGACGGCACCAAGGCCAGCGCCTATGCCACGATTCTGGATTCCATCCGCGACGGCGTCACCACGATCTTCGATCACCATGCGAGCTTCTGCGAGATTCCGGGCAGCCTCTTTACCATTAAGGATGCAGCTCAGGAGCTGGGCATGCGTTCGTGCCTGTGCTACGAGGTCTCCGACCGCCGTGGCCAGGAAAAGTGCGACCAGGCTATTGCCGAGAACGCCGAGTTTGCCCAGTGGGCCGCCAAGGAGCGTCGCGATAACGACAACCACATGATCGCCGCGATGTTTGGCGGTCACGCCACCTTTACGCTGTCGGACGAGACCATGGATAAGATGGCCGAGGCCAACAACGGCCTGACCGGTTTCCACATCCACGTGTGCGAGGGCATGAATGACGTGTGGGATTCCCGCCTCAACCGCGGTGGCATCAGCCCCGTCGAGCGCCTGCTGCAGCACAACCTGCTCGGTCCCGACACCATGCTCGGCCACTGCATCCACGTGACGCCTGCCGAGATGGATATCGTCAAGGAGTCCGGCACCTGGCTGGTTAACAACCCCGAATCCAATATGGGCAATGCCGTGGGCTGCGCCCCCGTGCTCGAGTTCTTCCGCCGCGGCATCCCCGTGTGCATGGGCACCGACGCCTACACCCACGATATGCTCGAGAGCCTCAAGGTCTTCCTGATCATTCAGCGCCACAACGCCGCTATGCCCAACGTGGGCTGGTGCGAGGCCATGACGATGCTGTTCGAGAACAACGCCAAGATGGCGAGCAAGTACTTCGATCGCAAGCTCGGTGTGCTTGAGCCCGGCGCTGCCGCCGACGTCATCGTCATGGACTACAAGCCCTTTACGCCGCTGAGCGAGGAGAACATCGACGGCCACATGCTCTTTGGCATGATGGGCAAAAACTGCCGCACCACTATCATCAACGGCCGCGTCCTGTACAAGGATCGCGAGTTCGTTGGCATTGATGAGGAAAAGATTAACGCGTGGACCATGGCCGAGTCCAAGAAGCTCTGGAGCACGCTTAACGATCGCACCTACTAATTCACAAGTAGATTCACGCGCGTCGGATGTTTCGCCGCATCCGACGCGCGTATAGGCGACCTCCGCGGGGTCGCCGGCGCTGTGCTAGCGCTACACCGTATTTGCGCCCGCCGCGCGGTCTCGCCGGGCGTTACAGAGAGGAGCTCATTATGAGCGACATCATGAGGCCGATCCCGTTTTCGCAGCTGATGAACTGGATCATCGAGGAGCACAAGACCCAGGGCGCCGTCTTTGGCGTGCGCAAGATGGTCACGACCAACCAGGAGGGCGCGCTTCCCATTTTTGACGAGCGCATCGAGACTCCGTTTGGCCCGGCCGCCGGCCCCAACACGCAGCTTGCCCAGAACATCGTGGCATCCTACGTGGCCGGTTCCCGCTTCTTTGAGCTCAAGACCGTTCAGGTTATGGACGGCGAGGAGCTCTCCAAGTGTGTGAACAAGCCCTGCATCGTGGCGCAGGACGAGTGCTACAACTGCGAGTGGTCGACTGAGCTCGAGGTTCCGCAGGCTTTTGCCGAGTACGTGAAGGCATGGTTTGCCTGCCACCTGATCGCCCGCGAGTACGGTCTGGGTAGCCCGGACGGCTTTGTCTTTAACATGTCCGTGGGCTATGACCTGGAGGGTATCAAGAGCCCCAAGGTCGACGCCTACATCGAGGGCATGAAGGACGCCAGCGGCTCCGAGGTTTGGAATGAGTGCCGCACGTGGGCGCTCGCTAACCTGGACAAGTTTGAGCACGTCGACGCCGCATTTGTCGAGTCCATTCCGGCACGCGTCTCCAACTCCATCACCGAGTCCACCCTGCACGGCTGCCCGCCCGCCGAGATCGAGCGCATCGCGACCTATCTGATCACCGAGAAGGGCCTCAACACCTACATCAAGTGCAACCCCACGCTGCTGGGCTATGAGTTTGCCCGCCAGCGCCTCAACGAGCTGGGCTTTGACTACATCGTCTTCGACGATACACACTTCCGCGAGGACCTGCAGTGGGCCGACGCCGTGCCCATGTTCGAGCGCCTGATTGCCCTGTGCGCCGAGCGCGGCCTGGAGTTTGGCGTCAAGCTGACCAACACGTTCCCCGTCGACGTGACCAGGAACGAGCTACCTTCCACCGAGATGTACATGTCCGGCCGTTCGCTGTTCTCGCTGACCATCGAGGCCGCCCGCCGCATTACCGAGCAGTTCGATGGCAAGCTGCGCATCAGCTACTCCGGTGGTGCTACGGTCTACAACATCCGTGCCCTGTACGATGCCGGCATTTGGCCCATTACCCTGGCGACCGACGTACTCAAGCCCGGTGGCTACGAGCGCTTTAGCCAGATGGCCGGCGAGTTTACCGATCTGGACGGCAAGCCGTTCGCGGGCGTCTCTCTCGAGGCCGTGACCGCGATCCAGACCGACTCACTCACCAACCCGCTCTACAAGAAGCCGCTGCGCCCGCTGCCCGATCGCAAGGTCGCCGGTAAGAGCCCGCTTTCCGACTGCTTTACCACGCCGTGCCGCACAAGCTGCCCCATCCAGCAGGATATTCCCGCCTACCTGGCGGCTGTTGACGAGGGCCGCTACGAGGACGCGCTCAACATCATCATCGAGCGCAACGCCCTACCGTTCATTACCGGCACCATTTGCCCGCATCCCTGCGGCCGTGCCTGCGAGCGTGCATTCTATGAGCCCGAGGGCGCCCAGATCCGCGCCAGCAAGCTCAAGGCCGCCCGCGAGGCCATGACCGCCGTGCTGCCCAAGCTGCGCGCCCAGGCCATCGCCAACGACGGCGAGCGCAACGTTGCCGTTATCGGCGGCGGCCCGGCCGGCCTGGCGACGGCGTTCTTCCTGACGCGTGCCGGCGTGCCCGTCACTATCTTTGAGGCCCGCGATTCGCTCGGCGGCGTGGTCCGTCACGTGATCCCCGAGTTCCGCATTGCGAGCGACGATATCTCGCACGACGCCGAGCTCTGCCTGGCCTTTGGCGCCAAGGTTCAGCTCAACGCTCGCGTGGATTCCATCGACGAACTCAAGGCCCAGGGCTTTACCGACGTGGTCGTGGCAACCGGTGCCTGGATGCCCGGCTCTGCGGGCCTGGGCGAGGGCGCCGAGCTCGACGTGCTGGAGTTCCTCGAGGCCGCCAAGAAGGGCGAGAAACTCGAGCTGGGCGAGGATGTCGTGGTCATCGGCGCCGGCAATACCGCTATGGACGCGGCCCGCGTGGCCAAGCGCCTGACTGGCGTGAAGAACGTGCGCCTGGTGTATCGCCGCACCAAGAAGCAGATGCCCGCCGACGAGGAAGAGCTCGATCTTGCTCTTGTTGACGGCGTTGAGTTCTGCGAGCTGCTGGCGCCCAAGGCGCTCAACGGCGCCGTGCTGACCTGCGATGTTATGGAGCTTGGCGAGCCGGATGCAAGCGGCCGTCGCAGCCCTGTCGCCACGGGCGAGACCGTCGAGCTTCCCGCCACCACGGTGATCTGCGCCGTGGGCGAGGGCATCGATGCCAGCCTGTACGATGCCGCGGGCGTCGAGCACGACCGTCGCGGCCGCCTTGCCGCCACCTCCACCGGCGTCGAGGGCGTCTGGGCTGCAGGTGACTGCCGTCGCGGTCCGGCCACCGTGGTCGAGGCTATCGCCGATGCCGCCGAGGTCGCCCGTGCCATCGCTGGCGTGGACTTTAACAAGTACGCCGACCAGAATGCTCAGGCCGGTCGCGAGGACGCCTGCTACGAGCGCAAGGGGTCGCTGTGCCGCGACAAGCGCAACTGCACGAAGACCCGCTGCCTGGGCTGCGGCTCGGTGTGCGAGGTCTGCTGCGACGTGTGCCCCAACCGCGCCAACGTGGCAATTAAGGTGCCGGGCCTGGCCAAGCATCAGGTCGTCCATGTCGACGGCATGTGCAATGAGTGCGGCAACTGCGCCGTGTTCTGCCCTTACCAGGAGGGTCGTCCCTACAAGGACAAGCTCACCCTGTTCTGGAGCGAGGAGGACATGGAGAACTCCGAGAACGAGGGCTTCCTGGCCGTGGACGAGGACCACTTTAAGGTTCGCGTCGCCGGCACGGTCCGCACCGTCTCGGTCGATGCCGTCAACACCGGTCTTCCCGAGGCCGTCCGCCTGACCATCAGGGCTGTGCGCGACAACTATTCGTACCTTCTTAAGAAATAGGCGAGTCTCTTATGGCCAAATCCATTCAACATAACGTGGCCTACGTTGCCTGCGGAAGCGGTTGCGCCTCCGCAGGCGGCGACGCCCACTGCGGCGAAGGCTGCATTGGCTGTGGCGCCTGCGTCACGGCCTGCCCCCACGGCGCCATTGCGCTGGTCGATGGCATCGCCCGCGTGGACCGCTCCAAGTGCACGGGCTGTGGCCTGTGCGGCATGGCGTGCCCGCAGCGCGTGATTGCCTTCGTCCCCGGCTACCAGAACATTCTGGTGCGCTGCAACAACACCGATAAGGGTGCCATTGCGCGCAAGGTCTGCGACACGAGCTGCATCGGTTGCGGCATGTGCGCCAAAAAGTGCCCTGCCGGCGCTATCCGCATCGAGGACAACTGCGCCCATATCGACGGTGCGGATTGCCTGTCGTGCGGCATGTGCGCCGTCGTCTGCCCGCATGGCGCCATCCACGACCGCACCGGCATCGCCGCCGGCGTGTAGAAGGGAATCACCATGGCACAGGAATTCACTTTTACCGTTAACGGCGTCGAGCGCACGACGACGCAGAACAAGCCGCTGCTGCGCTACCTGCGCGACGACCTGCATATCCATTCCGCCAAGGACGGCTGCTCCGAAGGTGCTTGCGGTACCTGCACCATCCATGTGGACGGTGCGGCCGTCAAGGCGTGCGTGCTGACCACCGCTCTTGCCGCCGGTCGTAACATCGTGACCGTCGAGGGCCTGCCCGAGGACGTGCGCGAGGCCTTTGTGTACGCCTTTGGCGCCGTGGGTGCCGTACAGTGCGGCTTTTGCATTCCCGGCATGGTCATGGCGGGCGCAGCGCTCATCGCCGAGGACCCCGAGCCCACCGAGGAGCAGATCAAGTACGCCATTCGCGGTAACGTGTGCCGCTGCACCGGCTACAAAAAGATTATCGAGGGCATCTCGCTGGCCGCTGCGGTGCTCCGCGGCGAAAAGCAGATTGACGAGGACCTGGAGCGCGGCGATGACTACGGCGTGGGCAAGCGCGCCTTCCGTATCGACGTGCGCAAGAAGGTGCTCGGCGAGGGCAAGTATCCTGACGACATCGACGAGCTTGATCAGCCGGGCCTGACCTATGCCAGCGCCGTGCGCTCCAAGTATCCGCGCGCCCGCGTGCTCTCCATCGACACCTCCAAGGCCGAGGCCCTGCCCGGTGTGGTGGGCATCCTGCGCGCCGAGGACGTGCCGGTCAACCAGGTCGGCCACCTTATCCAGGACTGGGATGTCATGATCGCCCAGGGCGATATCACCCGCTGCGTGGGTGACGCCATCGTGCTGGTGGTTGCCGAGGACGAAGCGACACTCGAGAAGGCCAAGAAGCTCGTAAAGATCGATTACGAGCCGCTGGAGCTCGTGCGTAACATTGTCGAGGCCAAGGCTGCCGACGCCCCGCGCCTGCATGACAGCTTCTTTGCCTTTGGCAACACGGTGGAGCTCAAGGACAACGTGTGCCAGAGCCGTCACGTGACGCGCGGCGACGCCGCCAAGGCGCTGGCAGAGAGCGCGTTTACCGTAACGCAGCGCTTTACCACGCCCTTTACCGAGCATGCCTTCTTGGAGCCCGAGTGCGCCGTTGCCTTCCCGTACAAGAACGGCGTCAAGGTGCAGTCGACCGACCAGGGTGCCTACGACACGCGCAAAGAGTGTGCCCACATGTTTGGCTGGGACAACGAGCCCGAGCGCGTGGTCGTCGAGACCATGCTCGTGGGCGGCGGCTTTGGCGGTAAGGAGGACGTTTCGATCCAGCACCTGGCCGCGCTCGCCGCATATAAGTTCCAGCGTCCTGTGAAGTGCAAACTCACGCGCGCCGAGTCGCTCGCGTTCCATCCCAAGCGCCACGCCATGGACGGCACCTTTACGCTGGGCTGCGACGCCGAGGGCAACTTTACCGGTCTGGACTGCGAGATCAATTTTGATACCGGCGCCTACGCGTCGCTGTGCGGCCCGGTGCTCGAGCGCGCCTGCACGCATGCCGTCGGCCCCTACAAGTACCAGAACACCGACATTCGCGGTTTTGGCTACTACACCAACAACCCGCCCGCCGGTGCGTACCGAGGCTTTGGCGTTTGCCAGTCCGAGTTTGCGCTCGAGAGCCTGATCGACCTGCTGGCAGAGAAGGTCGGCCTGGATCCGTGGGAGATTCGCTACCGCAACGCCATCGAGCCGGGCGAGGTTTTGCCCAACGGCCAGATTGCTGACTGCTCCACGGCGCTTAAAGAGACACTGCTCGAGGTTAAGGATGCCTACTATGCGCATCCCGGACACGCCGGTATCGCCTGCGCCATGAAGAACGCCGGCGTGGGCGTGGGCCTGCCCGATGCCGGCCGCTGCAAGATTCGCATCGAGGATGGCCGCGCCGTGGTCTATGCCGCCACATCCGACATCGGCCAGGGCTGCAACACCGTCTTTTTGCAGGACGTTGCCGAGGCATGCGGTCTGCCGCTTCGCTGCATCGCCAACGGTGAGTGCTCCACCGAGAACGCTCCCGACTCCGGCACCACGTCTGGCTCGCGTCAGACGGTCGTGACCGGCGAGGCCGTGCGCGGCGCCGCCTTCCTGCTGCGCGATGCCATGCTTGACATCGAGGCCGGCAAGCCCGCGCCCGATGCTCCCGTGAGCGCGCATGGCGACGGCGTTAAGATCGAGTACGACGACGGCCACGCCTATCAGCTGCGAACGCAGGAGCTCGTCGCCGGCCAGGGTATGCATCCTCAGAATCCCGCGGCAACCATCAAGGCGCTCGAGGGATGCGAGTTTGGCTACGTGTACCTGGAGCCGACCGACAAGCTGGGCGCCGACGTTCCCAACCCCAAGAGTCACATCTGCTACGGCTTTGCCACGCATGTGGTCATTTTGGATGATGACGGCCGCGTGAGCGAGGTCTATGCCGCGCACGATTCCGGCAAGGTGGTCAATCCCATCTCCATCCAGGGTCAGATCGAAGGCGGCGTGCTCATGGGTATGGGCTATGCGCTTACCGAGGACTGGCCGCTCAAGGACTGCGTACCCCAGGCAAGGTACGGTACGCTCGGGTTGTTCCGTGCGCCCGAGATTCCGGATATCCACGCCATTTACGTGGAGAAGGACGAGCTGTTGCCCGTGGCATACGGCGGCAAGGGCATTGGAGAGATCGCAACGATTCCCACGGCGCCCGCCGTACAGAACGCTTACCGCGCGTTTGACGGCAAACTGCGTCCGGATCTTCCCATGGTGGATACGCCCTACAGCCGCGCCCGTCACCGCGGCTAGGGTAGAGCACGTACGGCCATTGCTAACGGGCCGTTCGCGCTCAGCATCAACTACATACGCTGCGCCTTTGGCCCCAGCTCCATCGCGAGCCGGGGCCTTTTGTTATGCCGCGCCTGCTGCTAGTGGAAAGCGCATCCCATTTCTTGGCTTTGGAATGGGATGCGCTTTCCGAATCGGCCCTCAAACGGAAAGTGCATCCCGGAATCCGCGCCTGGAATGGGATGCGCTTTCCGGAACAGCCCTCAACCGGAAACTGCGTCCCAGAATTTCGATTCAGAGTGGGATGCCGTTTCCGGCTGAATCCTCAGGCGGAAAGTTCATCCCAGAATTGACGCTCAGAGTGGGACACGGTTTCCGGATAGAACCTCAGCGGAAACTGCGTCCCAGTTTGAGCGTCTATTCCGGGATGCGGTTTCCGCTGAAGGACTTAACCGGAAGGTCTGTCCCGTTCTGAGGCGGGATTCCGGGACACGCTTTCCGCTAGGCCCGCCATCCGGAAAGTGCATCCCGTTTTGAGCGTCCAGACTGGGACGCGCTTTCCATTGGCGTGGCCGTTGGGAAAACGCGGCCCAGATAGGGGATGCGATCCTGCGATGCGCGGCCTAGCAGCTCCTATAGCTCCACGTCGTTGAGCCATGTCGGCAGCGCGGTCTGCCGGATGCCTGCCGTCTGCAGCTTTTTGGCGAGCATTCCTGCCGAGCGGACTTCGCTCATGGTAAAGCGCAGCAGAGGATGGCCGTAGAGCGACAGGTGCGCCTCGCGCTGTCGTTCGGCAACGAGCGCCTCGGCGGTGGTGCGTCCGGCCAGCATGGTCTGGTCGGTATATTTGATGAGCCCGTCGAGCTCGCCCAGCGTAAGTTCCCGTGCCTGGCGCTCCCAGGCAAAATCTGTTCGCATGCTCTTGGCCGAATCGAAGGGGTCCGTCAATTCGTATTGAAGCCAGTCGGGCGCAAAACCGGTCTCGATCATGGCGGCTCGGGCGACCGATTCCCCGCCGCTCTCGGCGCGGGCGTCGGCATATCGAAGCGTTGTGAGGGCGGTGCGAATCGCGCGACCATTGCGGGCGGTCGTTCGTTGCTCGACGGCCTCCATCAACTGCTCTCGCGTAAGGCCGAGCTTTGAGATCGCCGAATCGGCAATGGGCATGCCGTCGGCAAAACCAGTTTGCAGCAGGCAATCTGTGGCCGTTTGGATAGGCGGCGTTACCGATATGCCGACTCTGCGTATTGCTCCGGCCGGCTCAATCTGGTGCCGCTGAATATGTGCGCCCGGACGAGCCGACGGCTTTGTCGAGCTGCAGACATGCACGACATTCAGGTGTCGCCACGAGACCTCGAGCCCCAGCAGGCAAGCTGCCGAAAACGAGCAGAAGGTCCAATCGGGGTGGATGATCGCAAGGGCGCGAATAATCTCGCAATGACGCTGTGCCCGGTTGAGCTCATCCCAGCGCATTTTGCGCGCGAACAGTCCCGGCATGGGGGAGACGACCGTGCTGCCGGTGCGCCGAAGGAGCGCTTTTCGGATCGCCGTGCTCGGGGGAATCAGACAGCGTCCCTCTTGTTCGGCTTGGTTCAACAGCTGGTCGATGAGTTGGTCATTGCAATGGGTCATGAGCTACCGCCTCCTTTTGGGTAGCAAAAACGTATCAGCCGGAACTTGCCGCTCAGCTGACCAAAAGCTGACCAAAATCTAACCATGCAGGTAGATGACCTGCTTTTGGCGACATATTTCTTGTTTGAATCGGTGGGCGGTAATCGGCGACCGTGAACGGTAGCTGGATATGAAGTCTTGGTAAGTTTCGGGACGTGTACTTTTTGAAAAAAGAGCATTCTATCTGCTGTTTTGTGTTTCTGGATCGCATATTTGAAGGTATGTGATAAGGGCGGCGGACTGTCGCCTTGTATCTGCGGAAATTGTGACCCGGAATGAGCGCTCGGAATGGGATGCATTTTCCGGTAGAAGCTTCAGCGGAAAGTGCATCCCAGAATTCAGGCTCAGAACGGGACACGCTTTCCGGATGGAATGCTTGGCGGAAACTACGGCCCAGTTTTTGGCTCCAGAACGGGATATATTTTCCGGAACGGTCCACGTGCGGTGGTGTACCCCCCCTTGCGTGGCCCGCTTGTCGAATTACGTTATAGCTAGCTATATTATAGGAAGATATAATATAGCTAGCTATAACGTAAAGGAAGGATGGCCCTATGTTTATCGGAAGAACAGCGGAAATGTCCGAGCTCAATCGACTGTATGGCACGGGCTCCTTTGAAATGCCTGTGATTTACGGCCGCCGTCGTGTGGGTAAAACGCGCCTTATCACAGAGTTCATCCAAGGCAAGAAGGCTATTTACTTTCAAGCTCGTCGTACCAATGCGGAGGCAAACCTGCACGGCTTTAGCCAGGCGATACTTGCAGGCTCGGTTGGTGCTGCAGGCGTGTCGTTTCGTAGTTTTGACGAAGCGTTCGATGCATTGGCCACCATGGCTCGCACGGAACGTTTGATTGCCGTGATCGACGAGTATCCCTATCTCGCCCAATCGAATCCCGAGATCAGCTCGTTGCTGCAAGACAAGATCGACCACTTATACAAAGAGACCAGGCTAATGCTGATCCTATGTGGCTCGTCTCTTTCGTTTATGGAGGAACAGGTGTTGGGCTACGAGAGCCCACTATACGGTAGGCGTACGGCCCAGTTTAAGATCATGCCGCTCGATTTTACGACGACCCTCGGGTTGTGGCAGAGCATGGGTCGCGAAGACGCTGCGGTTTGCTATGGCATGACGGGCGGCATTCCTGCATATATCGAGAAAGTCGATCCTGCCGCACCGCTCAAGGACAACATCAAACGTCTTTTTCTTACTCCTACGGGCTATCTCTTTGAGGAGCCGAGTAGCCTGCTATTACAAGAGTGCCGCAATCCCGAGCAATATGATGCGATCGTGCAGGCAATTGCTCAGGGGTGCTCGAAGATTTCGGAGATTGCGAGCTCTACGGGAATCCCTGCGAGCAACGTAAAGAGCTATGTGGATAAGCTGGCATCGCTTGGGATTGTCGAGCGCGAGCTGCCCTTAAACGAGACGAGCAATAAGCGAGCCGTGTATCTGCTGAGCGATCAGATGTTTAGGTTCTGGTACCGGTTTGTGCCGCAGAACATCGGGCTGATTCAAAACGATATGGCCGAGATGGCGTATAAGCGCATTGAGCCGCACGTATCGGATTACATGGGCACGGTCTTTGAGCTTATATGCAGGCAATACGTGTACGAACTTGCGCGGGCGGGCCAGCTCGATGTGGTTCCGGCGAGCGTCGGGCGCTGGTGGGGGACGGACAATCGCACGCATACGCAGGAAGAAATCGACTTGATTGTTGACGATGGCGAGGGCACTGCGCTGTTTGCGGAGTGCAAATGGCGCAATGAGCCGGTGGGCGAGGATGTTCTGGAAAAGCTCGTGTACCGAAGCGAGCTCTTTAGACGGCAGCATAAAAGCTACGTGATCTTCTCGAAGCGTGGCTTTACGCAAGGATGTCAGGATGCTGCGGCGAGCAGGGGAGATACCAAGCTGATTTCGTTTGCCGAGATGTGCGAGCGGAGATAACCAAGCGCGCTCTGATTTGATGCTCGGAATGGGATGCGCTTTCCCTTTGCGGCCTTTGGCGGAAACTACGTCCCGGATTCCCGCTTCAGGATGGGATGCCGTTTCCGATAGAGGCATGGGGCGGAAAGTGCGTCCCAGAATCCGGCGCAACGCCGCTGGAGTAGAGGGGCGAGCTCCGGACTTCGTAACCGAAAATCCATTTGTTAAACCTGGCAACCGTGGGTAGAATGAAGTCAACGGCAGCCCAAGGGTGATAGCTGGGCAGCGCCGTTGCTTTGATCAAGGGGTCAATGCCTTAACGGCGTCGACCCCTCTTTTTGTGCTTCGAACACTGCTTGAGTGCCTCGGTAAGTCCGATAAGCGCCGTGAGGAGCGAGACCAAAGAGGTCAGGAGCTTCACGAAATCAATCAGATCGGTCATGGGCATCACCTCCCGTCGCATGGAGGGCGCTGCCCGGCACATGGAACTGCCGTCAACAACTGCAATTCTATCAAAGTACTGCTATAAATACGAATATATGTTCGATAATAACAGTGACATGATTCTCTCAAAGTGTGGCTTTACGCAAGGATGCCGGAAAGCCGTGCTGTGCGATTTCATGTCCGCACGGGTTCCTATCCTTACGGCAATGTAGCCGCCTATGTAACGAGCGGCGGTTGACGGAGAAAGGCCCTGACCGTGCCAGACAAAAAGACGCCGGATATTTCGGCCATCGATACGACGAACTTTGCGCGCCAGATCGTGCTCGACTTTGAGTTTGCGCCGGTGCCAAAGCAGCGCCAGCGTCGCGGACTACGTAACGAGATTATCGAGGTCGGCGCTGTTAAGCTCGATTACCACGGCAACGTGATGGGCGAGTTCTCGCAGTTTGTGCAGACAGAATTTACCGAAGGCGTTGCGTTCCCCGTCCGCGAGCTCACAGGGATATCGGCTGTGGACACTGCGATGGCTGATCCGCTCTATGTGGTGATCAAAAGACTCAGCGATTGGATCGGTCGCTACTCCGCCCAGATAGTTTGCTGGAGCGGGGCGGATCATCGACAGCTTATGACCGAGTGCCAGGCAAAGCACATGGACCTTTCCGCATTTCCTACGGACTGGGCCGACCTGCAGGCGTTTTACACTTCGATCATGGACGTGGGCAGCCACGGGTGCGTCTCTTTGAGTGACGCGGCAACGTGGTTTGGCATCGAGTTCGACGAGTCGACGGGTCACGCCCACAGCGCCTTAGCCGATGCGCGCGTGACCGCCAAGCTGCTCAAGCAGGTGATGGATGGGGACTACCGCGTGAGCCCGCACGTCCAGGAAGTCCGCCAGCGGTGGGGGATGGGCGAGCGAGCCCAGACGCGCCTTTCCAGCAAGTGCCCCGAGCTGGGCGACCTGCTGCTGAGGCTGAAGGCGGAGGGGAGGTGGGCCTTTTGAGAACGCCATTCGGTTTGGCATGGCAGGGCTGTAAGCGCGGCTTCGCACTGCTGTTTGAATCGAAGCGTCAACCAGTATGACGAGCTGTCTGGTCTGTCTGCCTACACCATCGCAATCCCGCGGGCCGCACTCAACAGCTCATACTCCCTTTCGCTCCACTGCCGCAGCTCGGCCGTGCGTACGGCGTCGCGACACAGGTCCAGAAACACCTCAGCTCCCTCGCAGAAGCACTCGCGGGCAAAGTCGCCCGAGCCGCTTGCGACGCACGCGCCGTCGGCAAAGAGCTTCCAGCTAGACGGCTCACGCAAATCGTCTCCGAACAACTTAATCTGTAGCACATGTGGATTGCCAGCAGCGCAGAACTCTTCCTCGAGCTTCTGTACCGTGAAGCGCATCTGGTGGGAGAGGCTGTTCTTGACCATGGCCGAGGCATAGCCGCTCGGCTCGTCCAGAAGATGCATTCGTTTTGGCTTGGCTGCCAGGTTGTGGAAGTTGCGCTCACTGCGCACGGAGAAATTGTCCATACGGACTCCTTTCATCGATGTTGGCAGGGCCACCGTGCCTCTTGGCCGGTTGGCGTCGGGATCGTGGAGCCAACTCTCTACCCCGACTCTGGATAAAACGCGCCCGCTCCTTGCGGGCAAGATGGAGTCTATCAACGTGTACGGACAGAAATCAAGCGCCATCCGCGAAATGACGCGCGGATGGCGTTGGTTTCCCAAGTGATTATTCGGCTTTCATCCGGAAAAGTGTCGAAATCAGCCGTGTAAAAGTACGGAAAAGTGTCGAAATAGGCACCTTAAAACTTCGGAAAAGTGTAGTTGGATGACAAAACAGCACTTAGAAGCCGATGCTGGATGCGGGATCCTGCGGCTGCCTTCAGCCCTCGCTACTCGTCGTCTCCGTCGTTGGGGTCGCCCTTGAGGGTGTTGATGTCCAGGTACTGGTTATCGTCCTCTTTTTGCTGGGTCTCCGACTCCGCTTGGGTGGGGCCGCGGAACAGCTGGAATCCCTCAAACGCAATGACGCCGAGCAGGGCAATGATAATGGCGATAAAGGCAACCTTGACTGCCTGCGGAAATTCCGAGAAACGCAGCGCCTTTTCCTCGGCGTAATAATCGGCGAAGCGCTCTTCGCCCGTGCTTTTGGTATACGCCGGCGCGGACGCGGCCTCCGGGCCATATTCCGGTGCGGGCGTGGCAGCGTACGAATCGTTGAGATAATCGCTCGATGCGGTGCCATAATCCTCGGTCTCGATGCGACCGTTGTCAGCATAGCCATCGGAATAATCGGAATATGCCGTGCCGCCCTCATAGTCTGCGGCGCTCGTGTTGGCGGCAAAAAGCGGGTTAACTGGAACGTCGAGCGCCGGCATGCCGGTAGAGGTCTCATCCAGATCGGCTGCAGCCCAGGAATCGTAGGCAACCTGATGGGCAACGGGCTCATCGAGCCTTGCGACCGGAGGCTTGCGTGCCGCAGGAACAGGCAACTGCTGGGCGCTGTACATAACGGTGCTGTCGGCCGATTTGCCCTGCGTCGCTGCAGCGAGAAATGCCGCCGTCTCGGACGGGTCGCTTGCGGGGCGGGGAGCGGGCGTGGGCGCCGAAGTGGGTGCGGGCGTAGGCGCGGGTGTCGAAACAGCCAACTGCGCAGGAGTCGGCGCAGATGCGGTCTTAGGCGCAAGTGCGGGATTGGGGTTTGACGGGCGAGCCCCGCCGCCCATGAGTTCGTCGGCGGTCCACGGGCGATCATTCATCACGTCGTCAAGGCTCAGCGAAAACAGGTCGTCTTCACTCTCATCGAACATGCGGTGCACATGTCCACCAATTGCCGGAATCAATCCGCGACCGGTGCATGATGCCTTGCTCAACGCCATTCTGTTCCATCCTTTCGAAATGCTAATGACATCGATTATATGGAACTTCCCAAGCGGCTCGGTCTTGGATTCGTGCTTTCCAGAACTCGCGCCCAAAAGGGGAGGGTAATCCAGGCGAGTGCCTACTTGTCGCCGGCCGCCGCCTTGGCCTCATTGAGGTAGCTATAGAAGCTGTACTTGGAGATGCCAAAGAACTCGCAGGCGCGCTCGCTCGACTTGGAAATGAGGAAGGCACCGCGACGGTCGAGGTAGCCAATGGCACGAATGCGCTCGTCTTTGGTCATGAGTGCCGCGGGCTTGCCCACAAACTGCTCGCACTCGTGCAGCAGGTCCTCGAGCAGGTCGCCGATGTTTTTGGTGATGGGCTCGGGCTCGGTGTATCCCTTGTCGCCCGTGCCGGTGAGCGCGTCGAGCGAGCGCTCAAAAGCCTTCATGAGCGTAATGTCAAAGTTAATGCCCAAAATGCCGACGGGCTTGCCCTCGTCGTTGCGGATAAAGATGGTCGAGGACTTGAGCAGCTTGCCATCGGCGGTTTTGGTGAGGTATGGCTCGCGGTCGTGCACGTCGGCGGTGCCCTCGTGCATGGACTCAAGCACAATATGGCTGGGACCGTCACCTAGTTTGCGTCCGCTGACGTGGCCGTTTTCGATCACTACGATGGAGTGGTCCACGTCCTCGGTCTCCAAGTCGTGGACGACGACTTCGCAGTTGGGGCCAAACTGGAGCGCCAGGCCGTGTGCAAGGCGCTTGTAAAACTCTATCTGTGCGGGGGTCATGGGTGCCTTCCTAAAAATTAGTTTGGGCTCACTTTGCCATAAACCCCACTTGTTCGCAAATAACGAAAACGTCGCTGCGTTATGTAACCGTTCGGCGGCGAAAAGGTACCGATTACGGCAACAAACAATTTGTTAGGTTTGCCAATCAAAAAGTGTGATAGAACAGTGCTAACAAACTTTTTGTTTGGCATCCACATAAAAGTTCAGTCGCATGAATGGGAATGGGCTGAAACGCGTATGCGGGGGCCGGCAAGAGAGGACTTAAGGAGTTCATCGTATGGCCGATAAGATCCAGTGGGCGGGCAACACGATGCCCAAGAGCGATGACAAGCACTTGGGAATCATGAGCCTCGACCACGTGAAGAAGGCCCGTGCCTTCCACCAGTCGTTCCCCCAGTACACCGTCACTCCGCTTGCCCGCCTGGATGGCCAGGCTGCACGCCTGGGCCTGTCCAACCTGTGCGTTAAGGACGAGAGCTATCGCTTTGGCCTCAACGCCTTTAAGGTCCTGGGCGGTTCGTTTGCCATGGCCAACTACATTGCCGACGAGACCGGCAAGGACGTTGCCGACTGCACCTTCGATTACCTGACCTCCGATCAGCTTGCCAAGGACTTTGGCCAGGCTACCTTCTTTACCGCCACCGACGGCAACCATGGCCGCGGCGTGGCATGGGCTGCCAACAAGCTGGGCCAGAAGGCCGTCGTGCACATGCCCAAGGGTTCCACCAAGCCCCGCTTCGATAACATCGCCGCCGAGGGCGCCACGGTGACCATCGAAGAGGTCAACTACGACGAGTGCGTGCGCATGGCCGCCGCCGAGGCCGATGCCTGCGAGCGCGGCGTCATCGTTCAGGACACCGCCTGGGAGGGCTACGAGAAGATCCCGTCTTGGATCATGGAGGGCTACGGCACCATGGCTTCCGAGGCTGCCGAGCAGCTGCGCGAGATGGCCATCAACCGCCCGACGCACGTCTTTGTCCAGGCTGGCGTGGGCTCGCTGGCCGGCGCCGTGGTGGGCTACTTCACCAACCTGTATCCCGATAACCCGCCTACCTTTGTTGTGGTCGAGTGCGCTCCTGCCGCCTGCCTGTACAAGGGCGCTGCCGCCGGCGACGGCGACCCGCGCATCGTGGACGGCGACATGCCCTCCATCATGGCCGGCCTGTGCTGTGGCGAGCCCAACATCCTGGGCTGGGATATCCTGCGCAACCACGCTACCGCCTTCGTGTCCTGCCCCGACTGGGTCACCGCTCGCGGCATGCGCACCCTGGGCGCTCCCGAGAAGGGCGACCCGCGCGTCATCTCCGGCGAGTCCGGCGCTGTGACCACCGGCCTGGTCGAGACTCTCATGCTCGATCCCGAGTACGCCGAGCTCAAGGAGCTCATCGGCCTGGATAAGACGAGCTCTGTGCTCTGCTTCTCCACGGAAGGTGACACGGACCCCGATCAGTATCGTCGAATTGTTTGGGAAGGCGAATATCCCACTTGCTAATCGTTGGGGCGGAGTAAATAGGTATCGCTCCGCCACCTCACAGGTAGATTCCTTCGTTTGAAAGGTTATGAACAATGGCTAAAGAACTCGATTTCGACGCTATCAAGGCTGCTGCTGAGTCTCATCGTGCTGATATGACTCGCTTCCTGCGCGCTATGATCTCTCACCCCTCTGAGTCCTGCGAGGAGGGTGAGGTTGTTGCCTGCATCAAGGCCGAGATGGAGAGCCTTGGCTATGACGAGGTCAAGGTCGACGGCCTGGGCAACGTCATGGGCTTTATGGGCGAGGGCGACAAGATCATCGCCATCGACTCCCACATCGACACCGTCGGCATCGGCAACATCGAGAACTGGGACGCCGATCCCTATGAGGGCTACGAGACCGACGAGATCATCTACGGCCGCGGCGGCTCTGACCAGGAGGGCGGCATGGCTTCCGCTACCTACGCTGCCAAGATGATGAAGGACATGGGCCTCATCCCCGAGGGTTACAAGATCATGGTCGTCGGCACCGTCCAGGAAGAGGACTGCGACGGCATGTGCTGGCAGTACATCTACAACAAGGACGGCATTAAGCCCGAGTTCGTCATTTCCACCGAGCCCACCGACGGCGGCATCTATCGCGGTCACCGCGGCCGCATGGAGATCCGTGTCGACGTTCACGGCACCTCCTGCCACGGCTCCGCTCCCGACCGCGGCGACAACGCCATCTACAAGATGGCCGACATCATCGCCGACGTCCGCGCCCTCAACAACAACGGCTGCGACGAGTCGACCGACATCAAGGGTCTCGTCAAGATGCTCGACCCCAAGTACAACCCCGAGCACTTCGAGGATGCCCGCTTCCTAGGCCGCGGCACCTGCACCGTCAGCCAGATCTTCTACACCAGCCCCAGCCGCTGCGCTGTCGCTGACTCCTGCGCCATCTCCATCGACCGTCGCATGACCGCCGGTGAGACCTGGGAGTCCTGCCTGGACGAGATCCGCAACCTGCCGGCCGCCAAGAAGTACGGCGACGACGTGAAGGTCTCCATGTACATGTACGACCGTCCGTCCTGGACCGGCGAGGTCTACGAGACCGAGGCTTACTTCCCCACGTGGATCAACAAGGAGACCGCTCCGCACGTCAAGGCCCTCGTCGACGCCCACAAGGCCATGTTTGGTGACGAGCGCATCGGCTGCGAGCCCAGCATGGACAAGCGCACCGGTCGCCCGCTGTGCGACAAGTGGACCTTCTCCACGAACTGCGTCTCCATCCAGGGCCGCTACGGCATCCCCTGCGTGGGCTTTGGCCCGGGTGCCGAGTCTCAGGCTCACGCTCCCAACGAGGTCACCTACAAGGACGACCTGGTCACCGCTGCCGCCATGTATGTGGCTGCCCTGAACCTCTACGATCCGAGCCAGGCCGATGGCGACGCCACCGTGTTCCGCGCCGGTCTGACCAACAACAAGATCGACTAGTCCCATTCCTCGATTTTGTTGAGCCGGGGACAGTTTATGCCCCCGGCGCCTCCTGTTGACTTGGGGCCCGCGGTCGTTATCTCCCATGCTTCCTCAACGGTAGCGGGTCCTCGTCATAGCGCTCTGCATGTTCTAGCCACACGCGCATGCCGGAGCACATCTACTCATTGCGATCGTTTCACCTTTAGAAAGGACATTTACATGGACGCCAAGTTTACCGAGCTCGTCGAGCAGCTGAACGGCCTCGATTTTAAGGGTATGTACGGCAGCGACTTCCTGCACACCTGGGATAAGACCACCGATGAGCTCAAGGCTCTCTACATCGTCGCCGACGCCCTGCGCGAGCTGCGCGAGAACAACGTCTCGTCCAAGATCTTCGACTCGGGCCTGGCCGTCTCCCTGTTCCGCGATAACTCCACCCGTACGCGCTTCTCCTTCTCTAAGGCCGCCAACCTGCTCGGCCTTGAGCTGCAGGACCTGGACGAGAAGAAGTCCCAGATCGCTCACGGCGAGACCGTCCGCGAGACTGCTACCATGATCTCCTTCATGGCCGACGTCATCGGCATCCGCGACGACATGTACATCGGCAAGGGCGACGCCTACATGGCCGAGGTCTCCGAGTCTGTCCAGCAGGCTTACGAGGACGGCGTTCTGGATCACCGTCCCACGCTCATCTCCCTGCAGTCCGATTCCGACCACCCCACGCAGTCCTCTGCCGACATGCTTTACCTCATCAACGAGTTTGGCGGCCTTGAGAACCTCAAGGGCAAGAAGGTTGCCGTCACCTGGGCTTATTCGCCCTCTTACGGCAAGCCGCTGTCCTGCCCGCAGTCGCTGATCAGCCTGCTGCCCCGTTTTGGCATGGACGTCACTTTGGCCCACCCCGAGGGCTACGACCTCATGCCCGAGGTCGTCGAGCGCGCCAAGGGCTATGCCGCCGAGTCCGGCACTACCTTTAAGCAGGTCAACACCATGGCCGAGGCCTTCGAGGGCGCCGACATCGTGATCCCCAAGAGCTGGGCTCCGTTTGCCGCCATGGAGAAGCGCACCAACCTGTACGCCGAGGGCGACGACGCCGGCATCGCCGCGCTCGAGAAGGAGCTGCTCGCCCAGAACGCCACCCATCAGGACTGGTGCTCTACGACCGAGCTCATGGAGAAGACTGCCAACGGCCAGGACACCATCTTTATGCACCCGCTGCCCGCCGACATCTCCGGTGTCTCTTGCGAGCACGGCGAGGTTAACGCCGACGTCTTCGACATGCACCGCGTGGGCATGTACAAGGAGGCCAGCTACAAGCCGTACGCCATCGCTGCCATGATGTTCCTGCAGAAGGTTGCCGATCCCGCCGCTACCCTCAAGGCCCTCGACGAGCGTAACACCGCCCGTTGGCTCCAGGCCTAAAGCCGGGCTGAGGTAAGCCATGTAAAGGGGGCGCTCTGCCAACCGGCGGGGTGCCCCCTTTTTGCATCGTGGGCGTGCGGGATAAGCGCTTTCGATGTGGATGCCCGCGGCGCGAGTTATGGGTACGATGGTTTCAGGGGAGGTATCACCATGAAACTTGGATGCGTCATTATGGCTTCG